>JBEPVB010000128.1:0-5622 GCA_041691215.1 Chloroflexota bacterium
GCGGACTCGACGGCTACCCCCTGCTCGCCCGCCGCGACCATGGCGGCCCGGGCCGTAGCCGCCCTGGATGCCGCTGCAGCCGCTGCGACCGCGGCCCATACCGCCTCGTCGTCCTCGTCGAAATGCGAAGGGCGGATCTCGGACGCGCCGATCCGCCAGGCGAGGTCCTCCTGGGAGATCGGTTCCTGCGGCGTCTCGGGCTGGCTCGGGCGGCGGCGCCAGGGATTCACGCCGGCGGATCCTGGGACCGGGCGCCCGGATCGAGGATGTCGTCCGTGCCCCGGGTCAGGAGGAAGAGGACGAGCCCGAAGGCGAGGACTGCACCGAGGAAGGCATAGACCTGGGTGGCGGTCGAGACCACGAGCGACATCACGCCAAGGCTTGCGCAGATCGCGTAGATCAGCAACACGGTGCCCCGATGGCCGAGGCCCCCATCGAGGAGCCGGTGGTGGATGTGGCCGCGATCCGGGGTGAACGGCGATTTCCCGGCCAGGAGGCGCCGGACGATGACCCAGAAGGTATCGATGATCGGGACACCCAGGACCAGCAGCGCCACCACCACCTTGGCCGTGCCCAGGATCGCCAGGATGGCCAGGATGTAGCCGATGAACATCACCCCGGCGGTCCCCTGGAAGATCGAGGCCGGTTGGAAGTTGAAGCGCAGGAAACCGAGCAGCCCGCCCGCCAGAACGAAGCACAGGACGGCGACGTACGGCTGCCGGACATCGGTGGTCAGGCTCAGGATCCCCAGGGTCAGGGCGGCGATCAGGGCGATCCCGGTCGACAGTCCGTCGAGGCCGTCGATGAAGTTCATGCTGTTCAGCATTCCCACGATCCAGACGACGGTGAAGGCAATCGCGAACGGGCTGTCGAACGCGATCTGGCGCGGTCCGAACGGGTTGGCGATGACCTCGACGCTCACACCGAGCCCGACCGCCACGCCGGCCAGCAGCAGCTGGCCGAGGAGCTGCCAGCGCGCCCGAAGATCGAGGAGGTCGTCGATCGCGCCGATGAGCGCGGCCAACGCACCGCCGCCGAAGACCGCGCCGAGCTCACCGGCAGTGATGCCGCCCGGTCCGGGCATCGACGGGATGGTGCCGCGGAAGAGGGTCAGGCCGCCGGCGATGCCGAGGAAGGCGATGACGACGGCCACGCCGCCGCCCCGTGGCACGGGGCTGGTATTGACCCGGCGCTGATTGGGCGCGTCCACGATGCCCCGGCGGCGAACGAGGGCGCGAATCACGGGGGTCAGGATCAGGGCCACGATCGCGGCCCCGATGAACGCACCGATGAGCAGCGGGAGCGTCGCGCCCGCTGTCGGGACGAAGCTCATGGCACTTCGGTCGGCAACCCGGGTACGGGGAAGCGGTCGACGATGCTCGCCACCGCGGTGGCGAGCTCGGCCTTGGCCCCCGGCTCGTCGCGCTGGTTGATCGCGCGGGTGATCAGCCCGGCGATCGTCCGCATCTCGTCCGGGCCGAAGCCCCGCGTCGTCGTGGCCGGTGTCCCGATCCGGATTCCCGAGGACGTGTTGGGGGGAAGTGGATCGAACGGGATGGCGTTCTTGTTGACCGTGATCCCGACCTCGTCGAGGAGGTGCTCGGCTTCCTTGCCGGTCACCCCCAGGGGCGTCACGTCGACGAGCATCAGGTGATTGTCGGTGCCACCCGACACGACGCGGGCGCCCTGGTCGGCAAGCGCGCCGGCCAGGACCGCGGCGTTCTCGACGGTCCGCCGCTGGTCGCGCCGGAAGTCGTCGCCCGCGGCGAGCAAGAGCCCGACGGCCTTGCCGGCGATCACGTGCATGAGCGGCCCGCCCTGGACGCCCGGGAAGACCGACTTGTCGATCTGCGCGGCGAGGGTCGCCTTGACCATCGGGAAGTCGGCCCGATCGACGGCATCCGGCAGCTCGGTCCGGCTGAAGATCAGGCCGCCCCGCGGCCCGCGGAGGGTCTTGTGGGTCGTCGTCGTCACGATGTCGGCGTGGGGGAACGGGCTGGGGTGCTCGCCGGCGGCCACGAGCCCGGCGATGTGGGCCATGTCGACGAAGAGGAGCGCGCCCACGCCGTGGGCGATCGCCGCCATGCGCTCGAAGTCGAAGATCCGCGGATAGGCGGACGCGCCGGCGACGAGGACCTTGGGCCGGACCTCCTTCGCCCGGGCCTCCAGGATGTCGTAGTCGATCCGGCCCGTGCCCTCCTCGACGCCGTAGGCATGGACCTCGTAGAGGCGGCCGGAGAAGTTGACCGGCGAGCCGTGGGTCAGGTGACCGCCGTGGGCCAGGTTCATGCCCAGGATCCGGTCGCCCGGCTGGAGGACGCTGAAATAGGCGGCCATGTTGGCCTGGGCGCCCGAATGGGGCTGGACGTTGACGTGCTCGGCGCCCGGGAAGAGGGCCAGGGCCCGCTTCTGGGCCAGCGTCTCGGCGATGTCGACGTACTCGCAGCCGCCGTAGTAGCGCTTGCCCGGCAGGCCCTCGGCGTACTTGTTGGTGAGCCACGAGCCCTGGGCTTCCATGACCGCCGCGAACGTGTAGTTCTCGCTCGCGATGAGCTCGATCTTGTCGTGCTGGCGCCGCCGCTCCTGGACCATCGCGGCCCATAGCTCGGGGTCAATCTCCGCGAGGGACGCCCAGCCCAGGCCCTGCCGGTTCGCGACCGTCATCCGTGTCCCGCCCTTCTCGTTGCGCGCCCGGGCCGGCCGGCGGTACGCGCCCTCGCACGGGCTCGCGTCCGGGATGGCCGGCGGCGGGCCAATCGTCCCATAGTCGCGACCAGATTCACGCGAGGATCTCCCAAATCCTCCGCTCGCCGAGGACGCCCTCCCGGAGAATGGCCACGGGGTCCCGGGTGCAGTCGACGACGGTCGAGGCGGCCGCACCGCCGGACCGCCCGCCATCGAGAACGAGATCGATCCGGTCGCCAAGCTGGGCGACCACCTCGGCGGCGTCGAAGGTGTCGACCGCGCCGCTCACGTTGGCCGAGGTCGTGGGCAGGGGCCCGATGGCGCCGGCCAGCGCCCGGGGCGTGGGGTGGTCGGGCACGCGGACCCCGATCGTGGACCCACCACCGGTCAGGGCATCGGGCAGGGACAGGCCCGGCGCACGCTCGAGGACGAGGGTCAGGGGGCCGGGCCAGCAGGCGGCGGCGAGCCGGCGTGCCTCGGCCGTCGGCACCCCGACGTGCCAAGCCTGGAGGGTGCTCCCGAGGAGGAGGGCGATGCCCTTCTCCGGCGGGCGCTCCTTGATCGCGAAGAGGCGCTCGATGCCGCCGGGCGTGTCGAGGGCGACCGCGATGCCGTAGACGGTGTCGGTGGGCAGGGCCACGACACCGCCGGCGCGGAGGACCTCGACGGCCACCTCGATCCCGGCGGCATCGTCCCGGAGGACGCGCGGTCCGGCGGTCCGGCGGTCGTGGGTCATGCGGATACGGCCCGCGCCGAGCGTGACGCTCGTCGCGCCGCGATCCCGGTCCGGATGTCCGTCGCCCGGGCTTCGAGCTCGCTCGCCGCGGTGGCAACCTCCCGCGGCCCGGCCAGGACGAGGCGCTCGATGAGCTGCGCCGCGCCCTCGTCCTCGACCGGTGGCGCGACGTACCTGGCGGCCTGGATGACCTCGTCCGGGGACGACGGCATGGCCGCCCCGTGGCCGACGGCGGCCAGCATCTCGAGGTCGTTGAGCTGGTCGCCGATCGCCAGGACGGCCCCCAGGGACACGCCGGACCGGCGGGCCAACCAGCGGATCGCCGCGCCCTTTGACACGCCCGGGGCGACGAACTCGAGGAAGCGGGGATGGGCAACGGTCACATCGGCCCGCCCGGCGAACGCCGCACGGGCCGCATCGAGCAGGCTCGACGGGAGGCCCGGCGGCCCGACGGAAACCAGCTTGGTTACCGGATGCTGGATCCAGGCCACGAGGTCCGGGACCCGGATGGCCAGCGTGCCCAGGAACGCCGAATAGTCGTCGACGTCGGGGTCGTCGGCCCGGATGATCAGCCGCTCGAGGTGGTTGACGTGGGGATCGAGCCCCCGCTCGCGGCTCCAGGCAATCGCCTCGCGGGCGACGGCCGGATCGAGGGGCCGGTGGCGGAGGAGCTTGCCGGTCCGGCCGACCTGGCGGGGCATCTCCCGGATCAGGCCGCCCTGCGTCCCGATCACCGGATCGGTGAGGCCAAGGGTCGTCGCGAACTGGACCGCGGAGAGGGTCATCCGGCCGGTGACCAGCGAGACCCTGAGGCCACGGCGCATGGCTCGCCGGATCGTGGCCACGGTCCGGTCCTGGAGGACGACGTCGTCGTCGACGAGGGTGCCGTCGATGTCGAGGGCGATCAACCGGATCGGTAGCTCAGGTGGCACGGAGCGTGGCACGAACGGACGAGCGGCCACCTCAGCGCTCCAGCCGGGCGATCCGCGGCAAGCCGGCGAGGTCGGCCTCGATGCTGCACGACCACCGACCGGGCAGGGCCGCCACGAGGGCCTGCATGCCGGCCACCTGGTCCGCCCCGATCTCGAACAGGGCGACGCCCCGCTGGGCCAGGACCTCGGGCAGGTCCGCCACGAGACGGCCGATCACGGCCAGCCCATCGGGTCCGCCGTCGAGGGCGTGGCGGGGCTCGAACGAGACCGGCACCGGCAGGCCGTCGAGGGCGGGCGTTGCGACGTACGGGAGGTTGGCCAGGACCAGGTCGAACGGCATCTCGATGAGGGGGACGAGATCGGCAACCGCGAACCGAAGACGATCCCCGACCGCGTGGCCGACCGCGTTCTCCCTGGCCAGGTCGAGGGCGCCTTCGAGATCGTCGACGGCCAGGATGTCGACCTCGTCGAGCATGCGCCGGGTGCGGAGGCGCACGGCAAGCGAGACGGCGATCGCGCCGCTGCCGGTCCCGACGTCGATGACGCGCAGGGGCGGGGCACCCTCTGGCCGGGGCGCGGACGTCAGGCGACGGGCGATCTCGAGCTCGGCCAGCTCCACGAGCTGCTCCGTCTCGGGCCGCGGGATGAGCGCTCGCAGGTCGGTCGCGAAGGCGAGGCCCATGAACTCCCGGACGCCGCGGACGTAGGCCACCGGCTCGCCGGATTCACGGCGGACGACCGCCTCGGCGAATCGAGCGGCAGCGCCATCACCCACCGGCGCCTCGGGATGGGCCGCGATGCCGGTTCGGTCGATGCCCAGGACATTTGCCAGGAGCACCTCCGCATCGAGCCGTGGGCTGTCCGAGCCGGCAAGCCGGAAGCGATCGACCGCGTCACGGAGGAGGGTCTCGACGGTGGCCATGGGCGCCGCTCAGCCGGCGGGAGCGGTCTCGACGAAGGCGGCGAGCTGCTCCGCCTGGTCGGTGGTGATGAGCGTGTCGATGAGCTTGTCCAGCTCGCCATCCATGACCCGGGGCAGGTTCGAGAGATCGGCGTTGACGCGATGGTCGGTGACCCGGTCCTGGGGAAAGTTGTAGGTCCGGATCTTGTCGGAGCGATCGCCGGCCCCGATCATCGACCGCCGGGCGACCGAGTCGGCCGCTCGCTGGCGCTGCTTCTCGGCCTCGGCGAGCCGGGCCCGCAGGACGGACATGGCCTTGGCCTTGTTCTTGTGCTGGCTCTTCTCGTCCTGGATCTCGACCACCAGGC
>JBEPVB010000129.1:0-5572 GCA_041691215.1 Chloroflexota bacterium
CCTCGTGGCGGACCTTGTCGAGGTTGACCCCGAGCGACTCCAGGACGCCGGCGGCAATTCCTTCACCCTCGCGGACGAGGCCCAGCAGGAGGTGCTCGGTGCCGATGTAGTTGTGGCCGAGGCGGCGGGCCTCGTCGATCGCCAGCTCGATCACCCGCTTGGCTCGCGGCGTCAGCCCGACCTCGCCGACGACCGGGCGATCCCCGCGGCCGATGATGAACTCGACGGCCGTCCGGACCTTGGCCAGCTCGACGTTCATGTTCTCGAGCACGCGCGCGGCCACGCCCTCGCCCTCGCGAACCAGCCCGAGAAGGAGATGCTCCGTGCCGATGTAGTTGTGGTTGAACCGCTGCGCCTCGTCCTGCGCAAGCGTCAGGACCTTGCGCGCTCGATCAGTGAACTTGTCGAAGCGCTCCATCGGTTTCGAACGCCTGTCCCCTTCTGCGCACCTCGGCGCTCAGCCATCGTAGCACGCAGTCTTTCGCGCCCCGACGCTCAACGACGTGCTGCGCGGGCTCGCCAATGGATACGTACGAGATCGGGGCGCAGATGCACCCGGCGGACGCGATGAGTTCCGCGAGACCGCCGTCGATCAGACGGACTTGACCGTGTCCTCGACCTTGGCCTCGGCTGACGCCTCGACGGCCGCCGGCTCCTCAGCAGGAGGAGCCTCCTGGGCGTCGGGCGCGTCCTCGGTCGCGGGCGCGTCGTTCACAACCGGTGATTCCTCGGCCGTCGGCGCCTCCTCGGCAGCCGGCGCTTCGTCGGGCACCGGGGCGTCGGCCGGAGCGTCGGGATCCGGCTCCGCCACGGCGGCCGGCTCGGGCTCGGGCTCCGCTGCGGGCTCTGGCTCTGGCTGCGCATCGACCGCTGCCTCGATGTCCGGCTCCGCCGCGACGGCGGGTTCGGGGTCCGCGGCGACCGCCGGCTCCGACTTGGGCTCGGGCTCCGACTTGGGCTCGGGCTCCGGCTCGGCTGAGGCCCGTTCGGGCTCCGTCTCCGGCTCGGTTGCGGCCGGTTCGGGCTCGGGCTCCGTCTCGGGCTCGGCTGCGGCCGGTTCGGGCTCCGTGACGACGGCGGCTTCGGTGTCCGGCTCCGGCGTCGCCGGCTCAGTTTCGACGGCAGCGTCGGCCTCGGCAGCCGAACCGTCCGAGGGCCCTGATTCGGCGGCTTCGGCCGCGGCCAGCTGCTCGCGGACGCTGGCGAAGGCCGCCGCGAGCGTCGTGTCGATGCCGCCCTCGGGCTCCTGGACCGCGTCCGAGGCGGAGTAGCCGCGCTCGCGCTCCCGGTCCGGGCGTGGCCGGCGCTCCGGCCTTGCCGCTGGCGCCGCCATGGGCGCGGCGCCCGGCTCCGGCATCGTCCGGACCGGTGCCTCCTCGGCCTGCTTCAGGCTGAGGCCCAGGCGATGGCGCTCCGAGTCGAGGCTGATGATCTTGAGCTTGAGGTTCTGGCCCTCGTGGACCACGTCGCCAGGATGGGCGACCCGCTGGTGGCTCAGCTCGCTGATGTGAATGAGGCCCTCGAGGCCATCGCGGACACGGACGAAGGCCCCGAAGTTGACGAGCTTGGTGACGGTCCCGTCGATGACGTCGCCGACGTTGAAGTCCGCGACCGTGGAGTGCCATGGATCGGGCTGCAGGCGGCGGATGGAGAGGCTGATCCGGCCGCGCTCGTGGTTGATGTCGATGACCTCGGCCTCGACCTCTTCGCCGACGTGATAGCCGGCTTCGGGGTTGTTGACCTTGTTCCACGAGAGCTCGCTCTTGTGGACGAGGCCGTCGATCCCGCCGAGGTCGATGAAGACGCCGAAGGGGGCGATGCTGCGGACGGTGCCGGTGACCTTCTGGCCGACCTGGAGGCTGCTGAAGAGCTCGTCGCGCTTCTCACGCCGCTCCTCGTAAAGGGCAACCTTCTCGGACAGGATCAGGCGGTTGGCCTTGCGGTTGACCTCGAGGATCTTGAGCCGGAGCTTGCGGCCGACGAACGGCATCAGCTTCTCGGCGATCTCCTGGGCCGCGTCGCGGGGCTGGTCGTTCTGGGGCCGGCGCGGGAAGTCCACGATCTGGCTGATCGGGACGAAGCCACGGATGCCGCAATCGACGATGAGGCCACCCTTGTTGTGGTCGATGACCGGGGCCTCGATGATGACGCCCGCCTCGAGCTGCTCCTGCATCGCGCGCCACTTGCGCTCGAGGCCGGCCCGGCGGAGCGAGAGGACGACGTGGCCCTCGGGCGATTCCGGCTGGAGGACGTAGACGAGGACGGTGTCGCCGATCGCCAGCGCCGGCTGCGACTCACCGTGTCGGCCGAAGAGCTCGCGGTTGCTGACGACCCCTTCGCTCTTGGCGCCGATGTCGACGAGGATCTCGTCCTTGTCGATGCGGACGACGGTGCCCTCGACGACGTCCCCGTGCTTGAAGCTCTTGATCTCGGAGTCCTGCTCGGCAAGGAGCTCCTCCATCGTGGTCGGCTCGGGGCCGGTCCGACGCGAGGGCGGCGGCGCCACTTCGGCCGCCGGTGCGTCGGCCATCTCGTCCTCGGCGAGAGCTGCAGGAGATGCCTCGGCGGATTCGCCGGTCGCGTCGTTTGCGTCCGAGGCGTCCGCGTCCGCGGTGTCCGCTCCGTTGGCGTCCACGGCCTCCATTTCGGGCTCCGCCTCGGGGACTGTCACGGAGGCGGCCTCTGCCTCGGAAGCTGGAGCGGGGTCCGGGGTTGCGTTGGCGGCCGCCTCGGGGGCTGCTGTGGCCGGTGCCTCCGCGTCCGCGACGGGCGCCGCTGCCTCCGCCGAGGACGCTGCTGCCTCGGGAGTCGCGGGGGCCTCATCCGCCTCCGGCGCGTGGGATGCTTCCGGGTCTGTTGCGACTGCGTCCGCGACGGATGTCTCGACGGGATCGTCCACGGCAACGGCCGTGTCGGTCTGTTCGGGCGCCGGGGCCTCGGCAATCGCCTCGGCCGGGGGCGTCGTCCCGCCCTGTTGTTCTTCGGTCAATTCGTTGATCTCCTGCAAGGCAATGTCCCGCCGGAATCAGAAACGGCCCGAGCAGCGCTCAAGCCGTTTTGTCTGCGATCAAGTGGTCCGTGGATGATCTGCCGCGGTCCGCTCCTTCGACATCGAAATCGGGTTGATCGTGCTCTTCAGCTGTCCTGCCCGGAGGGCCACGGGAGTCTAGCACACGGGTCTCCGTGGCTACAATCGCCGCGACCATGCCTGAGCTGCCCGATTTGACCGTGGTTTCCGAGGCGTTCGACGCTGCCCTGCGAGGCCGGCCGCTCCTCCGCGCGAGCGCGCCGGGCCCGCTCGCGGTCCGGGGGACGCCGGCCGAGCTGGAGGCCTTCGTCGGCCAGCTGCTGAGCGCCGTCCTTCGTCGCGGCAAGTTCCTGCGCTTCCAGTTCGAGCCCGACGCAATCGTTGTCAACGCGATGCTGACCGGACGCTTCCAGCTCGCCGAGCCCGGGCGCCCCCTCCCGAACAAGACCGCGGTCGTCCTGGGCTTCGGCGCTCGGGCCAAGGTCTCGGCCCGGGTCGCGCGCTGGACGAAGGGCGCGGCCTGGATGCCGGCTGACGACGCGGAGGCCGAGGTCCGCTACCGCGACCCGACCCAGATGGGCAAGGTCTACCTGTTGCCGGCCACGGAGACCCGTTCCGTGCCCGGCTACGACGGGATCGAGACGCCGGGCAACGAGCAGGGGCCCGACGCCGACGACCCAAAGCTGACCCTGGACGTCTGGCGCGACCGCATCCGGCGACACCCCGGCGAGCTGAAGCCGCTGCTGCGAAACCAGGCCTTCGTGGCTGGGATCGGCAACGCCTACAGCGACGAGATCCTCCACGCCGCCCGCCTGAACCCCTTCCGGAAGCGCTCGTCGCTGGCGACCGAGGAAGTCGATGAGCTGTACCACGCCGCGCGGGAGACGCTCGCGCGCGCGTGCGCGACCCTCCGGGTTCGGGTGCCGCCGACGTTCGAGACGGAGGTCCGCGACTTCCTCGCGGTCCACCTGCGAGGCGGGAAGCCCTGCCCGAGGTGCGGCACGAAGATCAGCGAGGTGTCGTCCCGAAGCGAGGCGACGTCGTGGTGCCGGGGCTGCCAGCGCTGAAATGGCAGCCGGGCCGCGAGCGCACCGCTTCGGCCGCCCGGCGCACCGAGGTCAGACCCGCCGTTGCGAGCGCCCGGCCGGTGTCAGGGGATTTTGAGGACCTGGCCAACGTGGAGCGTGTTGGACGTCAGGCTGTTGAGAGCCTTGAGGGCGCTCACCGACGTCTTGAACTGGATCGCGATGGCGTAAAGCGAGTCACCAGACTTGACGGTGTAGGTGGTCGGGACGGCCGGCGAGGGGGTCGCCACCGGCTTCTGGGTTACGACCGGCGTCGGCGCCGGGGTCGCCGTTGGAGCGGACGTGGCGGAAGGCCGGGCTGTCACGGTCGGGGTCGGTGTCGTAGGGCGGGGCGAGCCCAAGGCGCCCGTCGCCACGGCCACCGGGTGGGTCGGGGCGGCGGTTGCGCGGACGACACCGGACTTGAAGTTCGACAGGCCGAGGGCTCCGAGCGCCGCGACCAAGGCGATGGCCGGGATCACCTGCCAGGTGCGCCGCTCGGTCAGCGCGGCCGCGGCCGACGAACCCAGGCCCACCGATCCGTCGACCACGGGCGTCGTCCGGACCCAGCCCCAGCCCAGCGGCCGGTCTGCCTGGCTGGCTACTCGGCTCTCCCGCGCCTCGAGGGCCGCGAGGTAGGTCGCACACGTCTCGTGGTCGGCGGTCAAGCACAGCCGACGCTGCTTCTCGGTCGACAAGGCTGCCGCGGGGGCGACGGCGGCGCAGCGGTGCTCGCTCGATGGCCCAGCGGCGACCCAGGCCCGACTGGCACTTCGCAGGTAGGGGCAGCTCACGATCGACCGGCCGTCGCGGACCCGGCCGACCTCTCCGGCGTGTTCGAGCGGCGGATCGGTCATGTGGTCGCCGGATGCCATGCACGCCGAGCATAGCGCGATGGGCGGGGACCGAGTTCGAGGTCCGCCCTGGGCGGTCCGAGACGATGAAGCTGGCGCTCGGCGGCTCGGTGCCGCGGCACCGGCCCGGCCTCGATTCCGCCCGGCTGCTCCGACCGCGCCTGGCCCGGGACGCACAAAATCCTGGCGACGACCTATTTTCCCGAAAGGCTGCCCTCTCAGTATCTTTGGCGCTGGAGAGCTTGACTTCCGTGTTCGGGATGGGAACGGGTATGGCCTCTCCGCTAGAGTCACCAGGATCTTGCTGCTGGACACGTATCGGCTGCGACGACGCATCGCTGGATGCGCGGCGCCGAAGAAGTCGTTGATCGATCGATCTCGCGTGTTGCTGAATGGATCTATCCAGATCCCAACCGCTGACCCTGGGTCAGGTGCTGGAAGTGGTCAAGCCCTCGACCATTAGTACCGCTCAGCTTCATCCGTCACCGGACTTCCACATGCGGCCTATCAAACAGGTGGTCTACCTGCGGTCTTACCCGGTTAACCCGGTGGGGAACCTCATCTCCAGGCGAGCTTCGCACTTAGATGCTTTCAGCGCTTATCCCTGCCGAACATAGCTACCCAGC
>JBEPVB010000130.1:0-5549 GCA_041691215.1 Chloroflexota bacterium
AGCTCCTCCCAGCCCCAGGCGTAGGCCTCGTCGATGTCGAGATCGGTCCCGAGGATGTACTCGGACCAGATCCGGTAGCGCTCCTCGCCCGAGCCGTCCGCATCGGCGGCCCGCGCCGCGTACGTGCCCCCGAGCCAGGTTGCGAGCTCGCCGTACGCGGCCGCGGCCTGACGCGCTGCGGAATCAAGGCCGCCGCGGGCCGGGCCGTCGCCGTACTGGGCGACGAAGGTGCCGAACCAGCCGCCGTTCGTGCCGTCGCCGGCCCACGTCGCGCACTGGGCGGCAACCGCGAGGGCCTGCCGTCGGGCCGCCGGCCGCCCGTGGGCGATGCCGTCCTCGAGGGTCGCCCGGTAGCCCGCCAGGCACGCCGCCACGTTGCCAAGGCGGGCCGCGATCGCGGCCCAGGCCTGGGGGGTCGAGCGATCCATGAGGTCGAAGACCGAGCGGGTGCTGGCCGGGGCGCCGACGATGATGCTGAGCATCCGCTCGCGCTCGCCGAACTCGAGGATCCCGAGCTCGCCACCGATCCAGTCGGTGAGGAAGCCCTTGCCGAGCCGCTCCTGCTCCGTCTCGGGCGACGCGGCCTCGATGTCCCGGCCGGTCCTTCGGAGGAGATCCATCAGCGCGTCGTAGCCGGCCGGCGAGTAGTCGGTGAGACGGGTTGAATCGGTGGCGACGCCCCAGCGCTCGCCGCGCACCGGATCCAGGGCGGCGACCTCGTCCACGTAGCGGCTGGAGATCTCGCTGACGGAAGGCATTCGCGGTACAGCTCCATCGATCACTTGGCGTGCAGGATGTCAAAAGAGTAGTGCGACATGCCGTCCATGGCCACCGTGCTCAGCGGCGGATGAACAGTTCCTTTGGCTCGTTGCTGTGGTGGATAGGAGGGACTGTCACGATCCGGGTCCTGCAACCAGCCGAGACCGCCCAATTGGAGGGCGCACAATCACGGGCCAGGCCGCATCTGCTGTAGGTGGGTCACGGCGGCCCATGATGTCGCGCGAACGAGAGGCGGATGGCATGTCACGAACGGCGACTCGAGGCTTGTGGCGCAGCAGGATAGCGGTCCTCGCTGTCGCCCTCGTCGGCTGTTCGACTGCCGCTCCGCCAGCACCGTCGATCGTCCAGTCGACGCCCAGCCCGGCATCGACGAGCGCGGCGGCGCTGCCCTCGACGGCGGCAACGCCGAACCCGGTCGCGAACCTGCCCGGCCAGATTGTCTTCGTCGACGAACAGTCGGCCCCGAAGCATGCGCAGATCTGGGTCCAGGACGCCAACGGTTCAAACCTTCGGCAGCTGGTTGTCTCGAGCTTCGACGATCGGACGCCGATGATCTCGCCCGACGGAAAGCGTGTCCTGTTCACTCGCTACGTTCCTGACGGCGCACCCCTCGATGACGGCGGCGTATATGTCGTGAATATCGATGGCACCGGGCTGCGGCGGATCGACACGATCGGCGAAGATCCATCGTGGTCACCCGACGGTGCGCGGTTCGTCGAGACGCGGGACCTGTTCGACCCCGGCGCGGATGGCCCCTATAGCGTCGCTCTGTGGATCTCGAATCTCGACGGCAGCAATCGCCATCAGATCACCCGGAAGGGGATGCGCTGCGACCAGACGTCCTGCCCCGACGGGTGGCAGGACAACCGGGCCCGATGGTCGCCCGATGGGAAGTCCCTCGTGTTCGCGCGAGACGTCTACACGACGCCGGAGCACCACGAGATCGTCATGGCGTCGATCGACGGAGGCAACATCAAGGTTCTCACCCCGCGGACGATGGACGTCGACGATCCGACGTGGTCACGCGATGGCGCGCTCGTCCTGTTCCAATCTCCGCCCGACCCGGGCAGCTCCCCGCAACACCTGTACACCGTCAAGCCCGATGGCACTGGCCTAACGCAGCTGACACCGGACCTCTCGGCTGATGAAAATGGGGTGAGCGGAGTCTTCCATCCGTGGTGGTCCCCCGACGCCGCCTGGATCGTCTTCTCGCACTACCCGGGCGCGTCGGGGACGCGGGCGTCGCTGTATGTGATCAAGGCCGATGGGTCGGGAATGGTGCTGCTCGAGACGACGAAGCCGTTCAACGCGAATGGCGCCGTCTGGGGAACCCTGCCCGCGCGGTGACGAGGCAGCTCAGCCGTCACTCGCGGTCTTCTCGAGCCGCTCCTGGCGCCAGGTTTCGGTCGCGGCGACCTGGTTGAACGTGTAGATGTGGAGGCCGATCACGTCGGCAGCCGGGTCCGCGATGAGCGGCGCCAGCCTCATCACCAGTCCGGTCGGGCGATAGACGCCGCCAGAGGTCAGCAGCTCGCCGACGAAGCGGGTGTTCTTGAGCACGAACCGGCTCGCGTCGCGGACGCCGATCCGGGCGCTGATCTCGATGAGCTTCGGGATGGCGGAGACACCGGGAATGCCGATCCGAACCGGCAGCTCGATCCCGTCCGCGCGGCGAGCGGCGAGCCACCCCGAGATTGCGTCCGGGTCAAAGCAGAGCTGGGTCGTCATGTACCTCGCGAACTCGGACTTGGCGCGAAGCGCCGCGAGCAGCGCCGCATCCGGAATAAAGGCGTGCCCCTGCGGATAGCACGGCACGCCGATCTCCGTGAGCGCAATCCCGAGCTCGGCCATCCGGCGAAGGAGCGACAGCCCATCGGGGAAGGCGCCCGGCTCCTCGGCGTCGCCGCCCACGACGAACGCCCGGTCGATCCCGGCCTCCGCGAGGGCGCTCAGCAGACCTCGAAGGTGCGCGTCGTCGCGAACCATCCGGGCCGACAGGTGCGGCACGACCCGGAAGCCGGCCCTTTCCAGATGGACGCTCAGCGCGACCGTCGCCTCGAGGCCCTTCGCCGGCGAGGCCGTCACGGACACCCGTGCGTTCCGGGGCAGGGCGACCTCCTGTTCCGAGGCGTTCTTGAGCGGCAGCAGCTCGAACGTCGGGTCGGCGAGGATCGCGACGAGGGCGGTCCGTCCGGCCTCGTCGAGCTTGCCGCGTCGTCGCAGGAACCCCACGAGTTGCTAGACCTCGCTATCCGGGAAGGACGCCTTGCGCTTGACCATGTACTCGAGGAGCGCCTCGTCGATGCCGTCGTCGATCGGCGGGGCCTCGTATTCGTTGAGCATCCGCTTCCAGATCTTGTTGGCCCGCTGGGCGGCGTCGAGGCCGCCGTCCTCGAGCCACTGCTCGTAGGAGTTGTTGTCGGCGATCTCGGAGCGGTAGAAGGCCGTCTCGAAGTTGGCCAAGGTGTGGCTGTTGCCCAGGAAGTGGAGGCCCGGGCCGTTCTCCCGGATGGCGTCGAGGGCCTGCCCGTTCTCCGAGAGGTCGACGCCGTTGACGAAGACCGCGGCCATCCCGCACTGGTCGTTGTCGAGGATGAACTTCTCGTAGCCAATCGCGAGGCCGCCCTCGAGCCAGCCCGCGGCATGGAGGACGAAGTTCACGCCGGCCATGATCGTGGGCTGGAAGGTCGCGGCCGATTCATAGGCCGCCTGGGCGTCGGCGATCTTCGAGGCGCAGAGGTTGCCGCCGGACCGGAACGGGACGCCGAGCCGGCGAGCCAGGGCGGCCATGACGTAGAGGACGAGGGCCGGCTCGGGCGTCCCGAACGTCGGCGCGCCGGACTGCATCGAGATCGACGAAGCGAAGCTCCCCAGGACAACGGGCGCGCCGGGCCGGACGAGTTGGACGAACGTCATCCCGGCCAGGGCCTCGGCAAGGGTCTGGGCCGCGGTCGCCGCCACCGTCACCGGCGACATCGCGCCGGCCAGGATGAAGGGCGTGATCAGCGTCGCCTGGTTGCTCTGGGCGTAGACGCGGGCGGCCCCGAGCATCGTCGAATCCCAGACCAGCGGCGAGTTCGCATTGATAAGGCTCAGGACCACGGTGTGGTCGTCGAGGTAGTCAGGGCCGAGGCCCGAAAAGGCGATCTTCGCCAGCTCCACCGTGTCGGCGGCCCGCGACGGATGCGTGACCGAGCCCATGAACGGCTTGTCCGAGTAACGGATGTGGGAATAGACCATGTCCAGGTGGCGCTTGTTGACCGGTACGTCCACCGGCTCGCAGACCGTCCCGCCGGAGTGGTGGAGGTTCGGGCTCATGTACGTCAGCTTCACGAAGTTCCGGAAGTCCTCGATCGTCCCGTAGCGGCGGCCGTTGTCGAGGTCGCGGACGAAGGGCGAACCGTAGTTCGGGGCCAGGACCGTGTAGGGATCGCCGATCTGGACGGTCCGCTCCGGGTTCCGGGCGTGCTGGGTGAAGATCCGCGGCGCCGTCGCCTGGACGATCGACCGGCACATCCCGCGCGGGAAGCGGACGAGCTCGCCGCTCACGTCCGCGCCCGCCTCGCGGAGCATGGGCAGGGCATCGGGGTCGCCGCGGAACTCGATCCCGACCTCCTCGAGGATCGTGTCTGCGTTGTGCTCGAGGAGCGCAAGGCCCTCCTCGTCGAGGACCTCGAAGGGTTTCAGGGCCCGGGTGAGGAAGGGCGCCGACTCCACGTGGGCGGCGAGCCGGGCCGCCATCCGGCCGGCGCGGCCGCCGGTGCGATGGCGCGGACCTTCGTGCATCAGCGTTCCTCCGTCGAGCTGACCGGCGCCCGGCGCCGGTTCACGCGTCGACCGTGCTGGGATCCCCCTTCGGGGCCTCGGGTTCCGGTGGTCCCGTTGGCCGCCGCGCGCCGGCGAGGCAGCTGGACGACCGCGGCCAGGTTCGGCATCGGCGCCGTCCGGTGCGGGATGGCCATGGCGTCGACGAAGTGCTCCTGGAAGCGCGCCTCGACGGCGGTTTCGATCTTCTCCACGGTTCGGACGACGGTCTCGATCTCTCGCCGCGCGTCGCCGGACAGGAGGGCGATGAGGGCGCCCGTGCCGGCGGCGTTGCCCGCCGGGCCGACCTTCTCAAGGGGCGCGTCCGGGACGAGCCCCAGGATCAGGGCATGGAGCGGGTCGATCTGGCTGCCGAAGGCACCCGCCAGCTCTACCCGATCGACCGTCTCGACCCCGAGGTGGTCCATGAGCAGGCGCGCGCCCGCGTAGAGGGCCGCCTTCGCCAGCTGGATCGCCCGGACGTCGTTCTGGGTGATGGTCAGGCGCGGCGAGCTCGGTCCGTCGTCGATTGCCGGCCCGCCCTCGCTGAGCAGGTAGGAGAACGTCCGACCGTCGGGCACGATGCGCAGGCTCCGGGCCGCGGCCGCTCCGTCGATCGTGCCATCGGCGGTGATGACGCCGGCCAGGAATAGCTCGGCGATGACCTCGACGATGCCCGAGCCGCAGATCCCGGTGATCCCCGTCCGCCTCGTCGAGGCGGCGAAGCCTGTCTCGTCCGACCAGCGGCTGGAGCCGATGACACGGAACCGTGGCTCGAGCGTGTCGCGGTCGATCCGGACCCGTTCGATGGCGCCCGGGGCAGCCCGCTGGCCACCGCTGATCTGGGCACCTTCGAAGGCCGGCCCCGTCGGCGACGACGCCGCGAGCAGCCGCTCCCGGTTGCCCAGGACGATCTCGGCGTTCGTGCCGACGTCGACGAGGAGGGTGATCTCGTCGCGGAGGTA
>JBEPVB010000131.1:0-5538 GCA_041691215.1 Chloroflexota bacterium
TGACCGCGATCCGGTTGCCCATCGTCATCGCCTCGACCTGGTCGTGGGTGACGTACACGACGGTCGTCTGGAGACGCTGGTGGAGGCGGGCGATCTCGGCCCGTGTCTGAACGCGGAGCTTGGCATCCAGGTTGGAGAGCGGCTCGTCCATCAGGAAGACCGACGGCTCTCGGACGATGGCCCGGCCGAGCGCGACGCGCTGGCGCTGGCCGCCGGAGAGCTCCTTGGGCTTGCGGTTGAGGAGGTTCTCCAGGCCGAGCGTGTCGGCCGCGGCCTTGACCCGCTTCTCGATATCGTCCTTGGGCAGCTTCCGCAGCTTGAGGCCGAAGGCCATGTTGTCGCGGACGGTCATGTGCGGGTAGAGAGCGTAGCTCTGGAAGACCATGGCGATGTCGCGGTCCTTGGCGGCGACGTCGTTGACGACCCGATCGCCGATCCGGAGCGTGCCGTCGCTGATCTCCTCGAGACCGGCGATCATCCGCAGGCTGGTGGTCTTGCCGCAGCCCGAAGGGCCGACCAGGACCATGAATTCCGCGTCGCGAATCTCGAGCGAGAGCTCGCGGACTGCAATCACGTCACCGTAGCGCTTGGTGACGTGGTCGAACGTGACGGTTGCCATCGAACAACCTCCGACCGGGCCGGGCATCGCGGACCCTTGCATCTCGCCGCGCTGAGCGCGGACGTCGACTGGTCCCGTACGTGACCGCTCGGGCTGCCCGGATCGTACACCTCGTGGACCTCGCCGGGACGCCGAAATCAGGCCGGCGGCGAGCCCGTGGCGGCTGCAGCGAACGAGGCCATGTCGTGGAATGTCGCCCCCGGCGACGCAGCGGCCGGGGGCGTCGCGCCGCTGCCGGGACGGCCGTGGCGCCGATCGATCCAGACGGTCGAGAGGCCAAGGGCCCGGGCCGGCACGTGGTCGTGGTAGAGGCTCTGGGCGACGTGGAGGATGCGCGCACGGGGGAGTCCGAGGCGTTCGAAGAGGAGCTCGAAGTTCGCCCGCCGGGGCTTGTAGCCTCCGGCCTGCTGGGCCGTCACCACCCAGTCGAACTCGACACCCAGGCGCCGATTGGAGGCCGCGAAGAGGTCGTCGTCGCAATTGGTCAGGACGCCCAGCCGGAAGCGCGTCTTGAGGCGGGCGAGCGCGGCGGGGGAGTCCGGGAAGGCCGGCCAGTCGGCCACCGAGCCGCCGAACATCTGCATCTCCTCGGCCGTCGCCTCGCTGCCCGAGGCGGCCATGACCGCGGCCAGGCCCTGCCCGAGAATTTCGCGATACGGCATGTACGGCCCTTCTTCGAGCCTCGCCTCCTCGGCCGCGTAGGCCTCGAGGGCCTCGTCGTCAGAGAGCTCCAGGCCGCGGCGTCGGAGGGCCGGTCGTATCCCGGCCAGGATGCCGGCCTCCCAGTCGATGAGGGTCCCGTAGCAGTCGAAGGTCAGGGCATCGAAGCGGTCGTAATCGAGGTCGGCCACCACCCGATCATGCCAGCCCCGGCGACCGAGCGCCGAGCGTGTCTTCCGAAAGGGCCGGGGATCGGCCACTATTCCCTTCCTCGGGTCACGCCGTGAGCCGGACCGCCCGGTCGTGGCCGGGCAGGGGAGATGATGCGGATTGCGCTGGTCCACGACTACTTCACGCAGCTCGGGGGTGCCGAGCGCGTCGTCGGGGCCCTGGCGAAGATCCTGGAGCCGTCAGTGATCTCGGCCTCCGTCGTCGACCGTCACCTGCTGCCCCCCGAGCTGGCCGGCCGCCAGATCCGGGTAACGCCGCTCCAGGGGCTGCTCAAGGCCGGCGCCCCGCTGGCATCGATGGCCCCCCTTCTCCCGCTCGCCTTCGCCCGGCTCGACGTGGGTAGCGTCGACGCGGTCGTGTCCAGCAGCTCAGCCTTCGCCCACCAGGTGCGCGCGCCACGGGGGGCGGTCCACATCGCCTATATCCACACGCCGGCCCGTTTCATCTGGCAGTCGGACGAGTACTTCCGCGAGCACCGCGGGCAGCAGCGGCTCCTCGGTCCCGCGCTCGCCTGGTTCCGGCGGCTCGACCGGAGCGCGTTTCGGCGCATCGACCGGATCCTGGCCAATTCGGCCTATACCGCTGCCCGGCTGGCGGCCATCCACGGCTCGCGGCCCGAGGTCGTCCATCCGCCGGTCGCCCTCGACGCCTTCCAGCCCTCGCCGGAGCGCTCGGGGCGCTTCCTCGTGGTAGCCCGGCTTCGACCATACAAACGCCTCGACATCGCGATCGCGGCCGCTGGGCGGACGGGCCTGCCCCTCGACATCATCGGCAGCGGTCCCGACCTCGGCCGGCTGCGCCGGGCTGCCGGCCCGACGATCCGCTTCCTGGGACGCCTGCCGGACGCGGCCGTCGCCCGGGCGATGGCGACATGCGAGGCGCTGGTCGTGCCCGGCATCGAGGACTTCGGCCTGACCATGGCCGAGGTCCAGGCCTCGGGACGGCCGCCCCTGGCACTCGCACGCGGCGGAGCCTGCGAGATCGTCGAGGACGGCCTGAGCGGTTTTCTCGTCGAAGCATCGAGCGTCGAGGCCTTCGCCGAGGGCATGGTCCGGGCGCGCGAGACGGTCCTCGACCCGGCCGATATGACCCGATCGGCCGCCCGCTTCGGGCCGGCGCGGTTCGCGGCGGCGATACGGCGGATCGTCGACGAGACGGTGGCTCGCGCGTGAGCGACCGTCGCCTGGCCGCCGCGGCCCGCCTCGACCGGCTGGCTCACCTGGCGTTCGGCCTCCTCGTCGTCACGATGCCCTTCCGCCTGAACATCGACCTGCTGCCCCATCCGACGGCCATGCAGGCGCCGCTCAACGACGTCGTCGTCTACTTCATGGACTTCGTGGTGCTGGCGACGATCGCCTTCTGGCTTGGCGCCCGACTGGCCGATCGCCGCCCCATCCGGCTTGGGCCGCGAGCGCTGGTGATCCCGGCCGCCGTCCTGGTCGTGCTCGGCTGGGTCACTCTCCCGACCGGCGTCCTGCCGGAGCTGAGTCTCTTCGGGGCCGTTCGCCTGAGCGTGCAGGTGGTCCTCGCCCTGTACATCGTCAACGAGGTCCGGCGCCTCGCCGACCTCGCCGTGCCGCTCGGCATCATGGTCGCCGTCCAGGCCGTCGTCGCGATCGGCCAGTTCGTGACCCAACGATCTGTCGGCCTGTATGGCCTCGGCGAGCTGCGCCTCGATCCGTCGAACCTGGACCTCGCCGCCGTCCTCCGCGAGGACGGGGTCTGGGTCCTCCGTGCCTATGGCCTTTCCACCCACCCGAACGTGCTCGGGGGCTTCTTCGCGGTCGGGATCCTGCTCCTGATCGGGGTCCACCCGCCATCGAGAGCCGGGCGGGTGCTCCAGATCGCGGCCGTAGGCCTCGGCCTCGGCGGGCTCCTCGTGACGCTCTCGCGGGGGGCCGGCATCGGCCTCGCCGTCGGACTGGTCGCCTGGATCGTCATCGATGGCTGGCGGGCGATCGTGGCCGACCGGCGGCGCTGGATCGCCATCGGCGGCGTCGCCCTGGCCGTCGCCGTCATCGGTGGCTGGCAGCTCCGCGGCGAGCTCGCGGTTCGGACGTGGCTCGTGCCTGACCAGACGAGTACGGAGATCGGGTCGGTCCACGAGCGGCTGGCCCAGATCGAGCTTGGCTGGCGCGTCCTCCTCGAGCGACCGCTCACCGGCGTGGGCATGACCGCCGTCCCTGTCGAGATGGAGCGCCTCGATCCGGCCTTCACCTTCGCCTACTACCCGCCCCACCTGATCCCGCTCATGATCGCGGCCGAGGTCGGGATCGGCGGCGGACTGGCCTTTCTCGTCCTGATGGCGGCGCCCTGGGTCCTCCTCCTCCGGATCCGAAGCCGCTGGAATCGCGAGCTGGCTGCCGTATCGGGCGCCCTCGCCGTGCTGACCATCGGCGCGCTGGTCGACGACTATCCCTGGGTCGGCGGACCCGGCCGGACGATGCTCTGGTTCGTCCTCGGCCTGTGGGCTTGTGTCTATCTTCGGAGCACGGCGCCCGCGCCGATCCCGGGCCCGTCCGGGTCGGTCATGTCGGCGCCGCCGCCGCATGGGCAGGTCATTTCGGCCCTGCCGCCGCCTGGACCGACCGCCGGGGCGTCCGAGATCGAGGGGTGAGCTCAGCGGTGGATGCCTCGCGAGGCATTCTCGACCGGCCCGTCGCGATCCCTGGCCCGCTCGCCGACCGTCTCCTGTTCGAGGTCGGGAGCTGGCTGGAAGCGCCGGCGGCGGAGGCCGGCGCGGATGTCGGCCGCCGCGACGAGGCGTCTCGCGACGCCCTCCGTCGCGTGATCGCCGCGCACGGCCTGGGTCCGTACCTGGTGTCGGCGCCGGGCCTCTCCGGCCTCCGCGGCAATCTCCCGGCGGCCGAGCAGGCCTGGCTCGAGGCCCAGCTGGGGGCGAACCGCGAGCGCGTCCACCGCCTCCATGGGGAGCTCGCGGCCGTACTTGCCGAGCTGGCCCGGGCGGGTGTTCGGACCATGCCCCTCAAGGGCGCGATCCTGACCACCCGTCTCGGGGCCACGCCCGAGCGCCGGCCGATGGCGGACCTGGACCTGCTGGTGGCGCCCGCGGATCTGGCGGCGGCGACGGCGGCGCTGGTCAGGGGCGGCTATCTCCTCCGGCCTCACCCCCACCGACGGCCAACGCACGATGTCTTCGAGCAGGCCGGCACCGGGGCTGAGGTCCGGAGCTACGACGGCGAGCACCCCGACAACCCCCGCCGGATCGAGCTCCACACCGAGGTCCGACGGCACCTCTGGACGTGGGTCGACGACGATGACCTGACGGCCTACCTGTGGTCCACGGCGAGTGACGGTGCCGTGCTCGGACAGCCCGCCGCGCTCCCCTCCGACGCGGCGCTCCTCGCCCACCTGGCGATCCACGCGACCTGCGACCTGCTCGTCGGCCGCGGCCGGCTCATCCAGTGGCTCGACCTGGCCGGCATCTCGGGTGGCCAGCCGGACCCGCCCATCGAGTTGGGTGGGCTGCCGAACCCCCGGCTGGCCTTCCCGGCCCTGCGCCTCGCTGCCCGCCGCCTGCCGGCCTCGATGGCGAACGTGGCCCTCGGGCCGCTCGAGGAGCTCGTGCCCCGCGACCTCAGCCGGTGGGCCCTGTCGGTGCCGCTCGATCGCGCGGCCGGGCTCCAGTCCGGGCGCTTCCTGCCGAACGACGCGGCCACGTTCAGAGCGCGTTGGAGCCGCTGGGCACCGTATCGCTGGCGCCTGCGCGTCGCACATGCGGATGCGCCGTTGGCCGTGGCGGCGACCCGGCACCTTGGGCGCCTGGCATCGATCGTCGGCGGACGCAGGCGGAGCGCCTGGTGAGCGCAGTCCGCGAACGGGACCTTCGGCTCCGGGGGTGGTGCGCCGGAGCACCGGATGGACCGCCATCCTGGTGCGGTGGGGCACCATCGGCGGGCCGTGCGGTGCGGGCCGTCACCAGGGCAGGCGGACGGACCCAAAGAGGAGCGGGGTGGGGTGGCCTACGGGGGTCGAACCCGTAACCTCTGGAGCCACAATCCAGTGCT
>JBEPVB010000132.1:0-5493 GCA_041691215.1 Chloroflexota bacterium
TTCCGTGCCGGCGCGGCATGAGACCCCCGAGATCGATGCCGCGGCCCTCGATGCCGCCCGGGCGGCCGACCGGCTCCTGGCCACGGCCGTTGCCGCGGGCTCGCAACGCTGGATCCGCTACCTGTCGGCGATGCCGGATCGGTTCCGCGACGACCCGATCCCGTCCCTCCGGGCGGCCGCCCGAGCCGGGCGATCGGCGTTCGGGCCAAAGGATTCGGTCCGCGACGCCCTGCCCGAGTCCGCGACCGAACCGTTCCTCGACGCGGTCGATCGCCTCCTCAAGCTGATCGCTCGCTGGGAGATCCACCGGGATCGGTAGCCTCGCCGCCTCCCGCGCCCGAGCGACACCGGGCGAGGAGGGCCTCAGTAGAGCCAGGGAATCAGCCGTCGCGTCCTCGCCCGGTAGGCGGCGTAGCCCGGAAAGCGTTCGACGAGCCACGCTTCCTCGCGGCGGCGCTTGAGGTCGAAGAACAGGAGGAGGACGGCGTCCGCGGCCAGGGCAGCCACGGATCCTCGGACGAGGGCCCAGCCCAGGCCGAGGAGGACGAGCCCGCCGTAGACGGGGTTGCGGACCTGCCGATAGACGCCCGTTTCCACCAGCCTCGCCGCGTGGCGCGGCCGAGGCAGGGCCGTGAAGGCGTCGTGGCTGGCGAGGGCCTGGATCCCGGCGGCGGCCAGGAGCAGGCCGACGACCATGAAGGTTTGCCCAGCTGCCACGACGAGGCAAGGCATCGGGCCGTCGCTCGGCAAGGATGACCCGGCCGAGCCGACCACGACCAGCAGGACGCTCTGGATGACAACCCAGCCTTCGCCACGGGGCCCGAGCGCCGGCAGACCTGGCATGGCCCGATCCTACGACGCCGCGCCGAGCTCGTCGGGGTCGAACGCCTCCCGCAGGAAGACCGACGGGGCATCCGGGTCGTAGACCAGGGTCAGCGAGCGGCGTGCCCGCGTCCACGCGACGTACGCGAGGCGCCGTTCCTCCTCGAGGGCCCGTTCGGGATCCTCAGCGTCGGCCATGGACCGCGCACTTGGAAAGCGGCCCTGGTCGAGTCCGATGACCGCCACGTGATCAAACTCGAGGCCCTTGGTCCCGTGGGCGGTGGCGAGGGTCAGAGCGGCATCGTCGCGGCGCAGCCGCCCAAGGCGCTCGCGGGCCTCGACGATGGCTCCTCGGAACGCGGCCAGTTCGTGGTACGGCGGGGCCCAGGCGAGGAGCGAGCCCACGATCTCCGGCCGCCCGTCGGCTCGGGCCAGCCGGGCGAGCAGCGGAAGCGCCTCCGCGCCTGCTACGCGCTCCAGGATGCCGTCGAGGTCCGGGCTCTCAAGCGGCATCTCCAGGTCTGCGGCCCGGAAGGGGACGTCGAGGGCGAGGCAGGCGGCCACGGCCGGCAGCAGCTCCCGGTTCGTGCGGGCGAGGATCGCGCGCGTCCCGTCGTCAATGGGCCACGAGCGCAGGACTGCGACGAGGCCGTCGACCGCGTCGGCCCGGGTCGGTGCGAGGACGAGCCGGCCGGTGGCCGCCGGCCGTGCCCGGATCTCCTTGGCAAATCGCTCACGGTTGTGCTCGACCAGCCGGACCGCCCGTTCGATGACCACCGACGGACAGCGGTAGTTGGTCACCAGGTCAACCCGCCGCAAGCCCGGCAGTGACGACTCGGCGAGGCTCAGGAGACGGCGGACGTCGGCCAGGCGCCAGCCGTAGATGGACTGGTCGTCATCGCCAACGAGGAAGACTTGGTTGGCCGGGCCGGCCAGCAGGAGGGCCATCCGGAGCTGCATCCGGTCGAGGTCCTGGGCCTCGTCGACGAGGAGGTGGGTGCAGCGGCGGCGCCACGCTGCCAGGACCTCCGGGCGCCGTTCGAGGAGGTGAACAGGGCGCCGGACGAGGTCATCGAAGTCGAGCCCGCCGACCGCGGCGATGGCCGCCTCGTAGGCCACGTAGGCCCGGGCCGTCGGGCCGGCCTCCGGATCGGCCGCGACATCCGCCGCGGCGACGTCCAAGTCGAGCTTGAGGCGGGACAGGACGGTATCGAGGCGGCGCAGCTCGGCATCCGGGGCGTCCGGGAGGACCTGCCGCAGGACGTTCTCGCGGTCGAGCAGCGGCGCCACCGGCTCGCCCGCATCCCGAAGCATCTCGAGCCCCAGGGCATGGAAGGTCCGGACGCGGACCGGCGGGCTCCCGGCGGGCATGGCAGCGTCGAGCCGCGCCGTGAGCTCCTCGGCGGCCCGCTTGTTGAAGGTCACGGCCGTCACCGTCGACGGATCGGCGCCGCCGTCGACGAGCCAGGCGATCCGGGCGACCAGCGTCGTGGTCTTGCCGCTCCCGGCGGGCGCGACGCAGAGGACCGGCCCGGGTGGCGCCGTCGCGGCCGCCCGCTGGTCGGGCGCCAGCCGATCTAGCCGCTCCAGGACCGCAGGACTGGGCAGGCCATTGGGCACGCCGGAATCTCGCAAGCGGCGCTCACCCGCGGATCACCAGCCGGCGGCGCCGTCGTGGGCGTCCCATTCGCCGCTGTCGTTCGTCTGGTTGCCGGCGCAGAATGCGCCGACCTCCACGAGCGAAGCGAGCCCACCCTGACCACGCTCACCACGGCCGGCATCCTCGAAGTCGCGGCCCACAGCCTGGCTGCCGTCCTCGGCGTTTGGCTCGGGCTGACGGTCGTCACCCGCGCCGGCAGCCGGGCATCGCGCGTGTTCGCTCTCCTCTCGCTGGCCATCGCAGCGTGGAGCAGCAGCATCATCGTCGAGCGCCTCGCGACCTCCACCGAGGCGGCCCTCATTGCCCACGCGATCGAGGAGCTCATGGCGGCAGTGACCATCGCCGGCACCTCCCACTTCTCGCTGGCGATCGCCTCCGAGGGCCTGCCGTCCCCTCGCCGGCGCCGGATCGTGGTGGGCATCTACGCGGCAAACTTCATTTTCGCCGCGCCGACGATCCTGGCCGCCTTGACGAACCAGCCGAGCCTTGTCGGCAACGACCTCGCCGGCACCGTCTTCGGCTACCTCTGGATCGCAGCTCGACTCGCCAGTCTCGGGATCGGGGCGCGCTGGCTGCTGGGAGCCCTTCGCGTCGCGCAGGTCGGCAGCCTCCGGCAGCGACAGGTCCGGGCGGCGCTCCTGACGGTGGTTGCCGGGGGGATCGGCGGCGGGATGCGCTTCCTGCCGGTCGTCGGCGAGCTCGACGCGTGGATCGGCGTCTCGTTCGTCGCCCTGGCCGTTGTCCTCGCGGCCTACGCGGTCTTCTCGGCGGGGATCTTCTTCGGCCCGGCCGTCGCCGGGCGGGCCTTCCGGACCTCGCTTGTTGGCGCCATCGGGAGCTTCGTCGTCATCGCCCTCATCCTCGGCGTCGATGCTGCCAGTCGGACGTTCACCGGCGTTGAGCTGCCGATCTTCACGGCCATCGCCCTCGTGATGACGGTCACGCTCTACGAGCCAGTGACCCAGCGTCTGCGCCAGCGGCTCAGCGGGGACGGCCCTCGAGCCGCATCCCGACGGCGACTCCTCCAGGCCCTCGGCCAGTCCGGACTCACGGCACAGTCCGCCGAGGCCGGCGTCCAGCCGGCCCTTGCCCGGCTCGCGAGCGCCCTGGAGGTTCAAGGCCTCGCGGTCGCTCGTTCCGACGGGCGGATCGTCGCGAGCGAAGGGTCGGGAGCCGCGACCGCCTGGATCGATGTGATTCCACTCCGCGCCGACGGCGAGGTCCTGGGTGAGCTCCGGGTGGGCGCGACGACCTCCGGAGAGCCGCTCAGCCCGCGTGACGGTGACCTCATTCGGATGTCGGCGGCGTACGTCGCCGCAGCCCTCCGGGCCGGCCGTCGGGAGGACGAACAGGTCGAGCAGCTGGCCGGGCTCGTTGCAGAGCGGGCAGCGGTCGAGAGCAGGGCCACAACCCTCCACGCAGCCCTCGTCCAGCACGGCGACGTGCCTCCCGGGCTGCGGGTCCATGCGCTCGGGCCACTCCGGGTCGAGCGGGCAGGGGAGCGAATCGAGCGCTGGGGCGGCGACAAGGCTGGGTCGCGACAGGCCCAGGGGCTGTTCGCCTTCCTTCTGGATCGCGGCGAGCGCGGCGTCTCGAAGGACGAGGCGTTGGAGCTCATCTGGCCGGATACGGACATCGAGCGGGCCGATCTCGCGTTCCATCGAACGATGGTCGGGCTGCGCCACACCCTCGATCCCCGGCGCGATGGCCGGACGAGCCAGGTCATCCGATTCCACAACGATCGCTATCGCCTCGACCCCGCAATCATCGACTGGTCGGACGTGACGGCCTTCCTCGAGCGACTCGATGCGGCGAAGTCGACGGTCGACGCGGCCGGACGCCTCGCGATGCTGGAGGAGGCCCGATCCCTGTACGGCGGCGATTTCGTCGACGACTGCCCGTTCTACGGGGACAGCGCCGAGGTGGAGGAGCAGCGTGTACATCTGCGGGGGCGGGCGACGGATCTGCGGATCGCGGTCGGCGAGGCCTACGAGGCGCTCGGCGATCGACTGTCCGCGGCGGCCGCATTCCGCGAGGCCATTCGAGGCGAACCGGCCGGCTCGGCGCCGGCACAAGCGGGTCTGGCGCGCCTGGGTTTGTGATCGCGTGACGGCCGAATATGCGGCCGCGGTATCACCGCAGTCGTGCCGCAGGGGTCGGCTGCAACGGTGGGTGCATCAACCACCCGCCACCGGAGCCCAAAACCAATGGCCGGTTTCCAGCAAGCCCAGGCGAATCGTCCGGAAGCGATGGCAGCCCGATGATGCCGATGCTCGCGTCCACCTCAAGCGCCGGACTTTCGGCGGCATTCCTGGCCGCTTCGGCGCGGCCTTCGCCCGATGACTACGTGACCTCCGCGCATCGAGCCCACGCGGCCATGACCTACGCCGTGGCCATGCGCGCAACCCGTAACCCGGAGCTCGCCGAGGACGTCACCCAGGAGGCCTTCATCAAGCTCCTCACCGAGGCGCGAGCCGGGCGTTGCCCCGACAACGCCGGAGCCTGGCTCTACCGGGCCGTCTCCAATCTCATCATCAGCCGTGCCCGCCGGGCCGAGGTCGCTCGTCGCCTCGCGCCCCGCCTCCTCGACGTCGAGGCGCCCGACCAGCCCGACGTCGTGGCGGTCCGACGCGAGAGCCAGGCCGAGCTGCGATCCGCGCTCGCGGCCCTCTCGCCCGATGAGCGTATGGCGCTCGTGCTGGCCGCCAGCGGGGCGACAGGCCTTGAGATCGCCGCCCGGCTGGGTCGGTCCCACGGTGCGACGCGGGCCCTGATGTGCCGGGCCCGGACGCGTCTTCGCCACGAGGCCGAGGCCCGGGCGACGGCGAGCGCCCCCGCCAGCCCGACGGCCGCCCTGACAGTTCCGGTGCGCCGGCGCACCACCCCCGTGTGGGCGGTTGCCGGCCGTCGGTAACCTGCCGACCGGTTCGCGCTAAGGTTTGGACCTCAGGGTGCTCCTCGCCGCGTGGCCACGGTCCGGGGGTTGGATCGGGCGTCGCGGGGGGCAGTGC
>JBEPVB010000133.1:0-5401 GCA_041691215.1 Chloroflexota bacterium
GGCTCGGGCGGCGCGAACGATACGGACGCGCCTGACGGGGTGTCAATCTCCGGCAGGGGTGGTTGTAGAGGCGACGTCGAGTTGCGCCCCCTCCCCGGCCGGCGGCGCCCCTCCCCCGCGGAGGGCGGACGATACGGACGCGCCCGACGGGGTGTCAATCTCCGGCAGGGGTGGTTGAAGAGGCGATGTCGAGTTTGTTCGCGATCGATCCGTGCCCTCGGCCAACTTGGCTGTAGACGTGGTTGAACGGACACCATCACGGGCGTGCGCAATCCGGGTGGTGTCACTCGCAGAGCTCGGCTTCGGTCGTCGCGTCGAGGCGTAGCATCGCTCGATGCAGGTAGTGAGCGGGGCCGCATGGCGCTCGTAGAGAGCTCCCGGGACGAGCTCGTAGCCCTCGTCGGGGGCCTGTCGAGCGTGCGCATGGACGACTACGCGGTCGTTGGCTCGTACATGCGCTTCGGCGAGCGCGTGCGCGAACAGCTGAAGGACGCCCGGCTGCGGATCGCGGAGGCGTGCGCTCAACCCGCCAAGCGCCGGGACAACCACCTGCTGTGGGCGGCGCCCGGGTCCGGCAAGACCTACTTCGTGGAGCAGGTTGCAGCATCGTTGCCCGACGTCGCCTACGTCGAGCTCAACCTGGCCAAGCTCACCGAAGCGGGCTTCCGAGAGGGCCTCGCCGCGGCGATCGCCGGTGGACCGACGATCTGCCTGATCGACGAGGTGGACGCGAAGTCCGGCGAGCCTTGGCCGTGCGAGGCGCTCATGCCCGTCCTCGACGTCAACCTCGAGCGCGGCGGCGGCATCGTGTTCGTCCTTGCGGGCAGCTCGGGCTCGACGATCGAGGAGTTCAAGGCCCGGATCCGCGCTCGTCCCAAGGGGACCGACGTCCTGAGTCGCGTCCCCGAGGCGAACGGCTGGGAGATCGCCCCGATGGACGCCGGGGACCGGATCCTCGTCGCGCTCAGCCAGATGCTCAACGCGGCCGGGGAGCTCGACCGGTCGGTCGCGGCTGTCGAGAAGCTCGCCCTCCACTACCTCGCGGCGGCTCCCCACCTCGCAAACGCCCGCCAGCTCCGCGAATTCGCGGTCCGTGCGGTCGAGCGCGGCTCAGCGAGCAGCGACCGCATCCGCTACGACGACCTGTTCGACTCCGGGGACCCCGAGAACAAGCGCTACTGGGCGAGCGTCATGCCGGACGCCGAGCCGCTGGTCAACAGCTTCGTCCACATCTGGGAGGACGGGACGCGACCTCGGGGGCCGACGGGCATGCGGACGCCGCTGGCCCTGCCTGACAAGCCATCGATCGCCGTGCTCCCGTTTACGAACCTGACAGGCGATCCGGACCAGGACTACTTCGCTGACGGGATCGTCGAGGACATCATCACAGGCCTGTCGCGGATCAAGTGGATCTTTGTTATTGGACGTAACTCGAGCTTCGCCTACAAGGGCAGGCCCACCGACGTTAAGGAAGTTGGCCGTCAACTCGGCATCCGCTACGTTCTCGAAGGCAGCGTCCGGAAGTCCGCGAACCGCTTCCGCATCGGCGCTCAACTGATCGACGCCTCAAGCGGCACGCACATTTGGGCAGACCGCTATGACCGCGCGCTTGACGACATTTTCGCGGTCCAGGACGAGCTCACGATCAGCGTGGTGGGTGTCATCGAGCCGACGCTCCGCCAGGCTGAGATCGAGCGTGCCAAGCGGAAACGTCCCGACAGCCTCGATGCGTACGATCTGTATCTCCAAGCGCTTCCCTTGGCCTTCACCGCCATGCCCGAGAACGCGGACCGAGCACTGGCGTTGCTCGGGCGGGCGATCGAGCTGGAGCCGGACTACGCCGCCGCCCACGCGATCGTCGCCTGGTGCCACGAGCAGCGATATCTGCGCGGCGGTCTCCAAGAGGAAACAAAGCGAGTCGCGATCCATCACGCTCGCAGGGCCATCGCCGAGGGTGGGGACGACGCCGCAGCGCTCGCAACCGCTGCCTTCGTCGTCGCGGTCGTGGAAAGCGACTTCGCGACTGCGACGGATGCGTTCGATCGATCTTTCGCGCTTTCGCCATCATCGGCGCTTGCCCTCGGCTTTAGTTCGATCGTTCGCGCGTGGAATGGCGACTTCGAAACCGCGGTCGAGCAGGCCGGACGGTCCATTCGACTCAGCCCGCTTGATCCCCTCCTGTACCTGCCCTACGTCGGACTCGCCTACGCGCACTTTGGCGCCGGACGCTTTGAGGACGCAGCCATCGCGGCAGGCCGGGCGAGCCAATCAAATCCGGAGTTCACGATGCCCCACGTGCTCCACGCGGCGGCTCTGGCCAGCCTCGGCCGCGAGCCAGAAGCCATGGCTGAGGTGGATCGGCTGCGCGAGCTCGATCCACAACTCACCGTCGGGGCCGCAACGCGATCCGCGCGCTACGTGGATGCCGCCAGGATCGCGGAGCTTGGCGACGCACTTCTCCGGGCTGGATTGCCGGGGTAGCCCTCGACCAGTTTTTCGCCCGTTAGGCGCGAGTCATCTCAACTTACCCCTCCAGCCGACCGGGCAGGCAGGTTGGCGGGCCATCCTGAGTGGAAGGCCGAGCGTGGGCGATCCAGTTAGCAGGTCTTCGTTTCGGTACCCTCGGTCCGCTCGCGGCGACTACGCTGCGATCCTGAGGCCCTGGACGCCGTCGGAGGGCACGAAACTGCGCTCAGCGGGCCGCCGCTATCGGTCTGGCTTTCCCGGGCGGTCCGCTTCGTGGCCGGCGAAAGGGTCGTGCCGGGCCACGCTCGGTTACGCTGGACGCAGTTGGCGCTCGGCGACGTTGTTGCAGGACGCAGGCAAGGAGACGCGGCATGAACCCAGGTGTGGAGCCGGTCGTCATGGATATTCACCTGCCCGTTGGCGTGGCCGGTCCTGATCCGCTCGATTTCGACGTGCGTTGCTTCCTGGTGCCCCACGCCGTCGGCGTCGTCCTCATCGATACGTGCTTGGCGGGCAGCTGCGGCCCGATCAGTGTTGTGCTGGAGCGGATGGGCGCGGATTGGCGCGACATCACTGACATCGTCCTGACGCACAATCATTCGGACCACACCGGCGGCCTGGCTGAGGTCATGGCGAGAACCGATGGCGCAGCCGTGTGGGCTGGGGCCGAGGATCAAGCGCGGATCCCCTTCGACGGGCAACTCCGGACGCTCGCCGACGGTGGACGGGTTCGAGACCTCCGCGTACTTCAGACGCCGGGGCACACCCCGGGTCACTCCAGCCTCGTCCACGACGAGGCCTCGATCCTGTTTGCAGGAGACGTCGCGGGTACGATGGCGGGGACGGTGTCTCGGGGACCCGCCGCATTTACCGCCGATCCCGAACAAGCTGAGCGGAGCCTTCATCGGGTCGCGACGCTCCAGTGCGACCGAGTGCTCTTCTCCCACGGCGGTGAGATACCCGATCCGTTTGGGGCGCTTCGAAACCTGTTGCGCGCCGTCAAACCCGCGTTGTCGGCTGGAGCCGGGTAGGGGACGCTCGCGTCGGCCGTTCGATGATGGTCCATCGTCCGACACGCTCGAACGTGCGGATCGCCTTAGGAACTTGGCTGATGCCCGAGCGTCTGGGGCTCCGGCTCGCGGCGGCCAGGTTGATCGAATCAGCGGCCGGCCCGGCCTGGTCGAACGAGAACCCGCCGGCTATGGCCGAGGCTCGAAAGGGTGCAAGATGGAGTCTCTAATGGTCGCCAGCGAGGAATTGCGCATGGGCCGGCTCTGACGCGCAAACCTCTGGCCGCCTTCCGCATCGCGCCATGGACATGCCTCGTCCTTCTCGCGACGGGATGTGTCACATCTTCTTCGAGGTTTCCATCGCAAAGTGCAGCCGGCCCATCGCCGGTTCTCCCTGCGGGCGCTCCACTAGCGTCGCTTCGGTCAAGCCCGCAGCCCAGCACGGAAGACCCGAGGCTCGCCGGGTCGCGCGCCGTGGTGATGAAGAGCCCCGACGGCATCGTCCTCGAGGGGCGTGAATTCGGAGCCGGGTCAGTCGGCGTCGTGCTCGCGCATTTCGGGGACCCGGAACGCGGTCAAACGATGTGGTTCGCGCTCGCCCAGGTGCTTCGTGAGCATGGCTACCGCGCGCTGACGTTCAACTTCCGAGGCTACTGCCCGGGAGGCATCGGTGGGTGCTCGGGCGGCGTGTTTGACAAGGTCGAGAGCTGGCGCGACGTCGTCCTCGCGGCGAAGACCCTTGGCGCCGATGGTGCGACGCAGATATTCGTCATCGGCGCTGGGCTCGGCGGACATACCAGCCTGTGGGCTGCCTCGCGCCCAGGCGTCCGCTTCGCAGGTGTGGTGTCGGTCTCGAGCCCGCAGATGGCGATCGGCGGGCCGGCCAGCTACGACCTCATTCCGGCGGTGCTTCGATCGATCACCGAACCGAAGCTGTTCATCGCCGGCGACGATCCTTCCGCCGAAGCGCGTGATGATGCGCGTTCAATGTACAGGTCTTCCCTCGAGCCGAAGCAGCTGGCGCTCCTCCCCTCGGCAGCCGCGGGTCCCGAGCTCTTCAGCGAGGGCTCCGCCGAGTACGTCAAGACTGCCCGCCAGGTCGTGCTCGGCTTCCTCGCGCGAAAGCCTTAGCCATCGAAGCGGGCTTCGACGCGCCAAATCGCTCCGGCGAGGCCTTCGGCTAGCTCCAATTCAGTCCTCCTGGTCGTTTCGGCGTGGGTGGCTGTGGCGAGAACGGACCGTGGAACGTATACCCTCGAGCCGGAAGGGACGAATCTCCACCAGCTCACGACCTTCTCGACGGACGCCTCGCTGTGATGGCCGTAATCGACGCCAGAACCCTGGCCCGACGGCGACCGACCTCGACGGACCGTCGAGGGAACGTCCGCGCTGGCGGACGGGCTCAACGTCGCGGCGGTCTCGCTACCGGTGGATTGCAGGGAGCCCGCGGAGGGCGTAGGCGCCGGGCTCACCGACCCGGCAGAGGGTGCCGGCGCGCAGGTCGTGAGCATTACCACGACCGCAACCAGCTCGCTTGGCGTATGTTGTTTGGGCCGAGGCGACCGGGTGGGCGCGCGTTGGCAACCTAAACGCTCACGACAATGGCGGCCCCGGAGACTCGACTGGCTCCCGCAGGTACGACGCCGTCAGCTCGTCGATGTAGGCACTGACCGGTCGCGGCTCGATACCAAGTTCATGGAAGACATGGTCGTCCGGGACGGAGCGACGCTCGTCCGCGAGGACGTTCATCCCCATGACCGACGCCAGCCCCGGGCGGACCGGCCGCAGGGCCACCGACAGCAGCCGCATGACCGCACCCGGCAGTCGTTGTCTGCGGATCGGTCGCCCCAACCGCTGCTCGAACGCGGTGACCAGCTCGTTGCGGCTCATCGTCTCCGGCCCGCCCAGCTCGACGAGCGCGGGAG
>JBEPVB010000134.1:0-5370 GCA_041691215.1 Chloroflexota bacterium
TCTACTACTGGTTCCCCAAGATGTCCGGGCGGATGCTCGACGAGACCCTCGGCAAGATCCACTTCGTCCTGATGTTCGTCGGCTTCAACCTGACCTTCTTCCCGATGCACATGCTCGGGCTGGCGGGCATGCCCCGGCGCATCGCGGACTACGCCGCGGACGCCGGCTGGAACGACTGGAACCTGGCCGCGACGATCGGTGGCTTCGTGATCGGCATCTCGATCCTGCCCTTCATCTGGAACGTCTTCGTCTCGCTCCGGAACGGCAAGATCGCGGGCGACGATCCGTGGGAGGCCAATACCCTCGAATGGGCGACCTCATCGCCACCGCCGCCCTACAACTTCGACCACCTGCCCGAGATCCGCTCGGAGCGGCCGCTCTTCGACGCCCGCCACCGGCTGAACGGACACTGAGGGAGCGCCGACGACCGTGACCGCCGACAGCCGCGCCCTCGCAACCGCCGACACCAGCGCCGTGGGCGGGCTCGCCCACGAGGTCCGGCGCGGGATCAGCAACCCGATCCTGGGGATGATCCTGTTCATCTCCTCGGAGGTCATGTTCTTCGCCGGCCTCTTCGCGGCCTACTTCAGCACCCGGGCGAACTACCACGAGGTCGTGGACGGCAAGCTCCAGCAGGTCTGGCCGCCCGCCCAGTGGGCCGACATCCTCAACCCGTTCTCCCTGATCCTGGTGGCGACGGTGATCCTGATCCTCAGCTCGTTCACCTGCCAGATGGCGATCTGGGCGATCCGCAAGGACGACCGGCGCGGCTTCCTCCGGAACATGGCCGTGACCTTCGTCCTCGGGATCACCTTCCTGCTCCTCCAGGCGTACGACTACAGCCTTCTCTTCGGGGAGGGGCTGAAGCTCGGGTCGGGGCCGTTCGGGACGACATACTTCACCCTCACCGGCTTCCACGGCGCCCACGTCTTCGGCGGCGTGATCATGCTCGGGGTGATTCTCTACCGGGGCATGTCCGGCCAGTTCTCGTCGCGCCACCATGACGCGGTCGAGGCGGCCTCGCTGTACTGGCACTTCGTGGACGTCGTCTGGATCATCCTCTTCACGATCCTCTACTTCCTGTAGGAGGAACGACCCGCCATGCCCAGCCTGCGCGGCCGGAACATCATCCTGGTCGCCATCACCTTCGTCATCGTGGGCGCGGTCTACGCCCTCGGCGCGGTGCCCTTCGGCTACCACATCGAATGGGCCGGGGTGACGATGCTCGGCGCCCTGGGCGTCGCGATGTCGATCATGTTCTACGTCCTCCTCGCCGGATCGTCGCAGGACTGAAGCCGGTCGCCAGGGGATGCAGGCGCTCTACCAGGCCATCCTGGATCTGACCTCCAAGGTCGTCATCCCCGACTGGGGCGAGCTCATCAAGCTCATTCCCCTGGGGCTCCTGGGCGTCGTGGTCCTGTGGCTCCTGGTGGTGGGTCGAGGCTATGCGACCGCCGGCCCGACACGCCGGGCGCCCGCTCGCCGGACCCCGGTCACCCCCGCTCACCTGCACATGCCCGGCCCGTCCTACGCGCCGATCGCGGCCGCCGTCGGCGCCGCCGCCCTGCTGTGGGGCCTGGTCGTCGGTGGCGACGCCCTCCTCGTCGGCGTCCTGGTCCTTGTCGTGTCGCTCCTCTACTGGGGCCGCGAGGCCGTCCGCGAGTACGACCGGATGGCCCATGTCGAGACCCTGCCGGCCGTCATCCACGAGGGTCCGCCGCCCGGCGTCCACATGCCGGGGCCGTCGTTCCGGCCCCTCCTCGGAGCCCTCGGGGTCACCGCGCTGCTGGGCGGCCTCGTGGCCGGCGGCTGGCTCCTGGCGGCCGGCGTGATCATCCTGGTGATGACCCTCGTCGGCTGGCTCTTCGACGCTCGGGCCGAGTACGTCAAGACCGAGGAAGCCGACCGGACGGGGCACATGGAGAACATCCCGGACCCGACCTGGCCGCGACGGCTCCTCCAGATCGCGGCGGTCCTCTTCGTCCTGGCAGCCCTCCTGGAGACCGGCATCCTGCCGCCCAAGACCAGCCAGACCGCCGCCGGCGGGCCCGGTGCCAGCTCCGGACCGGCCGCCCCGGAGGCCACACCCGCGACCGCCTATGACGTGACGGTCAAGGACATCGCCTACGACAAGCACGCCATCACCGTTCCGGCCGGCACCGCCTTCACGATCACGTTCACCAACGCTGACGCACCGGGGGTGACCCACGACGTGGACATCCGGGCTCCGGACAAGACGACGGTGCTCCAGAACCAGGACGTCACCAACGGCGGCTCCAAGGCCACCTACCAGTACAAAGGCCTGCCTGCCGGCACGTACCTCTTCATCTGCTCGATCCACCCCATCGCCAACATGACCGGGACGCTCACCGTCAAGTAAGGGGCCGGTCACGGGTTCTCGAATCGATCCTCGCCGGCGCCCCATCGTCATCGCGGTCGCGCTGGCGGCCATGGCCACGATCGTGATCGTCGGCGTGGTCGCCCTCAACCGGCCGCCGCGCCCGGGGGAGACGCCCGGGGTCGCGACCGGCCGCGCCGCGCCGGCATTTTCCGGGACGACCCTCGACGGGGCGCCGCTGACGCTGGCGGGACTCCGAGGGCGGCCCGCCATCGTCAACTTCTGGGGACCGTCGTGCGTCCCTTGTCGGGACGAGTTCCCGCTCTTCATCGACGAGCTGGCGAAGCATCAGGCCGATGACATCGCGATCGTCGGGGTGCTGATGTTCGATTCGCCCGCCCCGGCCCGTGACTTCGTGGCCGCCTACCAGGCGACGTGGCCGACGATCGACGACCCGGACGGCACGATTCGCGCCGCCTATCGCGCCGTGGCCCGGCCGCAGACGTACTTCATCGATCGCGACGGGGTGCTCCGGGGGATCCAGGTCGGTCAGCTGACCGCGGCTGATTTCGACCGGCTTTACGCGGTCATCTCGGGCCCGGCGGCATCGGCCACAGGCGCCCCATGACGGGTTCGGCCGGTGTCGAACCCGGCGGTGTCGCCCCTGGCGGCCTCGGCCCCGCCCTGGTCCTCGATGGCGTCGTCAAGCGCTACGAGGGACGGACCGTCCTCGACGGCATCACCCTTTCGGTGGCGCCGGGCGAGCTCGTGGCGATGCTGGGCCCGAACGGGGCGGGCAAGACCACGGCCGTGGAGATCCTCGAGGGCTACCGGACGGCGGACGCCGGGACCGTGCGGGTGCTGGGCGCGGATCCGATGCGGGGCGGCCCGGCGCTGAAGGCCCGAGTCGGCCTGATGCTCCAGGGTGGTGGGCTCGACCCTCGATCCACGCCGCGCGACGTCCTCCGGCTCTATGCCCGCTTCCACGACGGCGGCCGGGATCCCGCGGGGCTCCTCGAGACGATCGGGCTCGCGGCAGTGGCGGGCACCCGCGCCCGGCGTCTCTCGGGCGGCGAGCGGCAGCGCCTGGCCCTGGCCCTTGCCCTGGTCGGCGAGCCGGAGGTCCTGATCCTCGATGAGCCGACCGCGGGCATGGACCCCGAGGCGCGGCGGGCGACCCGGGAGCTCGTCGCCGGGCTGCGTGACGAGGGCCGGGCGGTCCTCCTGACGACCCACGACCTCGGCGACGTGGAGCGGCTCGCTGATCGCGTCGCAATCCTCGATGGCGGGCGGATCGTCGCCGAAGGATCGCCGGCCGAGCTGGCCGGCGCTGGGACTCCGTCGCTGGTGGTCCGCCTGGCTCGGTCCCTCGACCCGTCGGAGGTGGCCTCGCTCGGGGTTGCCCTCGAGCGGATCGCCGCCGGCGCCCGGGTGGTCGAGGAGCCTGGAGGCGCCGCGAGCCGCTACCGCCTGACCGGCGTCGCTTCGGATCCCGCGCTCGTGGCCGCCTTCGCGACCTGGTGCGCCGCCGCCGACCTCACCATCCTCGAGCTGCGAACCACGGCCGGGTCCCTCGAGGCGCGCTATTTCGAGCTCACGGGCGATGCCGATGCGGCCGCCGCCGCGGGCGTCTCGAGCGCCGTCGGAGGGTCTGCGTGAGCCGCCCGGCATCCCCGATCCGGGCGGCCGCCGCCCTGGCCGGGGCCGAGCTCCGGGTCACCGCCCGGCGGGCCGAGAACCTCCTCGTGACGATGATCATCCCGGCCGCGGTCCTCCTCTTCTTCGCAACGACGGGCATCCTCCCGGCGCGCGCCGGCCGGCCTGTGGACTTCCTCCTCCCGGGTGCGCTGGCCCTGGCGATCATCGCGGCCGGCCTCGTGAACCTCGGGATCGCCACCGCCTACGAGCGCTCCTACGGGGTCCTCAAGCGGCTCGGTGGCTCACCATTGCCGCGCTGGGGTCTCGTGGCCGCCAAGCTCGCCGCCGTCCTGGCCCTGGAGGTCCTCCAGGTTGCCGTCCTGCTCGTCGTGGCCACGGTCGGGCTGGGCTGGCATCCGGTGGCGGGGACATCGCCGGCGCTGTTCATCGCGGCGATGCTGCTGGGCACGCTCGCCTTCGCCGGGCTGGGACTGCTCATGGCTGGGCGTCTCCGGGCCGAGGCCACGCTCGCCCTGGCAAACGGGCTCTTCCTGGTCTTCCTCATGGTCGGCGGGATCGTCCTACCCATCGATCACCTGCCGGGACTCCTCGCCGCGGTCGCCGGGATCCTGCCGGCCTCGGCCCTGGCCGAGGTCTTCCGGGCCGCCCTCGGAAGCGCCACGGACGTGCGGCCGGCGCTGGCGATCCTCGCTGCGTGGGGCGTCGGCGCTTCGTTCCTGACCGTCCGAACGTTCCACTGGGAATAGGCTCGGCCGCGACCGCCCTTGTCGAGCGCGGTCGCTCGAACGGCCCTAGGGCAGGATCGTCACGGTGCCGATCGCCAGGAGGCTTCCGCCGGCGTCAACGACCCGGACCGTCAAGGTCCCGGCCTGGTAGATCGCGGTCGCTGGGAGCACCTCGCCAATCAAGCGAGCGCCCGCGATCACTTCGCCGCCCGGCAAGGTGGCGGGCGTGCCGCCCACGTCGAGCTGCATCTCCACGAGCTCGCCGGTCGCAGCCCGGTTCAGGTGGGCCACGATCGCGACCTGCTTCCCGAGTGGCAGGGAGTCGGCCCGACCCAGGAGAAGATTCGACGTCGCGTCAAACGACGAACCGAACCAGATCGTGCCCGTCGCAGGAATGCCCCCTCCGTCGGCCGGCGGAGCGCCCGAGGTTCCCGGCTTGTGGAAAAGGGCGGGTGCCGCGGCCAGGGACGCTGCGATGACGAGCACCGCGACGACTGCCATTGGGATGAGGCGAATTGACCGTTGCGACGTCGCTGGCGTCCGGACCGGCTGCTCGATCGAGGTCGGCGGAATATAGCCAGAGGCAGCCCGCGGCGGAGCGTCTGCGACCGGCGGTTCGATCGAAGTCCATGCTGCGTCGCTCGGCGC
>JBEPVB010000135.1:0-5288 GCA_041691215.1 Chloroflexota bacterium
CGCGGAACGATCTAGCGGGACTTCACCACCACGCCCGAGCCGCGGTATTGCTCGGGCAGGCCGTCCGCTTCGGCGTCGGTGTAGCCGGGGCCGGCCAGGGAGCCGTCTGGTTCGAAGAACTCGGCGTAGCGATCGCGATGGTTGGCCGCGTAGGTGTAGGCCGCGGCGATCCCCATCCGCTTGAGCTCGGGGTGGTCCTTGAGCATCTCGGTCAGGCCGTAGCCGTTGCGACGCAGCTCCAGGAGCTGGCGCACGGTCAGGCGGGAGCCGTAGCAGAACGGTTCGCCGTTCATCACGAGGGGGTCTTGCTGGACCCATTTGATGGTCATCGTCAGGCGCCCTTGTAGATGAAGGCGATGAACGGATTGCGCTTGCGGGCATCGCCGGCGAGGCGTCGATGCCAGCGCAGGGTCTTGATCGCCGCATCGATGGCCGCGTTCACGGCCGGGACCGCCGGCGGCGTGGCAACGCTGGCTGCGCCGACACGAAGCCCCTCGCACAGGGCAATGACGTCGTCGAGGGGGACGCTCCGCTTCCGATAGCGCGGAGCGAGGCTGTCGGCCAGCGAGCCCAGCACCGTCGGGTCGTTGCTGGCGACCGCGGTCGCGAGGCTGCCAACGAGCGCCTCCGCGTCGGCGAGGAGCTCTCGGAGGGCGAGGTCACTGTAGCGAGCCCGGAACTCGGGGTCCTGGTCGATCGCCCGCTCGAGGGCCCGGGCGGCGAGCCGCGAGGCCGCGGCACGGATGGCGGCCGCGTCTGACGGGAAGCCGGCGGCGAGGTCTCGCGGCGGGAGGCCGAGGGATGGGTGGCTCACGAGCCGGAGTCTAGCGCCCCACCGGTCGAGCGTGGCCGCGAGAGCACGTCCCGTACGATGGCTTCGTGAGCAAACCACGAGGCGAGCGGTCCGAACCGGGAGACCGGCCGCCCCCAGCCTCAACGGCGAGGCTCGACCGGCCGCCCTCGGACCGCTACCGCCCGGCGGCCGCGGGGCCGGGTGCCGGCACCAATCCCCAGCCGGGACGTCCCCTGCCGCGCGCCTCCGCGACCGGGCCGATCGCCGCGGCGGTCATCGTTGCCGTCCTCGGGGCCGCCGCCCTCACCGTCATGCTCGGCGTGCTCCTCGTCACGACCGGGACGTTCGTCGTCAGCCTCCTCGCCGGCGCGGCGATCGGGCTGCTCGTCTCGGGCGCAACGGTCGCACGGGCGGGATCGGGCACCGGCTCGGCCGCCAGGTCGGCGGCGGCTCCACTCAGCCGCGGCACCGGCAACCGCGTCGCCATCGGCCTGGCCCTCGGCATGGTGATCCTGGCCGGCCTTGCGACGTGGGTCCTGGCCCGGGCCGAGGGCGGCGTCATGGATCCCGTCGGCTATCTCTGGACGACGTTCGGTCTCGGCATCCCGGCCCAGGCCGTCGTGGCCGTCCTCGCCGCGGCCTGGGGAGCCGCGAGGGGTCCGATTCGCTGGCGGGAGTAGAAGGCCCGCGCGGCAGGCTAGGGTCGGTCGACAGCCTGGGGTCGGTCGGAGCCGACCGTCTCGCCGACGAACGGCATCTTCAGGTCCTCGACCGCGTGGAGGCTCATCTGGAGGACCGCGGTCTTGGCCACGGCGACCTCGCGGACGTAGGTCGCGGCCTCATCCGGGGCCATCGCCCGGCCGCGAACGATCGCCTTCGGCCGGCCGACCTGGAGCCACGACAGGTGGTAGCGGTCCATGCTCCCCCACGCCCTCGAGAGAAGGTCGTCGGAGAGCTGGAGCCAGGTCCGTAGACCGTCGAGCGACGGGTTCGCCTGGAGGCGCTCACCCTCCGCGATGAGCTGGCCCGTGCGACTGATGAGCTCGTCGCGGGTCACCCGGCCCCGCCGTCGCGAATGAAGGCCTCGCGAGCCTCGCGCGCCCGGAGGGTCACGCCACCCGGCCGCCCTGTCCCGATCGGGCGGCCGTCGAACCTGGTGATCGGCAGGATGCCGGCGACGCTCGAGCACATGAACGCTTCCTCGGCCTCGGCGAGGTCGCGGGTGGTCAGCCAGCCCTCGTTCGTCCGGAGACCGGCCCGGCCTGCCCAGGCCAGGACCCAGCTCCGGGTGGTCCCGGGCAGGATGGCGCAGTCGAGGGCCGGCGTGGCCAGCTCGTCGCCACGGACGGTGAAGACGTTGGCGGTCGTGGCCTCGGACAGGTAGCCATCGATCGTCAGGAAGACGGCGTCATCGGCACCGGCCCTGCGCGCCTCGAGCCGGGCATGGACGTAATCGGCCCGGCTGGTGGTCTTGAGGGCCACGATCGGGTTCTCGGGATCGCGCCGGACGGCGCTGGCGATGACATGGAGCCCGTCCTCGAGGTGGCCAGGCGGCGGCGGCGTGACGGGCCATGCCTGGATGGTGATCGTTGGCTCGATCCCCTCGGTCTGGGGCAGGAGACCTCGTCCCGGGAAGACGCCGCGGGAGACCGTGATCCGGATGGAGGCGTCGCCCTCAGGCCCGCCCAGGTCCTCGGCGCGAAGGAGCTCGTCGATACCGGCCCGGAGGAGCTCCTCGGCGCCGGCGGGCAGGACGATGTCGAGACCGTCGGCCGAGTGCCGAAGGCGTCCCAGGTGCTCCGCCAGCTCAGTCACGCGGCCGGCCCGGGCGCGGAGCGTCTCGAAGACCCCGTCGCCGAGCTGGAAGCCGCGATCGGCAACCGAGAGGTGCGGCCCGGCCGCCGGCAAAAGGCGCCCGTTGACCCAGACATGCTGCGGCTCCCGAGCGGTCACGCCGGGTCCGGGGCCGTGCCGCGGTCTGGCGCCGTAGTGGGGGCCGTGGCTGCGCCGCGGTGTGGGGCCGCGCCGTGACAGCCCGCGCCGCGGTCCGAGGTCATGCCGGTCGGTCGACCTCGAGGCCGTCGATCGCCGAGAGCGGGCCGCTTGCCTTGGCCACCGTCTCATCCCATTCGGCGGCCGGATCGCTGCGCCAGGTGATCCCGCCACCGACGTGGAGGGTGAGACGCCGGCCGTCGGCCACGAAGGTCCGGATGAGGATGCTGGTCTGCATCGCCCCGTCGGCGCCAATCCAGCCTGCGGCGCCCGTGTATGGACCGCGGCGGACGGGCTCGAGGCGCTCCAGGACCTGCATCGCCCGGATCTTCGGCGCGCCGGTGATGCTGCCGCCCGGGAACGAAGCGGCGAGGACCTTGAAGGCGTCGAGGCCCGGCCTGACCTGGCCGGTGACCGTAGATACGAGATGCTGGACGGCAGCGGTCCGCTCGAGGCGGCAGAGGCGCGGCACCCGGACCGTGCCCGGGAGGCACACGCGGCCGAGGTCGTTGCGCAGGACGTCGACGATCATCACGTTCTCCGCCCGGTCCTTGGCCGAGGCCAGGAGCTCGCGGGCCAGCGTCCGATCCTCGTCCTGGTCGCGGCCTCGCGAGCGGGTGCCCTTGATCGGGTCGGTCGCGATCCGGCCGTCGTGGGTCATGGCCAGGAACGGTTCCGGCGAGGCCGAAAGGATCGCCCGAGCCGCCCCGTTGACCGGGCTGGGCCCGAGATCGAGGTAGGCCGAGAACAGGGACGGATCGCCCGTTCGAAGTCGCCGGTAGAGCGGCCAAGGATCGCCGCGGAAGGGCGTGGCGAGCCGGCGGGTGAGGTTCGCCTGGTAGAGCTCCCCGGCCGCGATCGCCTGGCGGACCGCCTCAACGCCGCGCTCGTAGGCCGGCCGATCGAGGCCCGACACGAACTCGAAGGGCGCCGAGCGGCCGGCCACCATCACGGGTCGCGGCGGAGCACCTGCCCGGACGCGATCGACGACCTCGGCAAGGCGGCGATCCAGGTCGCCGATGCGCTCGTCGACGGCCCGGCCCGCGAGCCACGCGGCGCCGCTTCGACGGTCCCAGGCCAGGACCCAGTCGTGGAGGGCGAGACGGGCGAGAGGCAGCTCCTGGTCCGCTGCGGCCAGGACCGGGATGGTTTCCAGCCGACGCCCGAGGTCGTAGCCGAGGTAGCCGACCAGGCCGCCGGTGAAGCGCGGGGCGTCGGGGTCGTGGACCACGTCGCCCGTCAGCCGGGCAAGCACGAGCCTGGCCGTGGCGAACGGGTCATAGCCGTCGGCGGGGGCCTCGAGGACGGCGATCGGATCGGCGGTCAGGTAGCTCCACCGAGCGTTTCGCCCCGGCCGGGCGCTCTCGAGGAGGGCCACGCCCGGCAGGTCCCGGAAGCGCTCGGCGACGTCCATCGGGGCGAGGCCGTCGAGCTCGGGCAGGCGGCTGTAGCGGACGCCTGGACGGGACGTCGAGGCATGCCGATCGCGAGGTGGGAAGGGGGTCACATGGCGATCATAGTCGGCGCCTCGCAGCGGCCGGGATTCGCGGGCCCCGAGATCGGAGCTAGTCGCGACCCGTCGGTCGGTCGCGGCGGGAGAAGTCCTCGAGGATCTCGTGGCACGAGGCGGCGATGCGCTGCGCCTGGCGGGCGATCCACGGGTCGACGCGCCGGGAATCCTCGATCGTGACCGTCGGTCCGTAGGCGCTGTCATCGATGACGATGCCGCCCGTGCTCCGAAAGTCGGCGGCCCAGTTGGCGGCGAGCTGGACCACCGCATCGGCGACCGCCCGGTCAGAGAAGAGCCAGTCGAGATGCGTCGCGTTCAGCCGATCGACGATCGAGCGCAGCTCAACAGGCGCGCCGCGCGGAAGGCGGGCCAGCAGGTCGATGACCCGGAGGGCGGCGAACGGATCGCCCGATTCCGCGACGACCGGCGGAGCCAGGTCCGGGGCCGGCATCCCGGCCGGTGCCGCCCGCAGGTCGTCGAGGCGGAACGGGGGAGCTACAGCAGCTCTCCGTGCGCCGAGGCCGTCGGCTCGCCTTCGCGCGGGCGCGGCTCCTCACCGGGTCCGTAGGCAGGTTTCGCCCGCTCGAGCTGCTCCTCGGTGGCAAGGTCGCTGCTCTCGACGATCCCGGCGTTCGTGTCGGTCGCGGCCCGCTCCTGGGGGTCGAGCTTGTCCTCGGAGCCGTTGGCCGCGCCGGACCCGTTGGCCGCGCCGGACTCGTGGGCCGCGTCGTTCGTGCCGGCCTCCAGGACTCGGAGCGAGGCCCCGGCCTTGCCATCGATCGCGCCGACCCCAAACGGCACCCACTTGGCCGGGTCCTGGAGGCGATGCGCCTCGGTGTTGCCCCGCAGGTGGGTGGTCTCGAAGTCCTTGGGCTCGATCCACATGCGCTCGCCCTCGAGGAGTCCGAGGATGCCGGACTGGCCCGGCTCGGGCCGCTCGTGCTGGCAGTAGCGGCAGGTGGACTGGTCGTGGCGCTCGTACGTCTCGGGCTC
>JBEPVB010000136.1:0-5254 GCA_041691215.1 Chloroflexota bacterium
CCACCCCTCCTCGGGGGGGGGGGGGGTGGGTTTTTTTTTTTTAATCCGGCCGGGGGGGGGTGGTGCCGCGGGCGGGGGCCCCCCCCCCCCCCCCCCCCGTCTGTGGTGTCGCGGAGGTCCCGGTGTGCCCGTCCGGTAGTCCGCTGATGGCCGCCGGTCGGAAGTGGTTCCCCACTTCTCCCCACTTTGCGCCACTGCGCGCATCATAGCGGTTGTCGATCGCGAGTCAACAGGCAAATTTCGAAGGGCGCCCGGGTCAACGGAGGCTCCCGGATGCGAGATGTATCGCCGGGCAAGGGGCGCGCGTGGCCGACCGGGAGCGAGGACGTGCGGCCGGATTCGCGCGCACCAAGCGACGCTGGATCGGGCGAGGAACGTGCCTCGGGTGCGATCCCGGCCCTCGGGCCAGGCATCGGATTCGCCGGGTCCGGCGTCGCCGGGTCCGGCATCAGCCCGGCGGCCGGGTCAGCGCGTCGGCGGGGGCAGCTTGATGATCTCGCCGGCGTGGATCGGCGGCACGAGGCCGGGGTTCATCGCCCGGATCTCGTCGAGCGAGACGCCGAAGTAATGGGCGATGCTGGAGAGGTTGTCGCCACTTCGGACGGTGTAGAGGTAGCAATTGGGCGTCGACGGGCACGGGACGAGCAGGGCGTAGCGGTCGCTCGTCGGCGCCGGGGTCAGGACGGGTGTCGGAGCGGGCGTCGGAGCAAGCGTAGGAGCCGGCGTGGCCGTCGGTGGCGTCGAGGGAGTCGGCGATGCGAGCGGGCTCGTCGGTGTCGAGGCGCCCGGGCTCGGATGGACGATGGCCACGACCGACGGAGCCGATGTCGGCAGTTGCAGCCCGCCGGTGAAAGCCGCGAAGACGATCGCCGCGGCCGCCGAACCAACGAGCAGGACGATCGAAAGGATGATCGCGGGCGTCGCCGTTCGACTCGGTCTGGAGGGCGGTCCCGGGCCGCCCGGCGGCGGGCCGGCCAGGACCTCCCGGAGCTGGGCGTCCGGATCGCTGGCGTCCTCTTGGTCCGCTCCCTCGAGGCCGGAGTCCGGCGCGTGGCGCTCGACGTCGGCCACGGGCGCGGCCTCCTCGGGCGCGGCCCCCACGGGCATTGGCTCCGCGTCGGCATTGCCCGGGCGCGGCGAGCCAGTCGCCGGAGCAGGCTTCGGACCGACGCGTGCTTTCCTTACCACCTCATCACGCTCCCACGTTTGACGGCGGTCCGACTCTAGTACCTTTTTCGCCTAGCCGCGACCCAGGTCGGGTGCTAGGCTCGGCCACCACTCGTCGCCCTGCCGGCGTCGTCGAACGACCGCTCGAGGCATCCTTACCCTTGGCAATGCCGCTCTCCGTCGCGTCGCCGGACACCGATCCGTATCGGCTCGCGCCGCATCGGATCCGCCGCTGCACGTTCCGCCGGCTGATCCACGTGGAGGTCGGCGAGGAGCGGGTCTACGACGTCGAATGCCTCTATCCGGATCGCAAGGTCCCGATCCCGATCGGTGACCTGGACACAGCGATGGGCGTTTGTAACGCCTGCACGGCGGCCCATATCTTCCGCCCCGACGAGGACTGAATCGCCAGCGAGGCGACCTGTAAGCCGAGTTCTGTCCCGCCGGCGCCGAAGCGCCGTCGGGGATGGTCATCCATCTGAGGCCGGCGGTTGCCCGCCGGCTCGTGCGGCCGACCCGAGGGCTGAGCAGCGCGCCTTCCCCCGGCGAACCGGGTTGCGCCCTCCTACTTGGCCTTGCTCCGGGTAGAGCTTGCCGCGTTTCACTCCTGCCCGGCAGGCCCGAGGGCCGTCGGGAAGGCATCGTCACTGTGGCGCTGGTCCTCGCCTTTCGGCGGGCGGGCGTTACCCGCTACCGTGCGCTGTGGAGCTCGGACTTTCCTCACGCCGCCGGGTTGCCCCGTCGACGCGCGACCATCCGGTCGCCTCGCTGGCCGGCGGATTGTACCCGCGGGACGTCGAGATCACGCCGGTCGGATAACCACCACGGCGGGTCCGCCGGCCGCGACCCGATCGATGGCCGCGTTAGCCAAGGCATCGGCGAGCTTGTTCTGGGCCCGCGGAACATGGGCCGCCGTCCAGCCGCGCGGCAGCTCCCGGAGGTCCCGGAGGGCCTCCGCCCAGAGCGGCTTGAGCTTGCTGTCCTTGACCCGCCAGCGGCCGTGGAGCTGCTCGACGATGAGGTTGGAGTCGAGAAGCATCTCGACCCGCTCGGCACCGAGCTCGCGGGCGAGGGCGACGGCCCGGACGACGCCGACGTACTCGGCCACGTTGTTGGTCCGGATCCCGAGGTACTCGGAGATGCTGGCATCCGGCCGCGCCGCCGGGTCGCGGGCGTCGGGGCGTTCCAGGCGCAGGAGCACGGCCCCGGCAGAGGCCGGTCCCGGGTTCCCCCGAGCGGCGCCGTCGGTGCGGATCAGGAAGCCGGCCGCCGGCCGGCCCGCGGGCGAGGCATGGTCGGATGCCGCCGGGCCGGGTTGGTCGAGCCCAAGGGTCAGGGGCGCGGAGGCGGGCGGGCCCGGGTCAGCCGTGGGGTGGCTGGGCGCTGCCATCGGCCTCGCCATCGTGGATGCCCGGAGAACTCTCGGGAACCTGGCCGCGAGCCTCCGGGGGTCGGCCTGCGGCGGCGGACGGTCCCGTTGGCAGCACCGGCAGGACGGTCCCGGCCGCGGAGATGTTCTCGCGCCCGCGGAGCTTCCGCCATGCCCACTGGAGCGGATCGTAGTAGGCGTCGGCGACCCGTTCCTTGAGCGGGATGATCGCGTTGTCGGTGATCTTGATGTGCTCGGGACAGACCTCGGTGCAGCACTTCGTGATGTTGCAGTAGCCGATCCCGCCGGAATCCTTGAGGTATTCCCGGCGATCGGCCTGGTCGATCGGATGGAGCTCCAGGCCGGCGGCCCGGACGAGGAACCGGGGGCCCATGAACGGCCGCTCGGTCTCATGGTTCCGGAGCACGTGACAGACGTCCTGGCAGAGGAAGCACTCGATGCACTTCCGGAATTCCTGGACCCGCTCGATGTCCTCCTGCTGCCAGCGCCAGTCCTCCTGGGGAATGTCGGCGGGCGGGCTGAAGGGCTCGATCGTCTTGTTGACCTCGTAGTTCCAGGAGACGTCGGTGACGAGGTCGCGAATGAGCGGGAACGCCCGCATCGGCTCGACGGTGATCGGCTCGGCCAGATCGAAGTCCGACAGCCGGGTCTTGCACAAGAGGCTCGGCCGACCGTCGACCTCGGCGCTGCAGGAGCCGCATTTCGCCGCCTTGCAGTTCCAGCGGACGGCGAGGTCGGGCGCCACGTGGCCCTGGACCCAGTGGAGGGCATCGAGGACGACCATGCCCTCCTCGATCGGCACGCTGAAGTCGTCGTAATGGCCGGGCTCGCCCGGAGCGCCCCGGAAGACCTTGAGCTGGGCGTCGGCCATCGGTCGCGTCCTCCTAGTGTCCGGGATCGAGCAGGGCGGCCAGATCTTCGGCGAGCTTCGGTCGAGCCATGGCCACGACCTCCATCTCGCCCTCCGCTCCGCGACGGGTCAGGTTGTTACGGCGACCCCAGGCCTCGTCGGTATCGGGATGGTCGAGGCGGCTATGAGCCCCCCGGCTCTCCGTGCGCTCGAGCGCGCTCCGGGCAACCGCCTCGGAGACAATGAGGATGTTGCGCAGCTCGAAGACGAGGTTCCAGCCGGGGTTGTAGGTCCGCCCGCCGGTCGCGGCCACCGTCGCCCAGCGAGACCGGAGCTCGGCGATGCGCTCGACGGCCAGCCGCAGGTCGTCATCGTCGCGAAAGATCCCGACGAGGGTTTGCATCGTGGCCTGGAGATCGCGCTGGATGGCGTAGGGGTCCTCGCCGGAGCTCCGCTCAAGGGGCGCCGAGAGCTCGGCCATCGCATCCCCCACCTGGAACGGGTCGACCCAGGACTCGTCCGCCAGCGTTGCCGCATAGGCGGCGGCGCCGGCGCCGGTTCGGGCGCCGAAGACGAGCAGGTCGGACAGCGAGTTGCCGCCGAGGCGGTTGGCGCCGTGCATGCCGCCGGCGACCTCGCCGGCGGCGAACAGGCCGGACCGTGTCGTGGCGCCGGTCTCGGCGTCGACCAGGACCCCGCCCATCACGTAGTGGGTCGTGGGCCCGACCTCCATCGGGCCGGTCGTGATGTCGACGTCGGCGAGCTCCTTGAACTGCTCGTACATCGAGGGCAGCTTGCGGCGAACATGCTCGGCCGGCAGGTAGCTGATGTCGAGGAAGACCCCGCCATGGGGCGAGCCACGGCCCTCCTTGACCTCGAGGTAGATCGCCCGGGCGACGTTGTCCCGGGTCGAGAGCTCCGGTGGCCGGCGAGCGTCGGTCGGCCGCGCATCGGAGACGGCCGTCACCCAGGTGCTGGCCTCTTCGTCGGTGGCCGCATACTCGGCCCGCCGGTCCTCCGGCAGGTACTTCCACATGAAACGCTCGCCGTCCTTGTTGCGGAGGATGCCGCCCTCGCCGCGGACCGCCTCGGTGACGAGCAGGCCGCGGACGCCGGGCGGCCAGACCATGCCCGTCGGATGGAACTGGACGAACTCCATGTCGATGAGGTCGGCGCCGGCCTCGTAGGCGAGGGCCTGGCCATCGCCGCTGTATTCCCAGGAGTTCGACGTGACCTCGTAGGCCTTGCCGATCCCGCCCGTGGCAAGGACGACGGCCTTGGCCGGGAAGAGGATCGGCTCACCGGTGGTCCGCCAGTAGCCGAAGGCCCCGGTTACCCGCTCCGAGGAGGTCGTCAGGTGGGTGATCGTGCACTCCATGAAGACGTCGACGTTGGCCTGGACGGCCCGGTCCTGGAGGGTCCGGATCATCTCCAGGCCGGTCCGATCGCCGACATGGGCCAGCCGCGGATGGGTATGGCCACCGAATGGGCGCTGCAGGATCCGGCCGTCCCGGGTCCGGTCGAAGACGGCCCCCCAGCGCTCGAGCTCGCGGACGCGGTCGGGCGACTCCTTCGCGTGGAGCTCGGCCATCCGCGGATTGTTCAGGAGCTTGCCGCCGACCATCGTGTCGCGGAAATGGATCTGCCAGGTGTCATCGGGGGCGACGTGGCCGAGGGCCGCGGCGACCCCGCCCTCGGCCATGACCGTGTGGGCCTTGCCGAGCAGCGACTTGCAGACGAGCCCGACGCTGGCGCCGGCCTCGCCGGGCCCGCGGGGGGGCCCCCCGCCCGCCCCCCCCGCCCCCCGCGCCCCGGCCCCCCCCCCGGGGGGGCGGGGGGGCCCGGGC
>JBEPVB010000137.1:0-5231 GCA_041691215.1 Chloroflexota bacterium
CCGGGCCGAGGAGATCGCGGCCAACGGCTACAGCGCGCCACCGGTCGCCTCGACCACCCGCTAGGAGAACGGCCATATCCACGGCGGGGTCGTGATCTCGATCTGACCATGTCGGGTCGAGGGGCCGCGCTGCTACGACCGCGGCTGGCAGATCGCGCTCCTCAACGAGTTCATCTTCGAGCTACCGCAGCTGGCCTTCGCGGTGGGCACGAGCCCGGTCGAAGGTCGGGTCCCGGCCGCTGCCGAATTCGCGTCGCGGCGGGACCGGGCCCGGGAAGGCCTCATCGCCCTCGACGGCTGAGGCTGGGTACGACGGAAGTGGTCCGGAGAACGTCGCCCGCCCCATCTGCAACGCCGATGCAAGCCACCTCGGGCTCGCCCTTACCGGCGGCGGGACCATCGATGGGCACGCTCCGACTGAAGGAGATCCATGCCGGTCGAGAACCCGGGCGTGGGCGGCGACGAGGGGATGGAGTCGATGTCCCGCACTGAGCCTCGTCGAAGCGCGCCGATGCTGATCCTGAGCCCGCCGGATGACCAGGCATTCGTGGCTGAAGCGCAGAGCGCGGTCGAAGTCGGGATGACCCCGGCCCAGCTCGAGTTGATCCTTCGGGCTCAGTACCCGAACGCTGTCGTCAGGGAGCGAGAGCTGATCGGCGAGCGCTTCGAGATCTGGTACGTCTACCGCGACGGCCACTGGACTCCAACCGGCCATAAGAGCAAGGAACGGGGATGACACCCGACGACCGCACAGGCCAGGACCTCCAGTCGACCATCGACTCGATCGAGGAAGACGCCACCCGCCTCGCCGAGATCGAGCGCCAGAAAAGGGGCCTCGAGCCCGACGACCCGCGAATGGTCACGCTCTCGGAGCAGGCCGTAGAGCTCGCCCATCGGGCGGAGCTGGCGGCCGTCTCGGAGCGCCAGCTTGTCGAGGAGGTGGCCGCGGGCGAGCCGCCCGGGCGGCCGAACTGATCGTGCCCGGCCGTGATCGCCGGAGGCCGACGCAGGCACTATTCGGCGCCTCGCACGAGCGTACCCTTCCCGAATCCGGTCGTGCTGGGTCCTTTCGAGGCCCGCGCCGGGTTGGGGAGGGAACGTGGCCGACCTGGTGCTCCTCGGGCTGTTTGCAGCGTTCATCGGGGGTGGCTGGGCAAGCGGCTTCGTCCGTCGATTGGCCGGCCTCATCTACCTCGCCGTCTCGTTTGTCCTGGGCGCTTACCTCAGGACCCCGCTCGGGGCGATCGTAGCGGGCATCTTTCCGGACATCCCGAAGCCCTATGCCGAGATGGTCGGCTACACCGCCGCGTTCACGATCCTGGTCTTCGTCTTCAACCTGTTCTCGAGCAAGGTCCTCTCCCGGATCGCCGTCCAGGGCATGAGCAAGATCACGGACAAGGTGCTCGGGGCAGTGTTCGGGGCCATCGAGGCGGTCCTCATTGCCTCGGCCGCGATTGTGATCCTCCACACCTACGCGACCGAGGTCGGCACGCTGGCCAAGCTGTCCGGGTTTGGCATCCTCAAGGAGGTAGCCGACGGAATCGACACCTCGACGATTGGCCAGATCCTCGAGAAGACGACCGTTCCGTTCATGCTCGCGATCCTCGGACCGTTCCTGCCCCAGGACATCAAGACGCTCGTCCCGACGACCATTCCGGGCCTCCCTGGCGGAACGCTGCCCGGCGGCATCGTGCCCGGCGGCTGACCCTCGCCTGCCGCAGGCGGGACCGCGGCGTCATCACCCAAGCGCGGCGCAACCCCGGCAACGCCGAGCAACCGCGGGCATGGGCGCGAAAGGCCTGTCCACCCCGATCGGCAGTATCCTCGGGGCCTGATGACGGCACGTACGCGCCCGGATGAGGAGGTCGCCCCAAGGGGCAAGACGCGCGAGATCCCCGCTCGCCCCCGCCCCATCGTCCAGGTCATCGACCTCGGCGGTGTCCAGGTGGTCAAGCACGGCAACCTGTTCCTCCTGAGCGACCCGACCGGCGACGTCGAACCCGACGGTCGGGGCCTCGGCCTGTACGACGGCGACACCCGGATCCTCTCGATGGCCCGTCTCCGGATCGGCGGCCAGCGTCCGGTCGTCCTGGCCAGCGACCCAGGTGGCGCCTGGCAGGGCGTCGTCCGGGCGACCAACCCGGAGCTCCGGGTCCGACCCGCCGACAAGCACGGCGGCCGGATCATCGAGCGCCGCACCCTCGCAGTGACCCGCGAGCGCTGGATCGCCGAGGGCTACCACGAGCGGATCACCATCGCCAACCACACGCCCTCGACCGAGGAGATCAGCCTCGAGCTGGGCCTCGACGTCGACATGGCCGACGTCTTCGAGGTCCGCGGCTACGAGCGAGCCCAGCGAGGCGACCTTTTGCCCATCGAGGTGGACGACGGCCTCGGCACGATCGCCTTCGGCTACCTCGGCCTTGACGGGACCACCCGCAGGACCCATCTCGCCTTCGAGCCCCAGCCGACGATCGCGGCGCCGGTGGGTCGAGGCGGTCCGGAGCGACGGGAGGCCCTGAGCGGACCGCTCTCGCCGGCCATCGTGGCCACCTGGAACTTTTCCCTGCAACCGGGTGCTTCCACGACCATCACCTGGACGGCGAAGCCCGGCCACGAGCCGCCGCGTCAGGAGTTCGTCGAGGTGATCCGCGACGGCCGCCCCGAGGCCCACCTCAGCCACCCCGAGCTCGCCCACATGACCTGGCGGACCGCCGGAACGACGATCGAGTGCGACAACCGTCTCGTCGAGATGGTCCTCCAGCGATCCATCGACGACCTGTGCCTGCTGGTCAACACGACGCCCGAAGGGGAGCCCTACATCGGCGCCGGCGTGCCCTGGTTCTCGGCCCTCTTCGGTCGCGACGCCCTGATGACCGGCATCGAGGCGATCGCCTTCCTGCCCTGGGTCGCGACCGATGCCCTGCGGGCTCTCGCGACACGCCAGTCGACGACCGACGACGCCTGGCGGGACGCCGAGCCGGGCAAGATCCTCCACGAGCTCCGGACCGGCGAGATGGCCCTGACCAACGAGGTTCCCTTCGGGCCGTACTTCGGGTCGGTCGATTCGACGCCCCTCTTCCTCGTCCTCCTCGGCGAGGTCTTCGACTGGACAGGCGACGACAAGCTGATCGACGAGCTGTGGCCCCATGCCCTCGCCGCACTTGCCTGGATCGACGCGAACGCGGCGCACTCCAGCGACGGCTTCGTCGACTACCTCCGACGCTCGCCGCGTGGCCTCCGCAACCAGGGCTGGAAGGACTCCGGGGACGCGATCCGTGACCGGACCGGCCGGATCGCGGAGCCGCCGATCGCGCTGGCCGAGGTCCAGGGCTACGTCTACGACGCCCGGCGGCGCCTCGCCCGGCTGGCCCGTCGCCGTGGCGACGCGGAGTTCGCCGCGAAGCAGGAGGCGGCCGCGGCCGCCCTTCGGGCACGGTTCGCGACCGCCTACCGGCCGGTGGATGGGGCAATTCCCATGGCCCTCGACGGCAACCGCCAGCCGATGGACGCGGTCGCCTCGAACATGGGCCATTGCCTGTGGAGCGGGATCGTCGCCGACGACGCCCTCGATGCCGTGGCGACCCGGCTCATGGCCCCCGACATGTTCTCCGGCTGGGGCATCCGGACCTATGCCGCCAACCAGCCCGGCTACAACCCGATCGGCTACCACACCGGCACGGTCTGGCCCCACGACACCGCGATCGCGGCCGCCGGGTTGAAGGCGGCCGGGGCGATCGATGCCGCCGACCGTCTCGCCGCAGCCGTCCTGGAATCTGCCCAGAGCTTCCCCGCCTTCCGTCTCCCGGAGCTGTTCTGCGGCTTCGAACGGAGCGCGACCGGCACGCCCGTGGCGTATCCCATTGCCTGCTCGCCGCAGGCCTGGGCGGCGGCCGCACCGCTCTTCCTCGTCCGGACCCTGCTGGGGATGCAGGCCCGGGCAGACCGCGGCGAGCTCGAGCTCATCCGGCCGCACCTGCCGGCGTTCATGGGCAAGCTCGTCATCCGGGGCCTTCGGGTCGGTCGCGGATCGTGTGACTTGCTGGTCCACCGCTGGCGAGGGATGACCAGCGTGGAGGTTCTCCGCAAGGATGGCGACCTCGACGTTACTGTGCGTCTGTGATGGCCCGGCGGTAACGATCGAGCGATGAACGAACGGCTGCCCTCACTTCGGATTGCCCAGGTCGCCCCGCCGGTCGAGGCCGTGCCGCCGGCCGCCTACGGTGGTACCGAGCGCGTCGTGTACGAGCTGGTCCGCGGGCTTCACGGCCGCGGCCACCAGGTGACGACCTTCGGCAGCGGCGATTCCGAGGTCCCCGGCGAGCTCGTGGCGACGGTCGAGAAGGCCCTCCGCGGCGACGGCTCCATGGCCGATCCGGATCCCTGGTTCCGGCGCACCATCGAGCTCGTCCGGGAGCGCCTCGACGAATTCGACGTCGTCCACCTCCATCTCGACTCCTGGAGCCTCCCGATCCTGGCCCAGATCAATGAGCGCACGGTGGGGCTCTCCACGTTCCACGGCCGCCTGGACCTGCCCTGGGCCCGCTCCGGCCTGGCCGAGGCCGGGCCCGGGATCGTGGCCATCTCGGCGAGCCAGGCCGTACCCCACCCGGGCCTCCCCTGGGTCATCGTCCCGAACGGCCTCGACCTGACTGCGGCCCCGTTTCGGGCGACGGCGGGCGACGATCTCGTCTTCGTCGGGCGAATCGCCCCCGAGAAGGGGGTTGCAGAGGCGATCGAGCTGGCCCAGCTGACCGGGCGCCACCTCCGCATCGCGGCCAAGGCCGGCCCGACGGCCCGCGAGCGGGACTACAACGCCGCCGTCTTCGTCCCGGCCATGAAGGCCGCCGGATCCCTCGTGGAGTACGTCGGGGAGCTCGCCGGCCCTGACCGGGACCGGCTCTTTGCCGACAGCTATGCCACGGCCATGACAGGGCACTGGCCGGAGCCGTTCGGCCTCGTGGCCATCGAATCCATGGCCACCGGCACGCCCGTCCTGGCCATGCGGGTCGGCGCCCTGCCCGAGATCGTCCGGCACGGGGTCGACGGCTTCCTGGGCGACGATGTCGAGGCGCTGGCCTACTTCATCGACGACGTCGCCGGCCTCGACCGGAGCGCGATCAGGGCCTCGGTCCTCGACCGCTTCTCGGCCCCCCGGATGGTAGGGCGCGACGGGGCGCGGTGAGCCCGGCGCCAGGCTCCGGTGATTAACCGGATCCACTCCTGCATGT
>JBEPVB010000138.1:0-5222 GCA_041691215.1 Chloroflexota bacterium
GCGGCGATCAAGGAGGGTCTCCGGTTCGTCCGCAGCCGGCGCCTCATCCTGGCGACGTTCGCCATCGACCTGAACGCCATGATCTTCGGGATGCCGACCGCGGTCTTCCCGGCCCTGGCCCTCGACGTCTTCAAGGTCGGGCCGGTGGGCCTCGGGTTGCTGAACGCGGCGCCAGCGGTCGGCGCCTTCATCGGGATCGCCTTCTCGGGTGCCCTGAACCGGGTCCGGCGGATCGGGCGGGGCATCATCCTGGCCGTGGTTGCCTGGGGCGCCGCCATCGCCCTCTTCGGGCTGTCGACCTTCTTCTTTCCCCTGGCCCTGGTCTTCCTGGCGATCGCCGGGGCGGCCGACGTCGTTTCGGCCGTGTTCCGCTCCAGCGCCGTCCAGATGGAGGCGCCCGACGAGCTCCGGGGCCGGGTCGCGGCGATCAACATCCTGGTCGTCACGGGCGGCCCCCGGATCGGCGATATCGAGGCTGCCCTGGTCGCCGCCGCAATCGGGGCCCAGCTGTCGGTGATCAGTGGCGGCCTCCTGTGCCTCCTCGGCGTGGTCGGGGTCGTGCGGGCCTTTCCGGAGCTCGATTCGCACGTGTCGACCATCCGGGCCCCCGCGATCGCGGCGGCCGACGGCGCGGGGTAGGCTGGCGGCGATGGCAACGCTCGGGGCAGGCTCCAGCGGACATCGCGTCGTGATCGTCGGCGGCGGCTTCGGCGGGCTATACGCGGCCCGCGACCTGGGGCGGGATCCGCGCGTGGATCTCACCCTCATCGATCGGCGTAACTTCCACCTCTTCCAGCCGCTCCTCTACCAGGTCGCGACCGGCGCCCTCGCCCCGGGCGAGATCGCCCAACCGCTTCGCTCGATCCTCCGCCGCAACAGGAACACGACCGTCCTGCTCGGGGAGGCCGTCGGCATCGATCCCGGACGGCGCCGGCTCCTGATGGCCGACGGCGGCCCCATCGCCTACGACACGCTGGTCGTGGCAACGGGCGCCCGGCACAGTTATTTCGGCCACGACGAATGGGCGACGTTCGCGCCGGGCCTGAAGTCGATCGACGACGCCACGGAGATCCGGCGCCGTATCCTCATCGCCTTCGAGGCCGCCGAGCGGGAGCACGACCCGGAGCGGCGCGCGGAGTGGATGACCTTCGTGATCGTCGGCGGCGGCCCAACCGGCGTGGAGCTGGCCGGCGCCCTGGGCGAGATCGCCAACGACACGCTCCGCAACGATTTCCGCTCGATCGACACCCGCCAGGCGCGGATCCTCCTGGTCGAGGCCCTCGATCGGATCCTGCCGCCATACCCGCTGGATCGCTCGGCATCGGCGAAGCGGCAGCTCCAGCGACTGGGGGTGACCGTCCACACGAAGACCAGGGTTACCGATATCGGCGAGGGCTTCGTGAAGGTCGAGGGACCGCAGGGCGAGGAGACGATCGCGACCCGGACCGTCCTATGGGCGGCGGGGGTCCTGGCCTCGTCCTTCGGGCGGGCCGTGGCCAGTGCGCTAGGCGCCGAGACCGACAAGGCCGGCCGGATCCTGGTGGAGCCGGACCTGACCGTGCCAGGGCATCCCGAGGTCCTCGTGATCGGCGACGCCGCGGTCCAGCCGTGGAAGAAAGGCAAGCCCGTGCCCGGCGTGGCCCAGGGTGGCATCCAGGGCGGGAAGTACGCGGCCGCGGCCATTCGGCACCGGCTCTCGGGCGAGCGCGTACCCCCATTCCACTATCAGGATCGCGGCGACGTGGCCGTGATCGGGCGCCTCTCGGGCGTCACCAACATCGGCTGGCTCGGGCCGTTCGGGCGTCAGGGCGGGTTTCTGGCCTGGATGCTCTGGCTCGGCATCCACATCGTCTACCTGATCGGCTTCGCCAACCGGATCGTGGTGGTCACTCGCTGGGCCTGGAGCTTCCTGACCCACGGCCGCGGCTCACGGCTTATCACCGGCCAGCCGCTCCTGCCCGAGATCGAGGTCCCGGAGCCGCCGGCCTGAGAGCTCGGGCACCGGCCTGGGCGCCGGATCAGCCCTCGGTCGTCGCGCTCGCACTCTCGACCATCCGCGCGGCGCGGAGGTAGGGAGCATAGGCGGGCCACCACATGGCAGCGTCGATCAGGGCGGCCACGTCGGTGCTCGCCGGCAGCGGCGAGAGGCCGGCCCGGATCGCCTCGGTCGCCACCCGGATGGCAATCTCCCGCGACACCGGCCGCAGGTCCGCGACGCTCGGGAAGAGCGCGCCGGCGGCGAAGCGCTCGGCCGAGACATGGGTCGCCAGCGTCTCGGCCGCCCCGAGGAACATCTGGTCCGTGACCTCCCGGGTCTCGGCCGCGATCGCTCCCAGGCCCACGCCCGGGAAGATGAAGACATTGTTGGCCTGGCCGATCTCGCGGACTCGACCGCCGATCTCGACGGGCGAGAAGGGCGAGCCCGTGGCCACGAGCGCCCGGCCGTCCGTCCAGGCCAGGATGTCCTCGGGCACGGCCTCAGTGTTGGCCGTCGGATTCGAGAGCGGCAGGATGATCGGGCGCTCGGTCCCGGCGGCGATCGCCCGGATGATCGGGCCCGAGAACGTGCCCGCGCGGGCCGTCGTGCCGATGAGGACGGTCGGCCGGAAGGCCCGGACGACGTCGAGGAGGGGCGGATGGGCGGAAAGCCCCCGGTCGAACAGGGCGAGGCCCATCTCGGTTGCCAGGGCCGCCGGATAGGCAAGGTCGCGCTTGTCCTCGTCGAGCTCGGGCCGCTCGTCGTGGACGAGGCCCACCGAATCGACGAGCAGGACGGCCGCCCCGGCCTCCGCCGCTGAACGGCCGGCCTGGACCATCGCCAGGCGCAGCAGCCGCGCGATCCCGGTTCCGGCGGCGCCGGCACCGGCGAGCACGACGCGTTGATCCCTCCATGTGACGCCGAGGTGATGGAGGCCGGCCATCACCCCACCCACGACGACCGCGGCCGTCCCCTGGATATCGTCGTTGAAGCACGGGACCCGGTGTCGATAACGGGCCAGGATGCCGAGAGCGTTGTGCTGCTTGAAGTCCTCGAACTGGATGAGGCAGTCGGGCCAGATCTCGTGGGCGCCCACGACGAAGGCTTCCACGAAGGCGTCATAGGCGGCGCCGCGCAGCCGGGGCGCCCGGTAGCCGAGATAGAGCGGATCCGCCAGGAGCGCCTCGTTGTCGGTCCCGACGTCGAGCGAGACGGGCAGGGTCAGGACGGGATGGATGCCGCAGGCCGCGGTGTAGAGGGCGAGCTTCCCGATCGGGATGGCCATGCCCCCGGCTCCCTGGTCGCCGAGGCCCAGGATCCGCTCGTTGTCGGTGACGACGATCAGGCGGACGTCTTCATAGGGAGCCGCGCTCAGGACCTCAGGAATGCGATCCCGATCGGCCGGCGTGAGCCAGATGCCGCGCGTCCGTCGGACGATGTGGCTGAACTCCTGGCAGGCCCGTCCGACCGTCGGGGTGTAGACGATCGGCAGGTACTCCTCCAGGTACTCCGTCAGGAGCCGGTAGAAGAGCGTCGCGTTGCGATCCTGGAGCGCGGCCAGGCCGATGTAGCGCTCGAGGGCGTCGGACTTGCGCTGGAGATGCTCGTGCTCCAGCTCGACTTGCTCCTCGATGGTCAGGATCCGGTCCGGCAGCAGGCCGTGCAGCCCGAACGCGCCGCGCTCGTCGAGCGGGAAGGCCATGTCCTTGGTCAGGAGCCGGCGGTTCAGGAGCTCGCTGCCGGCGACATCGATCTCGGCAGCCAGGCCGATGGCGAGCCGGTCGAACGGTGGCGGAAGGGCGCGCACCAGGGCAGGATAGTCCCGGTTTCGCGACGCCAGGCGCGGATCAGCCCGGAGGCGCTCCCGCAGCGCCAGCCACTGGCGCCTCGGGCTCGACGGGCAGGTTCACCTCGAACGTCGTGCCCGTCCCGGGCTCGCTGGCGACGGTGATCGTCCCGCCGTGGGCCATGACGAGGTCGCGGGCAATGGCAAGTCCCAGCCCCGAACCGCGGGATTCGCGCCCTCGGGCGAAGCGCTCGAAGACGTGGGGCAAGAGGTCCGCCTCGATGCCCGAGCCCGTGTCGGCCACCCGCATGACGACCGACCGGCCCTCGGCGGCGGTGGCCCCGGATGCCGTGATCCGGCCGCCACGGGGCGTGTGGCGGAGCGCGTTCGCCAGGAGGTTCGAGATGACCTCCCGGATCCTGATCGGATCGACGTCGAGAAGGGGCAGGTCGGTGGGGGTGTCGACGGCCAGGACGACGCCGGCGTCGGCGGCCGCGGTGGCGAAGGAGGCCACGGTCTCACCCAGGAGGACGTCCGGGTCCGTGGGCTCTCGATGGAGCGGCAGGGCGCCGGCCTCGGCCAGCGAGATCGTGCGCAGGTCGTCGACGAGCCGCTCCAGGACGTGGGTTTCCTCGATGAGCCCGGCCAGGTGCTCCTCGTCGGCCGGGTGGACGCCGTCGGCGATCGCCTCGAGGTTGCCTCGAAGGACGGCCAGCGGCGTCCGGAGCTCGTGGCTGACGTCGGCCAGGAGCGACCGCCGCTGGCGCTGGTCGGCCTCCAGGCGCGAGGTCATGGTGTTGAAGGCACGGGTCAGCTCGCGCAGCTCGCGCGGGCCGCGGACGATCTCGGGCACCCGTGTGTCGTAGTTGCCGCGCTCAACTCGGCGCGCGGCTTCGACCAGGGAGGACAGCGGGACCGCCAGGCGCCGGAAGCCACGGGTCAGGGCGTAGACCGCGGCGAGGAGGACGAGGACTGCCAGGAAGGCCGTCGGGCGGTCCCGGGCGAGGCCGGGATCGACGATCGCGCCGACGATGTGGGCGACGATCGTCGCCACCCCGACGATGGAGATCACGACGACGCCGCCGATGAGGCAGCCGAAGGCCGGCCAGGCCCCGCGTCGGTGGCCCATCCACATCGGGCGGCCCCGATCGTCGACGGGCGGCCAGGGCTCGTTCTCGGGCCACCACGGCGGTCGACGGCGGGGCGGCCCGCCGCGCCAGGGCCCGCCCGGCCCGGGCCCGTCGCGCCACGGCCCCTCAGGCATCGCGATCGTCGGCGAAGCGGTAGCCAACCCCGTGGACGGTCAGGATGTACCGCGGGACTCGCGGATCCGGTTCGACCTTCCGGCGAAGGTTCTTGATATGGGTATCGATGGCCCGCTCGTAGGACTCGAAGGCGACGCCGTGGACGGCGTCGAGGAGCTGCGAGCGCGTCCGGATCTGACCCGGCCGGCGGGCC
>JBEPVB010000139.1:0-5125 GCA_041691215.1 Chloroflexota bacterium
TGCCGGACCAGCGTATTATTCCCTTAGGTTAATTAACCGTAGGGCGAAATGCAGACGACCCAAGCGCAGTCCGATCGGCTCAGCACCACGTTCGCGGCCCTCGCCGATCCAACCCGGCGGGCCATCCTCGCCCGGCTTGCCGGGGGCGAGGCGACGGTCACCGACCTGGCCGCGCCCTTCGACCTCAGCCTGCCGGCCATCTCGAAGCACCTCAAGGTCCTCCAGCGGGCCGGGCTCATCGAGCAGGGGCGCCACGCCCAGTGGCGGCCTTGTCGCCTGACGCCGGAACCGCTCCGCGACGTCTCCGACTGGCTCGGGCAGTACCGACGCCACTGGGAGGAGAGCTTCGACCGCCTCGGCGCATACCTCCGCCAGATCCAGCAACAGGAGCAGCCAGATGCCGACCCACCTCGTTGAAACCCCCACAGCAGGAGCCGCAGCCATGACCCACGAGAACCTCGGCGACGACCGCACCACCGTCTATGTCGATGGCCTGGAGCTCGTCTTCGAGCGGGTCTTCGACGCCCCGCGCGAGCTTGTCTGGAAGGTCATGACCGACCCCGACCGGATCACCCACTGGTGGGGCCCGCGCGGCTACACCACGACCGTCGTCGAGATGGATGTCCGGACCGGCGGCCGCTGGCGCTTCATCAACCACACCACCGGTGGCGATGACGTCCCCTTCAAGGGCGAGTACCTCGACGTCGTGGCGCCCGAGCGGATCGTCCGGACGTTCATCGTCGACATCCCGGAGATGGCCGACCACGTCGGCGTGGAGACGATGACCCTCGAGGACCTCGGCGGCCGGACGAGGATCGTCGAGAGGAGCACCTTCACCTCGACCGAGGAGCTCGAAGGCGCCATGGCGACCGGCATGATCGGCGGCGCGCTCGATACCTACGACCGCCTGGCCGAGGAGATCGCGAAGCGCTAGCTCCCCGATCCCTTCCCCGCCGCAACCAGGGCCCGTCGGCACACGCCGGCGGGCCTCCCCTTGCCTCGCGAACGTGGCGAGGCGCTTGCGAGGGCTAGCCTCTTGCGACGATCTCCGCCCCCGTGCGCTCCCGACTTGGGGCGCCAATGGCGGGAGCCAGCGACGCCCGCCCACTGGCGTCCAGGCGAGCCAGGAACGGGCGGGCACCAAGCCGCGCCAGCGTCTCGCGCGCCACAGTGACTGCGGCCAGGACCTCGGGGGCCTCGCGCTCGGGTGAAGACAGCAGCGTTGCCATGTCCACGACGGCGGCGGCCTCGTCGAAGGCCAGCCCCAAGTGTCGAAGCGCGCGGAGCGCCTCGCGGTAGCCAGCGAGCGCCTCGCTACCGCGTCCCTCGAGGGCGGCCACCCCGGCGGCCATCGTGAGCCGATCCGCTTCGAGGGCCAGACCCCAGTACGAGATGCCGTTGAGGTCGCGGAGCAGGCGCTGCGCGTTGGCCAGGTCGCCGCCCCAGAGCGCGGCCCGAACCCCGAGCGGCAGCGCCAGCGGGGCAAAGTAGCTCGTGACCGCAACCGCCCGCTCGACGTTCGCCACCGCGCCGGGAAGATCACCGGTGGCCAGCGCCTCCCAAGCCCGGGCGAGCCGTTCGTACGATTCGAACTGCGGATCCGTGATGGTCCCCCGCAGCTCCGCGGCCGCCTCGATGTCGGTGGTCGGGTCCTCGCCCCGGAGAGAGCGAAGGATCGCCCTGTCGACGTAGAGCTCGGTCCAGGCGTTGTTCCGTTCCTCCGTCGCCAGCCACTCATCGAGCATCGCCGCGATCCAATCCCACTCTCCCACCCGGAAGGCCACGATCGCGGCGTTGCCGACCATCTGAAAGCCGTACGATCGGGAACCGATTCGCCGCGCCATCTCGAATCCTTCGCGACCCAGGGCCAGGCCAGCGGCGGGGTCGCCCCATTGCTCATAGAAGGCGAGCAGCACGCGGGCGTTGAGCTCGACCTCCCCCAGGTCGTGGGTCAGGGCCATCTGGTGAGCGCCCCGCAGGAGGACAACCCCCTCTCGAGGCCGGCCGCCGGTCAGGAGGGCCGAGCCGCGTCCCACGATCCCGCGGGCCGTGGCATCGAGCATGCCCAGCCGTTCCGCAATCGGGAGGTACCGCTCCATCCAGGCCAGTGCCGCCGTCGGGTCATCGAGACCGCGATAGGCGCGGCCCAGGGAGACCATCAAGGCGACCCCGGCCGGCGTCTCCTCCAGGTCGGCGAATTCCTCCCAGGCCCGCACCAGGAGGTCGCGCGCCTGGGCCGGATCGCCGCGGAAGTTGTTGATCGCCGTCGCATGCCTCGCTTCCGCTTCCGCGATCGTCGGCCGGTCGCCTGCACGGCGGCGTTCGTCGAGCGCGGCGGCGGCGTGGCCGATCACGAGATCGGGGTTCATGACCAGGTCGCCCGCGCGCGAGGCCCGCTCATGGAGGTCGGCCCGATCGGACGGATCCGTGGTCACCTCCAGGGCTTGGTCCAGGAAGGTGAGGGCCTGCTCGTGGGAGCCCATGGCACTGGCGCGCTCGGCCGCTCCCCGAAGGGCGATCCGAGCCTGGGCTGCGAGCGCCGCCGCCTCCGCGTCGTCGACGGCGAGTCGCTGCGCCGCGAGGTAATGCCCGGCGAGGCCGCCGGCAAGCTCGTCGGTGGCCAGGCTCTCGAAGAACCGCGCAGCGGCAAGATGGCGGACCTTCCGATCCCGCTTCGAAAGGGTGTTGTAGGCAACCTCGCGAATGAGCGCCTGGACGAACGCGTACTGGCCGCGCTCCGGTGAGCGTGGGTCGACATCGAGGATGACGAGCTCGCGCCGGACGAGGCCGCGGAGCCGCCCTTCGAGGTCGTCTGTCGCCAAGCCCGAAACCGCGCCGAGGCCCGCCATCGAGAAGCTCTGCCCGAGGACCGCGGCGTCCTCGACGAGCGCCCGATCGGCCCGTTCGAGGCCATCGAGACGAGCAGCGATCAGGGCCGTCAGCGTCTCGGGAACGGCGAGATCGTTGAGGTCGCCTACCGGTTGATAGGTCTCCCCATCGAGCACCAGCCGGCCCTGGGCCAGCAACATCCGGACCGTCTCGACGGCATAGAGCGGGATCCCGTCGGCCCGGGTCACGATCATGGCCACGCTTTTGGCCGGCAGGCCCGGGACGAGCCCGGCCAGGAGGCGCTCCATGTCGGCCGCCGAGAGCGGTTCGAGGGTGATCGAGGCGAACGATCGCTTGCCGGCGCCCCAGTCCGGGCGGCGATCGAGGAGCTCGGGCCGAGCAAGGGTGATGACCATGATCGGCGAGGCTCGACTCCAGTCCATCACGTGGTCGATGAAATCGAGGAGGCCCTTGTCGGCATGGTGGAGGTCCTCGAAGACCATCACCACGGGTGCCTTCGTGGCCAGGCGCTCGAAGAACGTCCGCCAGGCGGCAAAGAGCTGGTCCGAGCCGATGCCGGTGTCGATGCCGAGCAGGGCCAGCAGGGCGGACTCGACCCACCGGGCCTCGGCCTCGTCGGGAACGTGCTCGGCAACGATCCGGGCGACGCCGGCGCGGGTCGTGCCTTCGTCGTCCGTCTCGGCCAGGCCTGCCCGGCCACGGATCATCTCGCCGAGGGCCCAGAAGGTGACACCGTCGCCATAGGCAGGGCTGCGGCCGGCATGCCACCAGACCGGATCCAGGAGACCGTCGAGGTACTTCAGGAACTCCCAGGCCAGCCGGCTCTTGCCGATCCCGCCTGGCCCCACGGCGCTGACGAGCCGTGACTTGCCTTCGCGCTCCGTGGCGTGGAAGAGGTCCTTGAGCTGGCGAAGCTCCTCGTCCCGGCCGACGAACGGTGCCTCGAGGGCCTCGGTCCGGTTGCGACCGCCTCGCTCCGCCACGACCCGCACGGCCCGCCATGCCTCGACCGGCGCCGCCTTGCCCTTCAGGACCTGCTCCCCCGCGGGCTCGAACGTGATGGCGCCGGCGGCCGCTCGCTGGGTCGTCTCGCCGACGAGCACGATCCCCGGCGCCGCCACGGACTGGAGCCGAGCGGCGGTGTTCACGAGGTCGCCGGCGACCATGCCCTGGTTCGTGGCCCCGAGGGTGACCGCGGCCTCGCCCGTCAACACCCCGGCGCGCGCCTGGATTCCCGGACCGAGTGACCGGACGGCATCGATGAGGTCAAGTGCCGCCCGGACGGCACGCTCGGCATCATCCTCACGGGCGATGGGCGCGCCCCAGATAGCCATGACGGCGTCCCCGATGAATTTCTCGACCGTGCCGCCATAGCGGCCGATGATCTCGCGGGCGAGGTCGAAGTAGCGGGTCAGGGTCTCCCGGACGTCCTCCGCGTCGCGCTCCTCGGCGAACGGCGTGAAGCCGACGAGGTCGGCGAAGAGGACGCTGACGAGGCGGCGCTCGGCCACGACGGCCGGGTTCGTCGTCGCGCCGAACGAGGGTGCGAGACTGGCGCCGGAACCGGCAGCCACGGCCGGCCGCGCTCCCGTTGCAAGCGGCGTCGCACACTCGGAGCAGAACTTGGCACTCGGCGGGTTGATCGTGCCGCAGTTGGGGCAGCCTCCGGCGAGGCCGGTGCCGCATTCGACGCAGAACTTGGCCCCTGCTCGATTGTCGGTGCCGCAGCTCGGGCAGATCACAGCCTGAGCATACGATGCCGCGAGCGCGAAAGGGCCATCCCGCATCGCGCCCAACCCATGAATCGCGACGGGCCGCCTCTCGAGAGGGCGACCCGTGGTTTCATGTCCGGGCCTCGGAAGATCCGAGGGCCCGGCCGTCGGTCGGAGCTAGACGGTGGTGGTGGGGGTGATCGGCTCGATCTTGCCGCGCTTCGGCTCGGGCTTGTCGATCATCGGCTCGACCGTGGAAACGGTCGGCTCGAGCTCGTCGTGCTTCATGAATCGGTCGAAGATCCCGTTCGCCTTCTGCTGGCGGACCATCGGGACCAGCCAGGTGGCGGCCAGGGACACGGCGATCGACGCGATGGCGAACGCAAAGAGTTTTCGGAGCATCTGGGGTGCCTCCAAGGCAGGACTTGATCGGTCCCCGTGCTGAGGCCGGGGGTTACCTGCATCCAACCATGAATCGGGATCCGATGTCAGGGCCAAAGGTCCCGAAGTGGCTTTCTCTCGCCTGGCGGCCGGCCACGCGAGGCGCGGCGGGGCGTCCTTCC
>JBEPVB010000140.1:0-5093 GCA_041691215.1 Chloroflexota bacterium
ACGATCGTGTTGGCGTTGGGGATGTCGAGCCCGGACTCGATGATCGTGGTGCAGACGAGGACATCCGCGGCGCCGGCCGCGAACTTCATCATCACGCTTTCGAGGTGGCCCTCGGGCATCTGCCCATGGCCGACCACGATCCGGACGTCGGGCAGCACGGTCCTGAGCTGCTCGGCCTGGGCCTCGATGGTCTCGACCCGGTTGTGGACGTAGAAGACCTGGCCGCCCCTATCGAGCTCGCGCAGGATCGCGTCGCGGACGAGCCCGGCGGACGCCTCCGCGACCCGGGTCTGGATCGGCAGGCGGTCCTCGGGCGGCGTCTCGATCACCGACATGTCGCGGATCCCTGCGAGCGCCAGGTTGAGCGTCCGCGGGATGGGCGTGGCGGACAGGGTGAGGACATCGACCTCGCGGCGGAGCTGCTTGAGGCGCTCCTTGGCCGCGACCCCGAAGCGCTGCTCCTCGTCAACGACGAGCAGCCCCATGTCCCGGAAGCGGACGTCCTTGGACAGCAGGCGGTGGGTCCCGATGACGATGTCCACCGACCCGTCCGACAGGCCGGCGAGCGTCCGCTCCTGGTCCTTCGGGGCGATGAAGCGGCTGAGGATCCCGACCTTGACCGGGAACGCCGCGAACCTGGACCGGAACGTCTCGTGGTGCTGGGCCGCGAGGACCGTGGTCGGGACGAGGACGGCGACCTGCTTGCCGTCCTGGGTCGCCTTGAAGGCGGCCCGCAGGGCGACCTCGGTCTTGCCGTAGCCGACGTCGCCGACGACGAGGCGATCCATCGGCAGGCCGGCTTCCATGTCGTGCTTGACCTCCAGGACCGCCCGGAGCTGGTCGACGGTCTCCTCGTACGGAAAGGAGGCCTCCATCTCGGACTGCCAGGGCGAGTCCGGGGCATAGGCAAAGCCCCGGGCGTTGGCACGGGCGGCGTAGAGCGCCAGGAGCTCTTCGGCCAGGTCGGCGACGGCTTTCCGGACCCGCTGCTTGGTCCGCAACCACTCCGTGCCGCCCAGCTTGCTGAGCTGCGGCCGCTCTCCGCCCGAATATCTCGTGACCCTGGCGATCTGCTCGACCGGGACGTAGATCCGGTCGCCGGCGGCGAAGCTGATCTCGAGGTAGTCGCGCTCGTCGCCCTCCCCGGCGCTCCGGCGGAGCATCTTCTCGTAGCGGGCGACGCCATGGTCGATATGGACGACGAGATCGCCGGGGGTCAGCCGCTCGAGGATGTCGCGCGGGACCACCCGCCGCATGGCCTTGGGGCGTCGAACCCGGACGTTGCCGAACAGCTCGCGATCGGTCACGAAGACGAGGCCGTCCGGCCCGCCGACGAAGCCGCCGTTCAGGCTCCGCTCGACGAGGACGATGGCTCCCGGCGGGGGGGCCTCCGCAACGTTCGCGGTGACACCGGCCGGGTGGCCGGCTTCGGCGAGGAGCTCGGCGAGCCGAGGCGCCTGGTCCGAGGCCACGACGATCCGGGGCAGGGCGTCGGTCCCGGTGTCCGTTGCGAGCCAGCGCTCGGCCGCCTCACCGAGCTGCGCCGCCCTCCCCGGCGGGAGCGTCGGCTCACGCCAGCCGAACGCGTCGCCGGCACTCAGCCCGCCGCCCGCGATCGTCGCTTCGACCGCCTCCGATTCCCAGGTCAGCTCGATGGTCCGCGATCCGAGGAGGCGGGACTTCCACGCCCGGCGCCCAAGGAGCGTCTCCGGCCAGGTCTTCGGCAAGTCGCCGCTCGAGACGAGCTCCGCGCGTCGCTCGTCCGCCTGGCGCCACAGGAACTCGGCGGACTCGGCGAGGTCGGCCGGCTCGTCGAGGACGAGGAGAGAACCCGGGTCGATGTGGTCGAGGGCCGTGCTCGGGGCCAGGATTGCGGCCCAGATCTCCGCGGCGTCACCGACCTGCGCCGCACGGGTCGCCGCGGGGGCCTCGGCGGCATCCGATTCCCGATCCCCGGTCAGCCGCTCGAGATCGCCGACGAGACGTTCGGGAAGCTTGCCGGCCAGCGACCCGAGGCGGGTCCGTAGCTCCGCAGCGCCGTCGGCGGGCAGCAGGAACTCCGAAGCCGGCAGGAGGCTCACGACATCGACGGCGCCAACGGCGCGCTGGTCCGTGGGATCGAATGCCCGCAGCGAGTCGATCTCGTCACCAAAGAGCTCGATCCGGATCGGAAGAGCCGCCGAAGGCGGGAAGACATCGACGATCCCGCCCCGTCGGGCGAACTCGCCCTTGCCGGCAACCTCGAGGACGGGGCTGTAGCCGAGGGCCAGGAGATCGTGGAGGAGCACGGTCTGGCTCACCCGGCCGCCGGTCCGGAGCTCGCGCGGCGCATCCGGCAGGTCGTCCCGGGCAATCGTGTGCTGGATCAGCGCCTGGACGCTGGCCACGAGGATCCGGGCACTGCCGCTCCGCCAGGCGGACAGCGCCGCAACCCTGGCCGCGGTCTCGTCGGCCACCAGCTCGCTCCGTTCGTAGGCGAGCGCGGTCCTCGGCTCCAGGACGGCCACGCCCGACGGATCGCCGACCCAGGCCGCGAGCTCCTCGGCCACGCGATCGCCGATCTCGGCGTCGCGGGCCACCCAGACGATCCGCTCGCCGGCGGCGATCGCGAGGGCCGCCGCGAGGTAGCTCTTCGCGCCGTGGGGGACCTGGGTGAGGCCGGCATGGCGGCCCCGGCCGGTTGCGGGCGGGGCGCTGCCGGCCTCCCCGAGGCGGGCTCGAAGGTCGTCAAAGGCTCCCGAGCCGGCAAGGAGCGGCGGCAGGCCCGAAAGATCGGGCAGCCGGCGGCCGGCTCCATGGCGGTCGGCCGGGCCGCCGGCAACCTTGGTGCCGGATTGGCCCGCGCCGCTTCCGCGCCCGGCCGGCCCGCCCTGGGCGGCCTCGCGGTCGGCGGCGCGGCGCTCGACCTCGGCGTCGACCTTACGCTCCCAGCCCCGCCGGCCACGGAGGGGCGCCATGGTCATGCCGGTGCCTCCGCGCGTGCCGCCGCGGCGGTCATGCCGGTGCCTCCGCGCGTGCCGGCGCGGCAGTCATGCCGGACCTCCATCATTCCGGCTCCTCCGTTCGGACCTTGCGCCAGCCGGTCTTCGTCCGGCGGATACCGTCGCTGCCGGGCGGGCCGTCGACCTCGCCGGGCGGCGCCACCAGGTCGGCGTCCGCCGGCCGCAGCTCGAACGAGTTGTGACGATTGGCCGCCTTGTTGACGCCCTCGCGGGCCCAGGACTCGACCGCGTCGGCCGCGGCGTCGAGGAGCTCGTCAAGGCGCAGCTTCTCCTCGGGTCCGAACGTCGAGAGGACGTGGTCGATGAAACCACGGCTGGGTTCGCCGATGCCCACCCGGAGGCGCGCGAAGCGCTCCGACTCGAGCTCGTCGATGATCGAACGCAGGCCGTTATGGCCGCCCGGTCCCCCACCCTCGCGAAAGCGCAGCTTGCCGAAGGGGAGCGAGAAGTCGTCGACGACCACGAGCATCTCGGGCAGCGGGGCGCGCTCGCGGGCGAGGATCTTGCGGACCGCGATCCCCGACTCGTTCATGAACGTCATGGGCTTGACGAGGATCAGGTCGAGGCCCTGGTAGCGACCCCCGATCGTCGCCGCGGCGTCCTTGTTCCGGGCACGTGCAGCCCACCCGGCACGGTCCGCCAGGCGGTCGAGGACCATCCAGCCGATGTTGTGACGGGTCTGCGCGTACTGCTGGCCGGGGTTCCCCAGCCCAACGACGATCTTCGAGGGCACTGCTGGGCTGATGGTACCCGGGCGGTCGGTACCCCACGTGGCACCCGGATGGACGGGCCCTGATGCTCCTGTCAGACCCGCAATCGATCCGGGTCAGGCAGGCACGTCGCCGAGGATCTCGCGCTCGAGGCGTCGCATGGCGGCTTCCTCCGCGGGTGTCGCGTGGTCCCACCCGCAGACGTGAAGCGTGCCGTGGGTCAGGAGCAGTCGCAGCTCATCTCTTGCCGCCCAGCGTCGATCCCCGGTCTGGCCGCCGCGGCCGCTGGCAGCCTGCTCAATCGCCCGCTCGACGGAGACGACGATGTCCCCGAGATGAAGCCGGGCCCGCGGCGGCAGGACGAACGCGGCGGCGGCAGCAATTCCTGGCTCGCCAGGGTGCCGGGCGGCAGCGGCGAGATCGGGCTCCACAACTCGACCCGGGAAGGCCGCCGCTTCGAGCATGGGAAACGAGAGCACGTCCGTCGGGCCCTCGTGGCCGAGATGCTCCTGGTTCAGCGTCGCGATCTCGGCGTCGTCGGTCAGGATCACCGAGATCGTGGCCGCGGTGGGTGCCCTGACCGCTGCGAGCGCCCGCGCCACGATCCGCGCCACCTCGACCATCGGCACGAGCCGAGGGACTCCCGGCCCGGCACTGACGTCGATCCGCCAGCCATCGATGGAATGGGTTCGCGTCACCGGTCGCGTGACGGCCCGCCAGTTCGGTCGGACGGGTCGGTCCGGTCCGTGTCGCCCCGCCGGATCGACGAGGGATCGAGACTCGGCCAACCGCCCGTCCCGCCGCCGCCGGCCGCGGCCCGCCGCGACTCCAGCTCCACGACCTTGCTCTGGGGGTAGGCGACCCGCTGGTGGTACATCCCCAACAGCTGGGTCACGAAGGCCTCCTCGACAACGTCGAGGTCGCGGAGGGTCAGGTCGCACTCATCGAACTGGCGGTCGTCCATCCGCTCCGCAATGATCCGGGCGACCATGGCCCGGATCGCCGGCTCGTCGCGCGACGAGAGGGATCGAACCGACGCCTCGACCCCGTCGGCGAGCATGATCAGGGCGGCCTCGCGGGTCTGGGGCTTCGGCCCGGCGTGCCGGAAGCGGCGAGCGTCGATGCCCTCCGCCGCTCGTCGGCCGGCCTCCGTCTGCGGGCCGCCGTAGGGCGCGGCGGCCTCCTCCTGCGCCCTGGCGTAGAAGTAGCTCATCAGGGCGGTCCCGTGGTGCTGGGGGATGAAGGCGATGAGCGGCTTGGGCAGGCGAGCCTTGTAGGCGATGTCGATCCCGTCGGCCACATGCTGTTTCAGGACCTGGGCCGATTCCTCGGGCGTCAGCTGGTCGTGGATGTTGTCGCCACCGGCCTGGTTCTCGATGAA
>JBEPVB010000141.1:0-5087 GCA_041691215.1 Chloroflexota bacterium
CCGCCGAAACCCCACCCTAGGTGGGGGGGGGCGGGGGCGACCCCGCGCCCCGTGGGCGGCCTGGGGCTGGGCGGCCCGCGCCGGTTCACGGTCCGTGAGCACGGCGCCGGAACCGGCGCCCTGGCCGCGGGGATCGTCGACGGCCTGGACCGATCTGGCTCGCCGCTCCGTGGCGCCCTTGGCTATCGCATCGCCGAGCGCGGTGGCGATCGCTTCCGCCAGGTCCGCGAGCGCCTCGCCGCGATCGGTGCCGGGAACGTCCTCGAGGCCGACGACGGCGAGCCGATCGAGGGCGCGATCCTGGCCAACGAGGTCCTCGACGCCCTGCCGGTTCACCGCGTTGTCGGGGGGCCGCTTGGATCGCTCCTCGAAGACTATGTGACGGCCGACGGCCTGGGGGCCCTGACCAGCGTGACGGCCCCGCCCTCGACGCCGGCCCTCGCGGCCCGCCTGGCGAACGAGGGTGTCCGCCTGGCCGAGGGCCAGCGCGCCGAGGTGAACCTGGCGATCGATGCCTGGGTCGCGGGCGCCGCCGCCGGCCTCCGACGGGGGCTCGCCGTCCTCATCGACTACGGCCATCCGGCGGCGGCCCTCTACGACGCAGGCCGGGGGAGCCTCCTTCGTGCCTACAGCGGCCACGCTGTCCACGACGATCCCTTCCGCAACATCGGCCGCCAGGACCTCACGGCCCACGTCGACCTCACGGCCGTCGAGCGCGCCGCGGCGCTGGCCGGCCTCGATCACCTCGGGACCACGACCCAGGCGGAGTTCCTGGCCGGCCTCGGGGTCGCCGAGCTGCTGGTGGTGCTCCAGGCCGACGAGCGGACGGAGCTGGGCGGCTACCTGGAGGCCCGTTCGGCCCTGGTCCGGCTCCTCGACCCAACGGCGACCGGTCGGTTCGCGGTCATGCTCTTCGGCCGTGGCCTGGCGCCGGCCGAGCCTGAGCTTCGAGGCCTCTCGTTCCGGATGCCACGCCGGACGTGATCGAGCCCGAATGCGGGCGAGCCCCGGAGGACGTGCTGTCCGGTGCCGTCGGGTGCAGTCTGGTGGGGTTAGGTAACCCTCCCTATTGCGGCGACCTGCCCCGGATTGCGAAAGTCCCGTCGTCGGGGACCCCTCCGAGGGACGGCTCGCGAACCTGCACGCGCGCTCGGCGCGAGCCGTCCCTCGACCTTCCGTCATTCCCTTCCCGGGACCCATCTCGCCAGCGTCGGGCGAGCCTGCCGGACCGGATGCCCCTGCTAGAATGCCCACGGGCGACGGCCGTGCTCGTACGGCCTGTTGCGATTGCCCCCAGGGTCGTCTCTCGCCCAGGACGTTGCCGCCCAGCAGCGAACGTCGCCCATCGCTTGCGCCGTTCGGAGTGAGGATCGGTTGACCGGGATCTGGTACATCGTCGGGTTCGCCTTCGCCGCCGGGTCCTTCACGTTCCTGACCTTCGGCGCGGCGTGGCTCGTCTCGCACCGCAATCGGGGCGATGTCCATAAGGGCCTGCCCTACGAATCGGGCATCGACACGTTCGGTGACACCCACGGCCGCTTCGGGCTGTCGTTCTACATCTACGCCCTCCTCTTCGTGGCCTTCGACATCGAGGTGGTCTTCATCTACCTCTGGGCCATCGTCTTCCGGGACATCCTCCTGGGCGGCTTCGTGAGCATGCTGCTGTTCGTGGCCATCCTCCTCGTCGGCCTCGGCTATGCCTGGCGCAAGGGCGTCCTGACGTGGCGATGACCGACGAGCGAGGGCATGGAGAGGCCCCCAAGGCCAGCGGCGGCGGCACGTCGAGCGCCCTGGTCGTCCCGGGCACGTCGGCGCTCCAGGCGCCGATCATCGTCCCCAACGACCTCTGGTCGGCAGCCGATCCCGAGGCCTACGACGGCGGCAAGGCCAGCGACATCACCCACCTTCGGGACGTCGAGGCGAGCGGCATCGCCAGCCGCGACGACGCCCGCTGGAGCGGCCTCCTGGAGGTCATCCCGACCAAGGCCGACGTGGTCCTCGACCTCCTCCGAGCCAACAGCCTCTGGCCCCTCCTGTCGGGCCTCGCCTGCTGCGCCATCGAGATGATGAGCGCGGCCACCTCCAAGAACGACATGGACCGCTGGGGCATGTTTCCCTTCCGGGCCTCGCCGCGGCAGGCGGACGTGCTCATCGTGGCCGGCACCCTGACGACCAAGATGGCCGGCCCGCTGGTCCGCCTCTGGGAGCAGATGCCCGAGCCGAAATGGTGCGTGGCGATGGGCGACTGCACCTGCTCGGGCGGGCGCTACAAGCGGAGCTACAGCACGATCGAGGGCATCGATCGGGTGATGCCCGTCGATGTCTACATCCCCGGCTGCCCGCCCCGGCCCGAAGGCCTCATCTACGGGATGATGAAGCTCCAGCAGCTCGTCAAGGATCGCCGCGGCCACTGGCCCGAGCGCGCCGTCGGCCCGACGGTCCCGACGGGGGTCTGACGTGGATCGAGCCCTGAAAGCCCGCCTCGAGGCGCGCTTCGGCGATGTCGCGACCGGACCCGTCCGCCAGCGCCACGACGAGACCGAGCTGCGGATCGGCCCCGGGGATGTCCCGGACGTCCTTCGTGCCCTCCATGACGAGCCGGCATTCCGGTTCGAGATGCTGTCCGACCTGGCCGGGGTCGACACGGGCGACCACATGCAGGTCGTCTACCACCTCTGGAGCGAGACGACCACCGACTGGCTCCGGATCGTGGCCGACGGCCTGAGCCGCGACGATCCGCGGACGCCCTCCATCACCTTCCTGTGGAAGGGCGCCGAGTGGATGGAGCGCGAGGCCTACGACATGTTCGGGATCATCTTCGAGGGCAACCGCGACCTCCGCCGCATCTACATGCCCCCGGATTACACGAGCTTCCCGCTTCGCAAGGACTTCTACCTCGCCGACGACGCGGCCCGCTCACCGGGCGGCGGCGTCCGCCACATGGAGCGAACCGGGCAGCCGGCGAGCGCGCCGGCCGGCACGATCCGCCGGACCCGAGCGTAGGCGAGCGATCGATGACGACGACCGCCGGCGCCCACACGCACGCCTCGGCCGACGACCCGAGAGTCCAGCTGGACGACGACATCGGCGTCTTCGAGCCGATCCCGCCGTACCCGCCTCGGACGGAGCGGGAGGCCGAGTTCTACACCCTCGGCGATGGCCAGATGTTCCTCAACATGGGCCCCCAGCACCCTTCGACGCACGGCGTCCTCCGGGTCGTGCTCAAGCTCGATGGGGAGAAGGTCGTCGACCTGGACCCCGTGCTCGGCTACCTCCACAGGGGCGTCGAGAAGCTCTGCGAGAACGCCGACTACCACCAGGTCATCAGCCAGGTCGACCCCCTCGAGTACATCAGCTCGCTCTTCTGCGAGTGGTCGCCGGTCATGGCCTTCGAGAAGCTCCTCGACGTCGAGGTCCCCCGCCGCGCCGAGTACATCCGCGTCCTGTCCGGCGAGCTCAACAGGATTGCCAGCCACGCCCTCTTCATGGGCTGGTTCGCCCTCGACCTCGGCGGGCTGACGCCGATCCTGTGGTCGTTCATCGAGCGCGACGAGATCGTGGAGATGCTGGCCGCCCTGACCGGCCAGCGGATGCTCTTCAACTACTTCCGGATCGGCGGCGTCAACGGCGACCTGAACCACGAGTTCATGAGCCGCCTCGGTGATTGGATGAGCCGGGCGACGGAGCAGATCGAGGCGAATCTCACCCTCCTCAACCAGAACGAGATCTTCGTCCGCCGCGCCCGCGGCCTCGGCGTCATCGATACCGAAACCGCTCTCAAGATGGTCTTCTCCGGCCCCAACCTGCGGGCCACGGGCGTGCCCTTCGACGTTCGCCGGGCGCATCCGTATTCGATCTACCCCGAGATCGACTTCGACATCCCGACCCGCACGGAAGGTGACTCGCTGGCTCGCTACCTGCTCCGGATGGAGGAGATCAAGCAGAGCCTCCGGATCATCGACCAGTGCCTTCACCAGATGCCGGACGGCCCGATCATGGCCAAGCTGCCCCGGCTCCTGCGCCCGCGGCCGGGCCGGGCCTACGCCGCGATCGAGGGCCCGCGCGGGCAGTACTCGACGTACGCCATCAGTGACGGCACCGACCAACCCTTCCGGATGCGGATCCACGACCCGAGCTTCATTCACCTCCAGTCGGTCGGGCTGCTCATGAAGGACAACCTGATCGCCGACACGATGGCGGTCATGGCGAGCCTTGACCCGGTCATGGGCGGCGTCGACAAGTGACCGCCATCTCCCGGACGTGGGGCCGGCTCAGCACGCCGGGCAAGGTCGTCTTCACGTTGCTGCCGATCCTGGTCGTGCTGACGGCGGGGCTGGTGCTGGCGATCATCGTGTTTGGGGGCACGGTCTGGGACATCGTCCTGGCCAACCTGGGCTTCGTCCGCTTCCTCGTCGCGGCCACGATCATCCTGCTGATCACGATCCCGATCGCCTTCCTGAACATCTTCCTGGAGATGAAGGTGATCGCTCTCATGAACCTCCGGATCGGGCCGGACCGGGTCGGGCCGTGGGGCACCCTGCTGTCGGTCGTCCATGGACTCAAGGTGCTCATGAAGGAGGACTTCACGCCGACCGGGGCTGACGCCGTCGTCTTCACCTGGGCGCCGGTGGTGACCTATGCCGCGGCGGTCATGACCGTGCTGGTCCTGCCCTTCGCCCCCGGCCTGTACGGCCAGGACTTCAACATCGGGCTGCTGTACTTCTTCGCCATGGGCGGCCTCGGCGTGGTCGGCCTGCTCATGGGCGGCTGGTCCAGCTTCAACAAGTACTCGCTCCTCGGCGGCCTGCGCTCGGCGGCCCAGATCATCAGCTACGAGATCCCGCTGACCCTGTCGGCGGTGGGCCTCCTCATCCTGGCCGGCACGATGAGCCTCAACACCATCGTCCAGCAGCAATCAGGCTGGTTCACCGACTGGTATGTCTTCCGCCAGCCCCTGGGCTTCGTGATCTTCTTCATCGCCGCCACGGCCGAGGGCAACCGGACGCCCTTCGACCTGACCGAGGCAGACTCGGAGATCGTGGCCGGCTTCGCCACCGAGTACTCGGGGATGCGCTTCGGCTTCTTCT
>JBEPVB010000142.1:0-5077 GCA_041691215.1 Chloroflexota bacterium
CGGCGCTGGCCGACGAGCTTGAGGAGGCCGCGGCGCGAATGATTGTCCTTGGGGAAGCTTCGGAGATGGCCCGTGAGCCCCTGGATCCGCTCCGTGAGGAGCGCGACCTGGACTTCCGGGGATCCGGTATCGCCGTCCTTGACGGCAAATCCGGTGATGATCTCCTGCTTTTCATCCCGCGCGAGCGGCACTCGGTCCTCCGACACGAACATGACTGTATGGCGTCAGTTTCAACTATGACCCTCGGATGGTAGCAGCCGCCTCTTGATCGGGCAAACGTCCGCCGGACACGAAGGTGACCCGGAGCCGATCCGCGGCACCCACCTGGACGTCCGGAGCGTGGATCCAGATGTGACCCGCCGTGTCGATCTCGACGGCCCCGCCGAGGCCCCGTTCCGTGCCCGCCGGCTCGAGGCGGATCCGGTACCGTCCCGGAGGCGGCAGGGCGACAGGCATCGGAACCGTGAGCTCGAGGCCGCTCCCGGTGCCCCTTGCCTTCCCGACGACCGAATACGGCCGCCCGAGGAGGGCCGTGGCTCCGGCCAGGTCGCCGGCCGCGATATCGGAGCGGATCTCAGCGCTCCGGACCGGACGCCCGTCCAGCTCCAGGGACGGTACGACGACGGTATCGAAGCCCATCGACCGACCCAGATCAGCCACGGCCTCGGGCGTCCCGCGGCGTTCGTTGCCGAACGCCGAGCCCGGCGTCATGAGGATCCCGGTCAGGTCGACGTGGGCGGCCACGCGCCGGATGAAGTCCTGGTAGCTGGTCATCCGCAGGGCGACATCGAAGGTCTGGACGATGGTGACCTCGACGCCGGCCGCGGCAAGCAGGGCAAGACGCTCGTCGGGGTCGCACAGGAGCGGCGGGGCGGCGCCGGTCAGGACCTCGTCGGGATGGTGATCGAAGGTGATGACGGTCGGCCGGGCATTTCGCGATGCCGCCGCCTCCCGCAGGTGGCGGAGCAGGTACAGGTGGCCGAGGTGGAGGCCATCGAAGACGCCGACGACCACGAACAACCGACCCTGGCGCTCGGTCAGGGCGTCGATGCCGGGCACGACATCGGTGCGGGTGGCGGCAAGGTCAGCCATCGGTCGCGCCGATCGGGCTGGACTCGGGGCCGGGCACGTCCTTGGCGGTGCTGGAGTCGGCGTCGGCGGCGGCCGGTGCGGCAGCCAGCTCGGCCGCCCGGACGCCGAGCATCTTGGCCGGCGCGATGCGACGACCATCGAGCGTCCCGATGCCCGCGATCCGGCCGGCCTCGTCGAGGAGGCGGATTGGTCCTTCCTCGGGCAGGCCGGCCACGCCTGCCGTCGGCCGGACGAAGCGGCCCATGGCCGCGTCCCGCAGCTCATCTGGCGCGAGGCGCACGGAGGCCAGGGCCTCGAGCCCCGCGTCGGCCGGAAGGAGGAACGGCCGAAGGCCATCGGGGCCTTCGGCCGCCGCGCTGCGGAGCCGTTCCAGGGAGATCGCATCGGCGAGGCGGAACGGCCCGCTGGCCGTTCGTGTCAGGGCTCCGAGATAGGCCGCGCTGCCGACGGTCGCGCCGAGGTCCCGGGCCAGGGCCCGAACATAGGTTCCGGCCGAGCATTCGACATCAACGACGGCGATGGGCCGGCCCGGATCGTCCGAGTTCCAGGCCACGAGCTCGAGGGTGAAGATCGTGACGACGCGCTCGGCCAGGACGGCCGGGGCGCCGGCCCGGGCGAGGGCGTAGGCCCGCCGGCCCTGGACCTGGATCGCCGAGTAGTCAGGCGGACGCTGGCGGATCTCGCCCCGGAACGAGCCGAGGGCGGCCTCGAGGGAGGTCCCTTCGAGCGGCGGACCGTCGACGGGGGTCAGCTCGCCGTCGAGATCGTCGGTCGGCGACGAGGCCCCGAAACAGATCGTGGCCCGATAGGCCTTGCGATCCCCGAGGTGATACTCGACCAGGCGCGTTGCACCGCCCAGGAAGAGCGCCAGGACGCCCGAGGCGAACGGATCGAGGGTCCCGCCATGGCCGATCCGACGCGTCCCGCTGAGGCGCCGGACCAGGGCGACGACATCATGAGAGGTCGGGCCGGCCGGCTTGCCGACCACGAGGACGCCGTCGAGGCCACCGAGATCGGGCCGCCGGGCCATGGTCAGCGCCGGACGGCGGTCGCGAGTCGCTCCGCCTCGGGCAGGACGCGAGCCTTGGCCTCGTCCGCGGTCCCATCGATGCTCGCTCCGGCGGCGCGAGCATGTCCGCCGCCGCCGAACAGCCCCGTGAGGACCGTTGCGTCGACGCCGCCGGGCTTCGTCCGGACGGAGACGCGCGTCGTCGTAGGCCCGGCCTCCTTGAAGAGCAGGGCGACCTCGGCCGCCTCGGACTGGGAGAGGAGGTCGATGATCCCCTCGGAATGGGCGCTCAGGGCACCGGTCTCGGCGACGTCGGCGGTCTTGAGGACCGAGTAGACGACGAGCCCGCCGGCGCCCGTCTGGAGGCGATCCAGGACCCGCCCGAAGAGGCGCAACTGGACGTCCGGCTTCGTCCGGTACAGGCGTCGTGAGATCTCGGCCAGCGGGGCCCCGGCCTCCACCAGGGCGGCGCTGACGGCCAGCGTCCGTGGCGTCGCGTTGGGATGGGCGAACGTCGCCGTGTCCATGACGATGCCGGCCATGAGGGCCGTGGCGAGGGCCCCCTCGCCGGCCCGCAGGGAGACATCCATGACCGTCGCCAAAAGGGCCACCAGCTCACAGGTAGCGGCCGCGCCCGGATCCACCCAGTCATCGGGACCGGTCGCATCATTGGAGGCATGGTGGTCGATGACAACCGTCGGCAGGGCGGCGAAGAGGGCGGCCTGCCGATCGCGAACCGCGCCCACGCGGTCCAGGGATCCACAGTCGACGATCACCACGAGGTCGTAGGTTCGATCGGTCGCCGGATCGGTGCCGAAATCGGCGATGCCGGGCAGGAAGTCGTAGAGCGGTGGCGGCACGTCGCTGCAGACGAGGCTGGCACGCGCGCCGCGGGCGGCCAGGATCTCCCGGAGCCCGAGGGCCGCCCCGAGCGTATCCGCGTCGGGGTTCTCGTGGCTGACGATCAGCACCTCCCGTGCCCCGCGGAGGCGTGTGACGACCGCCGCCGGGACGACGTCGAGCCAGGCGTCGAGGCGGATGCTCACGGCCTGCCGCCGCGCTTCCGGGGCTTCGCTCGCGTTCCGATCCAGGGCGTCACGTTGGCGTTCCTGCGATTGCCACCGCGGCGCGGACGGCGGCGGGGCGGAGCGACGTTCGAGCCGCCATCGGCAAGCGAGCTCTCCGCGGGTGGCAGGGCGTCGCCCTCATGCGGCAGGCGCGCCATCGGCGTCGGCAGGCTGTCCTCGACCGCCGGCACGTCGGCCGGGTCGGTCCCGGCCTCGAGCTCGCTGAGAAGGTGGAGGACCCGCGACCCGCGCTCGAGCGCGTCGTCGAGCCGCAGGTGGAGCTCGGGGATGCGCCGGATGCGCAGCCGCTTGCCGAGCTCGTGGCGGACGAAGGGCATGGCGTGACCGAGGGCGATCAGGGTCCCATCCCGCTCCGCCGCGGAGCCGATGACGCTGACCCAGACCTTGGCATGGCTCAGGTCCGGCGTCGTCTCGACATCGGTGATCGTCACGAAGCCGATCCGTGGATCGGCGATCTCCCGGCTGATGATCGCCCCGATCTCCTGCTGGAGCAGCTCATCGACGCGCTTGGTCCGCTCACTCATGGGGCGTCAGCGCTTCGGAGCCAGTCTCGCGGATGCCGGTCGTCGGCCGGCGCCGAGGAGCGGAGCGAGCGCACGCCAAGGGGCGTGAGGGAGCAACGCAAGCGACAGCGCACGCATGGATGTTGGGCGCCGCGACCTCAGTTTGTGAGGGAGCGACTGACAGACTGGGTGGTGAAGCACTCGATGATGTCGCCTTCCTCGAGGTCGTGGAAGTTCGCCAACCCGATGCCGCACTCGAAGCCCGTCGCGACCTCGCGGACGTCGTCCCGGAAGCGGCGCAGCGACTCGATCCGATCGGTCGCGATGATCTTGCCGCCGCGCCAGACCCTGGCGCCGCCCTTGACCATTCGGCCGTCGGTGACGTACGAGCCGGCGATCACCGTCGTCTTGCCGACCTTGATGAGCTTGCGGACCTCGGCTCGTCCCTCGACGACCTCCACGATCTCCGGCTCGAGCAGGCCGCCCAGGGCCTTCTCGATGTCGTCGGTGAGCTGGTAGATGATGTCGTACATCCGGACATCGACCTTCTCGGTCTCCGCCGCCCGGCGGGCCGTGTCGGTGATCTTGGTGCTGAAGCCGACGACGATGGCGTTCGAGGCCGAGGCCAGCAGGATGTCGTTGTCGGTGATCTCCCCGGCGCCCTCGTGGAGGACGTTCAGCTTCACCTCGTCGGTGGCCAGCTGATCGAGGGCGTGGGTGATCGCGCCGAGCGACCCGGAGACGTCGGCCTTGAGGATGATCCGGAGCTCCTTGGCCTGGCCGGCCTGGATCTGCTTGTAGAGGTCCTCGAGGGTCGCCCGGCCACTCCCCTCCCCGCCCTTGGCGGCGAGCTGCGCCTGGCGGGCCTCGACCATGGTCCGGGCTTCCTTCTCGTCGGTGACGACGCGCAGGATGTCGCCCGCTTCGGGCACCTCGGACAGGCCCAGGACGACGGCTGCCGTCGCCGGCCCGGCCTTGGGGATGCGCTTTCCGAGCTCGTTCTCGAGGGCCCGGACCCGGCCGTAGGTCTCGCCGACGACGATGACGTCGCCGACCCGGAGGGTTCCGGTCTGGACGAGGGCCGTGGCGACCGCGCCGCGGTTGCGGTCCATGCGGGCCTCGACGATCGTGCCGACCGCCGGACGCTTGGGGTTGGCCTTGAGATCCTGGAGATCGGCGACGAGCAGGACCATGTCGACGAGATCATCGAGGCCCAGGCGGCTCTTGGCCGAGACGGGCACGAGCGGCGTGTCGCCGCCGTACTCCTCGACGACGACGCCCGCCTCGGTCAGCTCGGTCTTGACCCGATCCGGATTGGCATCCGGCTTATCCATCTTGTTGAGGGCGATGATGATCGGCACCTTGGCCGCCTTGGCGTGGCTGAT
>JBEPVB010000143.1:0-5066 GCA_041691215.1 Chloroflexota bacterium
ATGGCCGAGGACCTGACCGACTACCTCCGCGAGCTCGGGGTCAAGGTCCAGTACCTCCACGCCGAGGTCGACACCCTCGAGCGGGTGGCGATCCTGCGCGACCTCCGGCTCGGGATCTACGACGTCATCGTCGGGATCAACCTGCTGCGCGAGGGCATCGACCTGCCCGAGGTCACCCTCGTCGCGATTCTCGACGCCGACAAGGAGGGCTTCCTGCGGAGCGCCTGGTCGCTCATCCAGATGACCGGCCGGGCCGCCCGGAACATCGGCGGCGAGGTCGTCATGTACGCGGATCGGATGACCGATTCGATGAAGGCCGCGATCGGCGAGACGGATCGCCGCCGGGCGATCCAAGAGCGCTACAACACCGAGCACGGCATCGAGCCGCGGACCATCGTCAAGGGCATTCGCGACCTCAACGACCAGCTCAGGGCGGTGGCCGAGGGAACCGTGGTCTACGCCTCGGAGCGCGAGGCCCGTGACGCCCGGCTCGTGGAGCTCGATACCAAGAAGGTCGAGCAGCTCGTCAGCCGGATGGAGGCGGAGATGAAGGCGGCCGCCAAGGAGCTCGAGTTCGAGCGGGCGGCGGCCCTCCGTGACGAGATCCAGTCGATCCGCCTGCGGGTGCTGACCGAGGACCAGTCGGTGGTCGTGGGGCGGGCCGTCGAGATCGCGGCGGCCGCACGGCCGGCCTCCCGCCAGGACCGGGAACGGCCCATCGAGCCCGACGGGCCGGTGCTCGAGGTGGCGTCGGTTTCGGTCATGCGGGCCGGCGAGGAGGCGGGCGACCCGAGCGCAGCCGAAACGGGCAAGGCCGGGGGCGCCGACGGCGAGGAGCAGGGCACCGCCTCGGACTGGCTGCCCGGGATCCGCGACGAGCACGACGACGAGCCTGGCTGGCAGGCGCGCTGGCTCGATCGGCCGACGTGGGATCGGACGGTCACCCCGAACATCCGGAAGCGGCAGGGGACGCGACCGGCCAGGCGCGGCCGCTGAGAAGCGGCGCCTCGTCGGCCGGCAAGTTCGCCGCCTCGCGCCATCCCGCGACCCGCGCGACCCCTACCATCCGCTGGTGGGATTCCTGATGCGCGTCCGGCGCGCGCTCGTCCGTGGGCTGCCCGCCCCGCCCAAGCGGCTCCTGCGGGCGATCCTGCCGGCCCGCCTGCTCCAGGCCCATCCCAAAACCCGTCGCTTCTGGCTGTCGATGCCCGCCCCGCCGGCGGGCCTCGGGCCCGTCGTCCGGCCCGCGGCGACCCCGGCCCGGGTCCGGGTCGAGGCGCCCTACCCGTCCTACGTGCCGCGCCTCCTGGAGGAGAGCGGCGTCCGGGCCTACGAGCCCGAGACCGTGGCCGCATTCCTGGCCTCGATCTCGACGCTCCAGGCCGGCGAGGTCTTCGACATCGGGGCCAACATCGGCATCTTCTCGATCATCGCCGCGACGACGACGACGGCCCACGTCACCGGCTTCGAACCCACGCCCCAGCTGGCCGCCACCTACCGAACGATCAGCAGCGCCAACCAGCTGACGTGCGAGATCGAGGAGCTGGCCCTGGGCGCGCGGAACGGCAGCGCGACCCTCTACATCTCGGCCAAGACCGACAGCTCGAACTCGCTCATGGCGGGCTTCCGACCCGCGACGGGAACGGTCGATGTCCGCGTCGAGCGTCTGGACGAGTACATCGCGCGGACGGGCCGCCGCCCGCAGGTCATGAAGATCGACACCGAGACCACGGAGCCGGATGTCCTCGCCGGCGGCTCCGAGACCCTCCGGACGATCCGGCCGTGGATCATCTGCGAGGTCCTGGCGGGCAAGACCGAGGCTCCCCTCGAGGCCATCCTCCAGCCCGTCGGCTATCGCTTCCACCAACTCGGCAGCGATGGTCCGCCGGTGGAGCGGAGCGAGATCGTAGGCGACACCACCTACCGTCACCGCGACTGGCTGTTCACCCCGGAGCCCCTGCCCGACGGGTTCGGCCGGCACTACACCGCATGGCTGGAGGCCATCGTCGGTACGCAAAGCGCCTGAGGGTCCGGCGAACCGGCGAACAGGAACACCTGTTCGGTTTCATGCGGTTCCGGTACACTGGCGGTGTGCCCCAGGATCGGATCGTCGTTCGCGGCGCACGCGAACACAACCTGAAGAACGTCAGCCTCGACTTCCCGCGCGATCGCCTGGTCGTGATCACCGGGCTCTCGGGCAGCGGCAAGTCGAGCCTTGCCTTCGACACCATCTACGCCGAGGGCCAACGCCGCTACGTCGAAAGCCTCTCGGCCTATGCCCGCCAGTTCCTTGGCCAGATGGAGAAGCCCGACGTCGACCAGATCGACGGCCTCTCGCCGGCCATCTCGATCGACCAGAAGGGCGCCAGCCGGAACCCCCGCTCCACCGTCGGCACGGTCACCGAGATCTACGACCACCTCCGGCTGCTGTTCGCCCGGATCGGCCATCCCCACTGCCCGCAGTGCGGCCGGGAGATCGAGCGCCAGACCGTCCAGCAGATCGTCGACCAGGTGCTGGCGATGCCCGAAGGCACCCGCCTGCTGGTCCTCGGTCCCCTCATCAAGGATCGCAAGACCGAGGGGGAGCGGGTCTTCGACGCGGCCCGCAAGCAGGGCTTCGTGCGCGTCCGGGTGGACGGCCAGACCTATGACCTGGCCGATGCCCCGACGCTCGACAAGTACAAGCGCCATTCCATCGAGGTCGTCGTCGACCGTTTCGTCGTCCGTCGCGCGGACGTGCCCGAGGGCTGGGCGACGGACGAAACCGGCCACCCCGTCGACCCGGAATCGGGCAAGCCCGTAGCGGATCCCGATGCCCCCCGGCTCGCAGATTCGATCGAGACGGCCCTGCGCCTCGGCGAGGGCGTGGTCCTGATCGCGCCCGCCGTCCGCGACGACGCCCCGCCCGAGTTCGACGAGCGCCGCTACTCGGAGCGCTACTCGTGCCCCCACGACGGCACGACGATCGACGAGCTCGAGCCGCGGAGCTTTTCCTTCAACTCGCCCCACGGTGCCTGCCCAACCTGTACCGGTCTCGGCACGCGGCTGGAGATCGATCCCGACCTCGTCATCCCGGATCGGGGCAAGAGCGTCCTCAAGGGCGCGGTCGTGCCCTGGGCGCGGATGCCGACCGACGCCTCGTGGCGGCTCAAGATCACCGAGGCCGTCTTCGAATCCCATGGCTGGGACCCAAGGGCACCGATCCGGAGCCTGCCGCCAGAGGCACTGGAGCATCTCCTCCGGGCCAAGAAGGACGAGAAGGTCGTCATCCGCTACAAGCACGAGCGGGGCGAGAACTCGTACGTGGCGACCTTCGAGGGCGTCATCACCAACCTCGAGCGCCGCTATCGCGAGACCGATTCCGAGTACATCAAGACCGAGCTCGAAAAGTTCATGGTCGAGCGGCCCTGCCCGGCCTGCCACGGCAAGCGGCTCCGGCCCGCGGCCCTGGCCGTGACGGTCGACGGCCGCGACATCTCCGATGTCTCGGACCTCCCAATCCTCGACGCGCTTGCCTGGGCGGATGGCCTCCCGGACCGGATCACCGATCGCGAGCGGACCATTGCCTACCAGGTCCTCAAGGAGATCCGGGCGCGGCTCGGCTTTCTGGTCGACGTCGGCCTCGACTACCTGACCATCAACCGGACCAGCCAGACCCTGTCGGGCGGCGAGGCCCAGCGGATCCGCCTGGCGACCCAGATCGGGACGACGCTCATGGGCGTCCTGTACATCCTCGACGAGCCCTCGATCGGCCTCCACCAGCGGGACAACGCCAAGCTCATCGCGACCCTGACCCGCCTCCGCGACCTCGGCAACACGGTCCTTGTCGTCGAGCACGACGAGGAGACGATCCGGACGGCCGACTGGGTGATCGACATCGGGCCCGGGGCGGGGGAGCACGGCGGCGAGATCATCGCCAATGGTCCGCTCGAGGTCGTCCTGGCCGCGCCGCGCTCGATCACCGGGGCCTATCTGCGCGGAGAGCGCGCCGTGCCCGTGCCCGCGGAGCGGCGGCCCGGCAACGGCAAGCGGCTGACGGTCCGTGGAGCGCGCGCCCACAACCTCCGGAACATCGACATGTCCGTCCGCCTCGGCACGTTCACCGCGGTGACCGGCGTCTCGGGCAGCGGCAAGTCGACCCTCGTCACCGAGGTCCTCTACCGAGCCCTCGCGCGCGAGCTCCACGGGTCGCGCGAAACGCCCGGCCCGCACGATGCCCTGGAGGGCGCGGAGCACATCGACAAGATCATCGAGATCGACCAGAGCCCCATCGGCCGGACCCCACGATCCAACCCGGCGACGTACACAGGCCTCTTCGGCACGATCCGGGAGCTCTTCGCGGCCACGCCCGAAGCCCGGGTCCGGGGCTACTCCCCGGGCCGCTTCTCGTTCAACGTCAAGGGAGGGCGCTGCGAGAACTGCAAGGGCGACGGGATCATCAAGATCGAGATGCAGTTCCTGCCGGACGTCTACGTCCCCTGCGAGGTCTGCAAGGGGGCCCGCTACAACCGCGAGGCGCTCGAGATCCATTACAAGGGCCGCTCGATCGCCGAGGTCCTCGAGATGACGGTCGCCGAGGGTGTCGAGTTCTTCTCGGCTGTCCCGACCGTGGCGACGAAGCTGCGGACGCTCAACGACGTCGGGCTGGGCTATATCCATCTCGGCCAGCCCGCGACCACGCTCTCGGGCGGCGAGGCCCAGCGGGTGAAGCTCTCGACCGAGCTTTCCAAGCGGGCGACCGGCAAGACGCTGTACGTCCTCGACGAGCCGACGACGGGCCTCCATTTCGCCGACGTGGAGAAGCTCCTCCAGGTCCTGCATCGACTCGTGGAGGCGGGCAACACCGTCCTCGTCATCGAGCACAACCTCGATGTCATCAAGACGGCCGACTGGATCCTCGATCTCGGCCCCGAGGGTGGCGCCCGTGGTGGCGAGATCATCGCCGAGGGCACGCCCGAGGACGTCGCCCGTGTCCCCGGCTCAGCGACCGGCGAGTACCTCGCCCGGGTCCTTCGCGGTGAGCCGCTCGTGCCGCTGTCCGACGTCACGTTCGCCGAGGAGGCCGG
>JBEPVB010000144.1:0-5035 GCA_041691215.1 Chloroflexota bacterium
TCTGGATCCGGAACTTGACGTCGCGGAACGACTCCCGGACCGGGGCCTGCGACATCAGCCGCGGGGAGGCCGGCGCCGAGGGCGGCGTCGCGCCCCCACCACCATGCGAGCCGGCGGGAGCCGGGCTCGACGCCCCGGCACCGGACTCCTGGCCGGGTCGAGCGCTCTCGATTCGCTTCAGCAGGGACATGACCACCACCCCTTCATCGCCCCGAAGGGCCGCCTGTACATGGTGCTACCGCCAGGCAAACAGCGACTTCTTCGCTGCCGCCTTGGCTTTTGTTGAATCGGCCGATTCGGCGGCCGCCGGACCCGCGCCCACGATCGTAGTCGCCAGGCGAAGGATGTCCTGCGAGACCTGGGCCTCGCGATTGCTCAAGAAGAACGGCACGCCCCGGTTGAGCGCATAGACCACGCTCCGGCCGTCGCTCACGATCGTGTGATCGACCTTCCGGCCGATCGAGTGCTCCACATCCGCGACGCGGATGCCAAGGGTCGAGTCGGCCCGGTTGAGGACCAGGCGGATCTTGTCGCCGCCGTAACCCAGCTGGTCGGCCACCTCGAGGAAGAGGCGCATGTTCTTGATGCTCGTGATCTCGAGGCTGAGGAGGGTCAGGATGACGTCCGCCTCATCGAGGATCGCGAGGGTCGTGTCGTTGAAGGTGGCCGTGCAATCCACGATCACGAGGTCGTATTCATGGCGGAGCCGCTCGACCACGTGCTTGGTGTGGACCGCGGTGACGTGCTCGGCCGCCTCCGGTGAGGGCGGCGCCAGGAGGACCCGGACGCCGGATGAGTGGTTGATGAGGTAGTTCTCGATCGATTCGAGCCCACCGGCCTCGAGCTCCGGGACGAGCTCCGCGATCGACTTGTTCTTGGGGTTGAGGTTCATCAGGACGCCGACGTCGCCGAACTGGAAGGAGCCGTCCATGAGGGCGACGCGCTTGCCGCCGAGGGAGGCCGCCGCGACCGCGAGGTTCACGGCCACCGTCGTCCGACCGACGCCGCCCTTGGGGCTGAAGACCGCGACGACCACCCCGGCCTCGCCGCTGGCGGTGGTCGGTGGCGGGGCCGCGACGGGGAGGACCATGCGGCTGATCTTGTCGCGCTCCCGCGTCCACACCTGTCGGATGGACGCGGTCAGCTCATCCGAGCTGAAGGGCTTGACGAGGAATTCGCGAGCGCCGGCCAGCATGGAGCGGCGGAGGTAGTCCGCCTCGCCCTGCACGGACATCATCACGACGGCTGCGGCCGGGACCTTCGCGGACAGCTGTTCGGTCGCCGCGATGCCGTCCATGTCCGGCATGTTGATGTCCATCAGGACGACGTCCGGGGCCAGGGCCACGGCTCGCTCGATCGCTTCGGCCCCGGAGGCAGCGACACCCACGACGTCGATGTCAGCCTCGAAGCCGAGGAGCTTCGAGAGGTGATCGCGCGTCTCCGGAATGTCGTCGACGATCAGGACCTTGATTCGATCGCTCATGGTGTGCTGGACGCCTTACCCCGTGACCCTGGCGCCGGCTACGGCCGGGCGCTGGGATGGACGGTGAAGACCTGCTGGGGTGGCAGCACGCCGTAGTCCGTGATGAGGGTCTTGAGGATGATGCCGGTCGTCTTCCCGGCGTCGGGGATGATCGGGTTGCCGCTGGCGTCCACGAAGTCCTTGGGCGAGCGGAGGGCGAGGGTGATGCTGCCGTCCATCTGGGCGAACTTGACGACCTCGGCCTGCTGGGTCGTGAGGGCCAGGATCACGATCTCCTGCTGGCCGTTGAGGGCCGTCTCACCGCCGCCGGCCGGGGCGGGCGCAGGCGAGGCCGTCCCGGTCGCCGCGGTGGGCGGAGGCGGCAGGAGGGTCGAGACCACCTGGATCGACTGGATCAGGGTCTTGACGCTGGTGTGGTCGTAGTTCGGGGGCGGAACGAGGGCGTTGGTGAGCGGGTCGAGGACCGGGAACTTGTTGTCACCGGTGCTGACCCCCGCGACCATGTCCACGTAGTCACCGGTCTTGATGAGCGTGCCGACGCCCGAGACCTGGTCGACCTGGACGGCCACGCAGTCGAAGCCGGCGGGGCACTGGAAGTTCAGCCCGGCGGACTCGAGGAAGTCGGAAAGCGAGACCTGCTGGCCGGTGAGGATCGTCGCCCGGGCGACCTGGCCGATGACCGCGCTGGGGTCGACGTAGGCGCCCGCCTTGCGCGCTTCCGGCGCGAGCTGCTGGGTCGTCAGCATCTCCTTGCGGATGGTGATACCGAGCGGGATGTCCTTCGCCGCGACAACGGTCGCGATCTTCGCTGGCGGTGCGCTGGGGTTCGATCCCGTGCCCGGAGTGTTCGAGCCGCCGCCGTTCAGGATCACGATGATGAAGACGAAGGCGAGGGCTGCGAGAAAGACCCCGATGAGCAGGATCAGGCGATTGGAGCGCTTCAACGAAGGGACCTCCCCGGGTACGTGGACGGTGTGACAGGTGGCACCACTCTAGCATCGTGAGGGTGCCGCGCGACTATACGAATGGCCTAGGACCAGTGGTAGGTTCCGGAAAGAAACCACGTATGACGCAAGGTAATTCGCAAGGTCCGGGAGGCGGGACCGGAAACCACAACGGCCCGTCCGAGCGGACGGGCCGTGTGCCGAAATTGCCGGAGAAACAAGCCTTAGATCGCGTTACCGACGACGCTCAGCTTGCTGCTGATCTGGCTGCCGAGGAAGAGCAGGGCGACGATTGCGACGATGGCGATGAGAGCAAGAATGAGTGCGTACTCTGCGAGGCCCTGACCCTCTTCGTCCCGACGGACCGAGTCGATGACTCGACCGATGATGGCCGACAGCATGGTGTTTCACCTCCTTTCCATCCAGGTTGCGTGGTGCCCCCGAGACCCATAACAACCGAGGCCTGAGACAACGGACCGCCGACCCAATCGGGACGGCGGTCCGCATTTCAGACGAAAGGTCGGATCCGTCTAGACGGAGCTGCCGACGGTGCTGAGGATCTTGGAGATCTGGCCGCCCAGGAAGAGCAGGGCAACGATCGCCACGATCGCGATAAGGGCGAGGATCAGCGCGTACTCGGCGAGACCCTGGCCTTCCTCGTCACGACGGAATGAGGCAATAAGAGCAGAGATGTAGGACATTTGGTTGGACACCCCCTTTCAGTCCGAGGCTCTCCGAACGAAACCGGAGGCGGCCACACCGTATGGGCGGGGCCCTGATCGTGTCAATAGGACCAAACGTCCTATTACCCCCCAATATCACGAACCGCCGGCCAGGAGGGCCGGCGGTTCGCTTGCTGCCAGGGTCTTGTCGGCGAGCTAGACGGAGCTCCCGACCGTGCTCAGGATCGTGCTGATCTGGCCGCCCAGGAAGAGGAGGGCCACGATGGCGACGATGGCGATGAGAGCGAGGATGAGTGCGTACTCCGCGAGACCCTGGCCTGTTTCCTCGCGTCGAAGGGTGGCGAGAAAGGAAGAGAGTCGGATCATCGGCTGGACCTTTCCTTGTGGTTCCGGCGTCCCCCGACGGACCGACAATGTAGCGCCAGATCGGGCGATATTACGTAGGGATCTGAGGTCCGCAGCCGTGGCGGACCAAAAAGTGGTGCGTCCGCGCCCAAAAGTACCCCTGACCTGAGGGAGCCCCAGCCGGGCCGGCCGCGGCCAGCAGCCGCGCCCGCTGCGACCGGCCTCTAGTCGGTGATCGCGTCCGGCTGGTCGGCGTCCGGAGCAGACCCGGGAACCACGACTGTCAGCCGCAGGCAGCTGCCGTCCTCGAGGATCTCGGCTTCCAGCCCGATCGTCGCGGCTCGATGAACGAGGTCCTTCTGGAGCCGGGCCGGCAGCCGGATGATGGCCGCCTTGCGGGCCGATTCAACAGCCGCCTGATGCTTCGCTCGCCGTTCCGCGACCATCGCCTCGAGGGCGGCCGGCATCGTCTCGCTTGATTCGGAGAACTCGAGGCCGGGGACCTCCTTGGGCGGGCGCGACGCGCGCAAAGTCACGACCAGCAAATCGCCCCAATCGAGGCTGAGCGAGATCCGATCGGGACGAGCGGCGAGGTACGAGGCCATCGCCTCGTCGACGATCCGGAAGATCCCGCTCTCCGTCTCGACCGGCAGCCGCCGATCCACGCCCATCGATTCGAAGGCCACGGCCGAGCCGGCCCGCCGCCCGCGGTCCCGGGCCGAGCGCCGCAGGGTCGGCACGAGCCCCAGGTCGTCGAGGACCATCGGCCGGACGTCGAAGATAAAGGCCTTGGTGGCCTCGAGCGTCTGCTGGACCATGGCCACCAGCTGGCGCAGCTCGCCGGAGGCAGAGGCTGGATCCATGACCACCAGGCGCTCCACGATCTCGGCCTGGAGGACGATGTTGGTGAGGCTCTGGGCCGGGCCATCGTGCATCGCCCGGGCGATCTCGCGCCGGAGGTCCTCCTGGGCCGACAGCACCAGCCGGGACACGGCCACCGGCAGGACGGCCCCGTCATCATCGGCGGAAGGGTCCCCAGCCCCGCCAGCCGCGCGCCCGTCGAGCTCGCGGACGCGATCGGCGCTGGCCCGGATCGATGCGTGGAGGCGGGCGATCGACTTCTTCTTGCCTTCCAGGATCTCGAGCTGGCCGTCCATGAGGGCGGCCCGGCGGGTCAGCGTCGCAACCTGGTTGGCGAGGTCGACGGCCTCCTTGACGGAGCTGCTCTCGCCGAGCTGGGCCAGCTTGTCGGCCGCCGTGGCCCGGCGCGTCTCATGGCGAGCCGCCTCGGTCCGGGCCTGGGTGACCAGGAGATCGATCTCGGCGATCTCCCGCTCCAGCTGGACGGCATCGGCGGCAAGCTGGTCGGCGAGTTCGGCGGAGGAGGTCATGGGTGGATCACCCCCCGATCCTGCCGGGCTGAGACGGGCTCAGTCCTCCGGCATCTTGATCCAGCCCTGGCGCATCGCGTATACGACGGCCTGGGTCCGGTCGTTCACGGAGAGCTTCCGGAGGATCGAGCTCATGTGGTTCTTGACCGTCTGCTCGCTGATCGACAGCGTGTAGGCGACCTGCTTGTT
>JBEPVB010000145.1:0-4972 GCA_041691215.1 Chloroflexota bacterium
GGTCGATCCTCCTGATCGCCGGGCGGGTGGACCACCGCGGCGAAGACGTCTCGCTGCTGGCCGATTTGGTCAAGCCCTGGGACGAGGCAATCCTCGACGGCGCCGAGGAGTTCGCGCGGAGCGTCGCCGCGGGTGACCGAGGAAGCTTCCGACGCCGGCCGGGCGGGCCGGGCCAGGGACAAGTCGGGCAGGCCGCGGCGAACGGGTACCGCAGCGGCAGCGGCGGTCCGCCTGCCAGCGTAGCGAACGGCACATCGAACGGTCCGGCGCCCGCGCCCGTCCAGCAACGGGTGGTGGCCGTCGGACCGGGTGAGCCCGGCCTGCCGACGCGTCGCGCCGACGTGCCCTACGTCTCGCCGCTGCGCGCAAGCGCCGCCGACCTTGCGGCATTGCCCCAGATCGAGCCTGCCGAGCCGATCTCGACCTACCTGGCAGATCCGGCGGCGGAGGGCGCGGCCAGCGAGCGTGACGATGAGCCGGCGCTGCCCGACGAGGCCAGGGCCCAGGAGGCCGCGGCCGCGTCAGCCGAGACGGTGCCGGTCGAAGGCGCGGGCATCGGCCGGATCCTTCACGTCAGGTTCGGCGGCGCGCCCGCCGACCAGCTCGTCCGGGCGATGGAGACCTTCCGGCAGCTCGTCCGCGAGCGGCCGGGGGAGACGCGGGTCGTCGTCCACGTGCCGGCGCCTGGGGGATCGGCCCTGCCGATGGAGCTCAAGCAGTCGGTCGCGTACGATCCCGAGCTGCTCGCCGAGGTCCAGCGCCGCCTCGGTGCCGGCGTCGCCCAGGTGTCGTTGGCCTAGATCGCCCCGGACTGGCCGTCGGCGCAGCCGCGCGGATCGGACGGGCTAGGGCGTCCCATTCGCTGCATCGCGGGCCAGGCGTCGCGCCGCCCTGATGGCCGAGAACTTGTCCACGAATGCCTCGCGGATCGCGTTCAGGGTGGGCCGGTCCATGCCGATCTCGTGGGCGATCTCGTTGACCGTATCGGCCTCCTCGCTCGAGATCTCGTCGTCGGCCGCGCTGACGGCGAAGGCCGATCGGATCACGGCAGCCTTCTCCTCCTCGGTGGCGAAGCCGGCAAACTCGCGGGTGACAAGGAAGTCCTCGGTCCCGAACTTCGCTCGGGCCTGGAACTTTGCGATCTGGACCACCAGCACCGCCTGGGCCTGGTCCAGGCCGCCGAGCTCGACGAGCGCCGACTCCATAACCGCACTCTCCTCGTCTGTGATCTCGAGGTCGGCGTTCGCGGCCCGGGCAAGGATGTAGGCAAAGGCCGCGAGGTGGCGGGCTTGCTCGAGCGGCAGGGCATCAAGCCGGGCCACGATGCGGCGAACCGTGTCGGTCTCGCCGTTCGTCGTGTCGCCCCGGGCATCGGGGACCGACGTGCTATCAGCGGCCGTTTGGCGGATGGCGCGAAGGAAGGAGCTCACGAATCGGTACCCCATGAACGGATGGTGCCGGAGTCGAGATTTGAACTCGAACGAGGTTGCCCTCAACGGTGTTTGAGACCGTCGCGTCTGCCAGTTCCGCCACTCCGGCCGGGTGGTCGCGAGGGGCATCGTAGCGGCAAGGAACCCGTCGCCGCCCCGTCGCGTCCTGCGGCAGACCGATGCTAGACTCGCGCCGCCTCATCGTCGCCGTCCGGAGGACCCCCCCGCCCGTGGAGGATCGCCGCTCGAACGCGATCTCCGACGATCCTGCCCAGCGGCGCGACCTGATCCTCATGGACCGGGCCCGCGGCGGCGATCTCGACGCCTTCAACGACCTCGTCGTCTGCTACCAGGACCTCCTGTTCGCGCTCGTCGTGCGGATGGTCCCGGACCGTGACCAGGCGTCCGATGCGGTCCAGGAGGCGTTCTTCTCCGCCTACCGGAACATGCAGGCCTTCCGGGGCGGGTCGGTTCGATCGTGGCTCAGCCGGATCGCGATCAACGCGGCGATGGATGCCCAGCGGCTCAAGAAGCGACGCCCAGCCGATCCATACCCGGAGCTGGAGGACGACAACTGGCAGCCGCCGGCGCCGGCCACGGACGACCCCGTGACGTCATCCCTGGAGTCCGAGCGTCATCGGGCATTGAACGCAGCGCTGGCGCGGATCACGCCCGATCAGCGCTCGGCGATCGTGCTCTTCGACGTCCAGGGTTACGACTACGGCGAGATCGCGACGATGACCGGCGTGTCCCTCGGCACCGTCAAATCCCGCATCCATCGTGGCCGCCTGGCCCTGCGCGATCTCCTCGCCGATCGTATGGACCTCTTCCGTGGCTGACCGTCGGGCGTCCGTCGGGCACGACGGCCACGACCTTGAGCTGATCGCCCGCGTCGCCGCCGGCGACGGGTCGCCCGCCGATGCCCAGGCCGCCGAGACCCTGCGTCTCGAGTGCACTGGGTGTCGTGAGCTGGACGCCGACCTCCGGGCGATCGCTTTGTCGACCCGGGCCCTTGCCACCGCCACTGAGGCCGTTCGCGCGCCGAGAGACTTCAGGATCACGCCGAGGGACGCGGCCCGCCTCCGCGGTCGTCGGCTCGGTGACCTGTTCCCGGCCCGGCTCGGCGGCGGGCTCGTCGCCCTGGGCCTCGTCGGGATACTTTTCGGCAGCGGGATCCTCGGCGTGTTCCCCGGCCTCGGCTCCGCGGGCGCCGCCGCCCCAGCCCAGCAGACCATCGACGAGAGGTCCAGCGGCGCGCCTGGGGCGGTCTTCGGGCCGGCGCAGACCGCCGCATCCAGCGGCTACGCAGCCGCGGCGGGCAAGGACACTGCGACGACCGGCGGACCCCGGGAGGCTGCCCGCGGCATTGGCCCCAATGATTGGTTCCTGATCATGTCGGGGGTGGCCATCGTGGCCGGCATCGGGATCCTGCTTGCGGCCCGCAACGGCCGGCGCGCCGGGCCCTGAGCCCGAATCCACGCTGCAATGAGTCTCGCGGCAAGCGGCCGAGGGAACCGGTCGGTACGCGGGCCCGTCCAACCGGGGATATGACATGCCCCTCCGCGGATGCGCTCCGCACCGACCACACCGGGCACGACCCTGAATCGATCGCCGCCCATGCGGCCGGTGACGCGGCCGCCATCGATCGGACCCGAGCCGAGGCCATGGTCCGCGATTGCCAGGACTGCGCCCGGCTCTTCTCGGATCTCCGAGCGATCGCCGCGGCGACCCGGACGCTCCCGCCGCCGTTCGCGATCTCTCGCGACTTCCGCATCTCGGCGGCCGAAGCCGCCAGCCTTCATGGGGGTCGGTGGCGGCGATTCCTCGGGGGACTTGGAAACGGAACGCCTGCTGGCCGGCCCTTCGCCGCCGCGTTCATGACCCTCGGCATCGTGGGCCTCCTCATCGCCACCGTGCCGTTCATGTCGCTGCTGGGCTCTGCCGGCGCCGCCCCGATCAGCAACCCGGCAACCAGTCATGCAGCCGGCGCATCAACGGACGCACCGAAGTCGGTGACCGAGGCGACGAGCGGCGACCTGGCCGCCCATTCGCCGGCGGCGGTCGGATCGGTCGCGACCCTGCCCGGATCGTCGTTGGCGGCGCCGCTCGCGACGGGCGCAGGGGCGGACCACGGCGGTGCGCGCGAGAGCCAGAACCCCGCCTATTTCATCTCCCCGCCGCCGACCCAGGCCCCGGCGATCGCGCCGAGTCCGGACGTCCCGACGCCCGCCGCGCCGTCTTCGCCGCTCGTGCCGTTGAGCTTGGCCTTCATCGCCGTGGGCATCGGATTCTTCGCCCTTGGGCGCCGCACGGCGCGGGGACCGTGACCGGGCGAGCCCACCGCGCCGGTACACTGGTCGGCACGTCCCGCAATCCCGCGGACCCACCCCGTTGAGGCTCGCCGATGGAACGCCTGATGCTGCTCGACGGCTTCGGGCTCGTGTACCGCGGCTACTACGCGCTCCCACCGCTGACGACCGCGAAAGGAGAGCTGGTGAACGGCGTGTTCGGCTTCTGCAGCATCGTCCTGCGCGGGTTCGCGGACCTCAAGCCTGACTACGTCGCGGTCGCCTTCGACCTCGCCGGGCCCACTTTCCGGCACGAGCAGTACGCCGAGTACAAGGCCACCCGGACGCGCATGCCCGATGACCTGCGGGACCAGTTCCCGAAGGTCCGCGAGGTCGTGAAGGCGCTCCGCATCCCCGTCTACGAGCTGCAGGGCTTCGAGGCCGACGATGTCATCGGGACGCTCGCCCGGCAGGCCGACACCCGCGACCTCGAGACGACGATCGTGTCCGTCGACCTCGACATGCTCCAGCTGGTGAGCGCCAAGACGCGGCTCATGACGACGAGATCGGGCGTCGAGAACACGATCATCTACGACCCGCCCCGGATCTGGGAGCGGTTCGGCCTGCGGCCCGACCAGATGATCGACTACAAGTCCCTGAAAGGCGATCCGACCGACAACATCCCCGGCGTGCCCGGCGTCGGCGAGAAGACCGCCGCCAAGCTCATCGCCCAGTACGGCGATCTCGACGCGCTCTTCGCCCGGATCGAGGAGGTCAAGCCGGACAAGCTCCGCGAGAAGCTCCGCGAGTATCACGACCAGGTCTACGAGGGCCAGTCCCTGTCGAGGATCGTCCGGGACCTGCCGGTCGAGCTCGACCTCGAGGCCTCGCGGCTCGGCGACTACGACCGCGACACGGTCATCCGGCTTTTCCGGGAGTACGAGTTCCGGACCCTCATCGAGCGCCTCCCGGCGATCTCCGGCGAGTCGGCCGCCGACAAGGTCCAGGCACTCCGCGAGGTCGCGACCAGCGGCAGCGTTCCGGCGGCCCGTGTCGGGACCGAGCGGCCGAGCGGGTGGGGGAGCGGCCGCCACATTCGCGCCGGCGCCTCGCCGGCGGCACCGCCGCCGGCTGGAGGGCTGCAGCTGTCGATGGATTTCGACACCGTGGGCCCGCGGCCCGGCCGCGATGGGCGTGCACCCGGCACGTCCGAGCCGTTCGAGGACCTGCCGACGGCCCTCGCCGCCACGATCG
>JBEPVB010000146.1:0-4889 GCA_041691215.1 Chloroflexota bacterium
GTGCTCCCCAATGAACCTCGGATCGGTGTGCACCTGCCCCTCGGCGACGGCATGGTCCGGGCGGCGGAGCGGGCTGCCGAGATCGGGGCATCGGCGGTCCAGGTCTTCGCCGACAACCCCATCGCGTGGCGGCGGCGCGCCGCGCCGCCGAAGGCGCAGGAGCAGTTCCGGGCGGCCATGGCGCGCCACGACATCGTCCCGATCGCCATCCATGCGTCCTACCTGATCAACCTCGCCGGCGACGATCGCGAGTTCGCCGCGCGATCGGCCGAGGTCCTCGAGGCGGAGCTCAGGGCGGCGCCTGGCTACGGCGCCAGCATCGTCAATGTCCACACCGGCTCGCATCGCGAGACGTCGGTCGCGGCCGGGATCAGGCGCCTGACCCGCACGATCGCCGCCGTCCTGGAACGCATCGACGATGATCCTGACGCGGCGATCCTCGTCCTCGAGAACTCCGCCGGTGGTGGCTGGTCGATCGGGACGAGCGTCGACGAGCTGGCGAGAATCGCCGACGCGGCAGCGAGGCTCGGGATCCCGGACCATCGGCTCGGCTTCTGCCTCGACACCGCCCACGCCTGGGGCGCCGGCATCCGCATGCATCGTGCCGACGCGATCGACGCCTTCCTCGGCGATTTCGACCGGCGGATCGGGCTCCGCCGCCTGCGGCTGATCCATCTCAACGATTCGAAGGCGGAGCTCGGCTCGCACCACGATCGGCACGAGCATCTCGGCGCCGGGAAGATCGGGCCGGCTGGCCTGGGGCACCTCCTCCGCGAGCCGCGCCTTCGCCACGTTCCGTTCATTGCCGAGACGCCGGGCATGGACGAGGGCTACGACGCGATCAACCTCGACCGGGCCCGGGCCATGTTCGCCGGCGAACCGCTGGAATCCCTGGCGCCGGAGGCGTTCGAGATCCGGGGCAGTCGATCGCGGGCCGCCGCGCCCGACGATGACGCAGAACCAGCAGCGGGCGATGACGAGGATGAGCGGCGGCCGGGCGGCAACCGCGAGCCCGAGCTGCCCGCCGCGGTCCAGTCGGCTGCACGTACTGCCGTGTCCTGATGAGCGGCCGCCGCCAGGACCCGGGTCGCCCGGACGCGCGCACCGGCCGGACCCACGGCGCAAACCGGCCGCCGACCGGGACGCCGGTCGCCGCAGATGAGCTCCGGGTCAGCGCCCAGACGGTTGTCCCGGCGGGCTCGGGGGCCGACGGAGGCGGTGGCGCCCGCGCCAGGCTGCGCGCCGCGGCAGCCGGCTTCCTCGCGCGCGACGCCCTCGTGCTCGCGACCCTCCTGGTCCTGGCCGCGGCCGTCCGCCTGCCGGGCCTCGAGACCCGCGGCGATTTCGACGGCGACCAGGGCCACGACATGCTCACCCTCCTCCGCTTCGTCCGCGACGGGGTCGTGCCCCTCCTGGGCCCCCCCACCTCGATCGGTGACTTCCATCACGGGGCCGCCTACTACTACCTCCTGGCCCCGGTGGTCTGGCTCTTCGGGGCCCAGCCGCCCGCCGTCCTGACCTTCATCGCCGTCCTCGGTGTCGGCGCGGTGGGGCTGACCTGGTGGCTCGCTCGCGCCATCGGTGGCCGAGCCGCGGCGCTCGTGGCCGGGCTGCTGCTGGCCGTGTCACCGGCGGCGATCGAAGAGTCGACCTTCATCTGGAATCCCAGCCCGATCGCGTTCTTCGCCGTCCTTGCCCTCGCGGCCGTCTGGCGCGGCCATCAGACCGGCCGGGCCCGCTGGTGGACGCTCGCCGTCCTCAGCGCCGGGATGGTCATCCAGCTCCATGTCCTGGGGGTCGTCTTCCTGCCGCCGATCATCGCCCTGGGCATCGTGGACTGGCGGGCCGCCCGGCGCCGTGGCGACGCCCTCCAGGCCCGGAGGGTGGTCGTGGGGATCCTCGCGGGGCTCGCCCTCGTGGCTGTCCTCTTCGTGCCCCTCCTGGTCCACGAGCTCCAGTCGAGCTTCACTGAGACCCGCAACGCCCTCGCCTACTTCAGCGCGCGGCCCGCGACCGACGCTGGGGGCAGCGTCGTCGATCCCTTCGAGCGCCTCGTGTTCACCGGCCTTCGGGTGATCGGCTGGCCGTTGCTCGGCCTCGTGACGTCGGCGCCGTTCGCCACGGTCATCGTGGTCAGCGTCGCCCTCGTCCTGGGGGCGTGGCGCATGGTCGCTGGGCGCGGCGATGAAGGCCTCGCGGCCCGATGGCTGGGCTTCACGATCGCCTGGAGCGCGATCGCCCTGACCGCGCTCGCTCCGTCGCTCCAGACGGTCGTGATCGGTCTACCGAACGATCACTATCACGCCTTCCTCGATCCCATCGTCATCGTCCTCGTTGCCCTTGGGCTCTGGGCGATGGCCAGCGGCTCGGGTCTCCAGGGGGGCATGGACCGGACGGCCCGGATCGTGGTCGTGGGAGTCGTGATCGCGATCCTGGCCCTCGAGGTCTCGCGCTGGCCGCCGCTCCGGCAGGCCAACGGTGGCTGGCCGGCGGCACGTGACGCGGGCGCCCGGATCGCCGCCCGTAGTCCCGGCCGGATCGTCGACATCCGGGGACTACCCGTGTTCAAGACGGCCGAGGGCATCGCGTTCCCGGTCGTCGCCGCCGGTGGCTCCGTGATCGTCGCGACGGACGAGATGACGGCCCTTCGGCCCGCGACCCCGGGCGCGCTGATCGTGATCGTCTGCGATCGGCTTTTCGAGCCGGTCCTCGACGGGACGTGTGGGGGTTCCGCGGAGGCGCGCTTCCTGGCCCGGATCCCGGGCGTCGGCACGGGCATTGCCGCTCCCGCCCTCATCGACCGCTTCGATGCCTCACCGCGAACGGCGATCTCGGTCTATCGGCCGGTCGCAGCGGGTGGGTCCGGCACGCCGGGCCCGGAGGTCGCCGGGCAGCGGCCGCGGGCAAGGCCGCCTCGAACGCTGCGGGTGATGGAGTAGCGGGGACCGCGTGGATCGCGCGGCTCCCAGCGTGGTCCGCGTGGATCGCGCGGCTCCCAGCGTGGTCCGGGATTCGCGAACGCCGGCGCCCCGAACGCCGGCGTTCGCTGTCCCCGAGACCCGGACGTGGAGGGCGATCCGGGCCCGTCGATAGATGCGGTATCAGGGCCGGTCGGTGGAGCGTCCCATCGGCCGGTTGAGGGTTGGCGTCGTGGTGACCCGTGTCGCGACCCCGACGCGTGGCATCAGGCTGGGCGTCGTGGGCGAGGTGGAGCTGTAGCCATGGGCTCGTCCGGGAGGTGTGTTCCCCGGCCGCGACGGGCTGGTGCCGCGCTCGCTGCCGGCTGCGCTCGTGGCGCTGCCGCCTGAGGCGCCGGAGGCGCTCGACGCGCCGGCGCCACCACCGCCGAAGCCGTGGCCGTTGCCCGCGCCGCTCCCGCCAGAGCCGCTGGGGGCGTGGTCGGCGGCATGGAAGACGCGGCCGAAGCGACGCATCCGGACCGCGAGGTAGTACTCCATGACCTGGCGCACCTGCGGCTCGCCCAGGGCCTCGTCGGCCCGGAGCGAGTACTCGACGCGGGCGGTCGGATTCGCTGATCCGCTCGTGACGAGCCCGAGGTACTGGGGAGTATCGGCGTCTTCGCGGATCTCACGCAGCCCGCGGGCGAGCTTCGTGGCCGTGCCGAGCGACGGCATTCGATCGCCACGGATGAGTCGCGAGATCGTTGAATGATCGACCCCGGACTGCTGGGCGAGCTGTCGCTGGGACATCTTCTTCGCCTTGAGCTGGGCTCGAAGCCATTCGTTGAAGGCTCGACCGTTGGTGCTGGTCATTTGAGGTTGCGGACGCTCCGTTCGGACGCTTCACGCTTGGTGCGCTAGCCCGACTATCGGTTCGGGCCGGTGCGGTCCATATCACCCATTGGTACCTGTGGCAGCGATGGGACGGCGCCGTCCTCGTAGCCGGTCTGGTGGGGTCGCGGCGGGTGGCATGCGGTCCGTGGTACCAGGACCGTCCGGGGCCCTGGGGTCCGAATCGGCCCCTCTGGCGCGTTCAGGCGCCGGGCGGACGGTGGCGCGTGCACGCGCCAGGCGTCGCGAGCGGGTCCGGGGGGCCGCACGTGGCGCGTTCAGGCGGCGGGCGCACCACGGCCGCCCCGGGCGTTGTCACGCTCCGGACTGCACCTGCCGGTTCAGGCGCCCGAGGCAGCCCTCGCGTTCGAGAGACCCTCGCCCCGACGCTTGCCCGAGATCGCATAGGCGATCGCGCCGAGGACGATGATCGTGAGGACCGAGATCGTCCGATCGACGACCGTGATCGCCAGGGCCTCGGTCTGGGGCACGTTGTAGACGAGGGTCAGCAGGCCGACCACGGCGCCCTCCACGAAGCCGAGGCCCGCCGGGGTGATCGGGATCGCGGTCAGGAGCGAGGCGGACAGGGCGATGAAGAACGCGCCACTGATCCCGAGGTGGACGTCCTGCATGCCGAGGGCCTGGACGACGAGGTACAGGCGCATCGCCTCGGTCGCCCAGACGAAGCCGGTGATCACCACCAGGCCCGGCAGGGCCCGCATCCCGACCGAGGCGAAGACCCCCTCCTCGAAGCGATCGTAGAACTCGATGGCCCGGGCCGGCAGCGGCAGGCGGGCCATGATCCGGCGCCCGAAGTTGCGCATCGTCAGGAGCCCGCCGGCGAGGAGGACCACGAAGACGACCCCGACGGCGAAGACGATCTGGACGTCCGTCGGGAGGCCCGAGCGGAACGACACGAAGCCCGAGGCGAGGCCCAGGACCACGATCGCGAAGAGGTCAAGGATCCGCTCGATGAAGACCGTCCCGAAGGTCCTCGAGAGCGAGACGCTGGAATTGATCTTGAGGAGGTAGGCCCGGTAGATATCGCCGAGCTTGGCCGGCACGAGGCAGTTGACGAGCCACGACAGGAAGATGATC
>JBEPVB010000147.1:0-4877 GCA_041691215.1 Chloroflexota bacterium
AGGCGGGTCCGGTTGTAGATGAGATCCAGGACGAGCAGCTCCGGCAGCAGGATGTCGCCTGGTACGGGGCTGACGTCAGAGGTCAGCCCGATCGAGGTCGCATTCACGAGCACTCGCGACTTGGCCAGCTCGGCGGCAATGATCGATTCGTGCCAGGGCATCGCCCTTAGCTCCATGTGGGCGGCGCTCCTGGTGAAGTGCTTGACCAGCGCCTCGGCGCGATGGAGGTGGCGGTTGAACACGACGATGCGGAGGAAGCCCGCCCGGATCAGCCCGTAGACGACGGCCCGCGAGCCTCCGCCTGCCCCGAGGACCACCGCCTGGCGGGGCATCTTGGCCCGCCCGACCAGCTTGTCCAGGGCCGCTGAAAAACCCGGCACGTCGGTGTTGTGACCCACGAGCCGGCGACCCTCGCGGGTAAGCGTGTTCACGGCGCCCGTCGCCTGGGCCTCCTCGGTCAGCCGGTCGATGAGGGGGACGACTCGTTCCTTGTGGGGGATCGTGACGTTCGCGCCGAGGAAGTCGTCGTCACGGACATCGGTGATGGCATCGGGAAGATCGATCGGGGCACGATCCCAGAGCTCGTAGCGGGCATCGATGCCCCGGGCGTCGAAGGCAGCCTGCTGCATTGCCCCGGACAGGGAATGGGCGACGGGATGACCGATGAGGACGACCCGCTTGGTCATGCTCGGATCCTTTCGAGGTCCTGGAAGAAGCCGGGATACGAGATCGCCACGCTCCCGGGCCGTTCCACTATTGTCTGGCCCGCGGCGATGAGGCCGGCGACGGCGAAGGTCATGGCCAGGCGGTGATCGTCGAGGCTGTCGGCCGGCCCGCCGACGAGCGCCGTGGGTCCGTCGATCCGGAGATCGTCGCCCTCGACCTCGATGCGGGCGCCGAGCGCCCGGAGACCGGCGGCGATCCCGGCCAGTCGGTCCGATTCCTTGTGGCGGAGCTCGCCGGCGCCGCGGATCGTGGTCCGCCCGGTCGCCTGGGTGGCGGCGAGGCACAGGATCGGGATCTCGTCGATGGCCCCGGCCACCTCGGCCGGGCTGACGTCGATGGCCCGGAGCTCCGAGGAGCGGACGCTGAGATCGGCGATCGGCTCGCCGACCTCGCCCGACCCACGCGCCGCGGTCGAGCCGGTCGCGTCTCGCCCGACCGGGCGTTCGATGATGTCGGCGCCCATCCGGAGCAGGAGGTCGACGATGCCCCGGCGGGTGGGGTTCGTGCCGACGCCCGGCAGGCTGAGATCCGCGTCCGGGTGGATGGCGCCGGCCACGAGCCAGAAGGCGGCCGCCGACGGATCGCCGGGGACCCGCTCGTCCATCGCCCGCACCGGTTCACCTCCATCGATCTCGATCACCGCGCCCGTGTCCCCATCCCGGGCCGACCTGACGGTCACGCCCCGCGCTCGCAGCATTCGCTCCGTGTGGTCACGGGTCGCGACGCGCTCGTGGACCCGCGTCGTGCCGTCCGCCCGGAGGCCGGCCAGGAGAATCGCCGACTTCACCTGGGCCGACGGCACGGGCGTCGTCCAGTCGATGGCCCGGAGCGCCGGGTGACCGGTCACGGTCAGCGGAGGGAGGGAATGCTGGTTGCGGGCAGTGAGCGTCGCGCCCATCGCGCGGAGCGGCTCGATGATACGAGCGACCGGTCGGCGTCGCAATGAATCGTCGCCGTCCAGGGTTGCCGTCAAGTCCGCCCCGGCGAGGATGCCGGCGAACAGGCGAAGGCTCGTCCCCGAGTTGCCACAGTCGAGGTCGCCTGCAGCCAGGGCCAGCGCATCGATCCCCGGCGACACCACCCGGTAGACCGCCCGCCCGTCGGCGCCGATCGAGCGATCGACGCTGGCGCCCAGGGCCCGGGCGATCCCCGCCGTCGAGCGCACGTCCGCCCCGTCTCCGGGACCCTCGATCCGCGACTCGCCGCGGGCGACGAGGCTGAGCATCAAGGCTCGATGGCTGATGGACTTGTCGCCCGGCACGCGGATCTCGCCCCGCAGGCGGGCCGCGGGGTGAACGATCGCCGGCCCGGCGATCGTCTCGCCGGCTGGTGCTGCGTGGCCGGCCACGGTCAGTGCTTGGAGAGACCACTCGCCGCGATGCCGAGGGCGGCACCGGACTCGAGCGGATCTCCGTGGAGCGAGCGGACGTGCTCGTGTACGGGCACGATCGCGACCATGAGGTCGGCGAACTGGTCGAGGTCAAGCTGCTGCTCGGCGTCCGAGAGGGCTTCCTCAGGCTGGGGATGGACCTCGACCATGACCCCGTCGGCGCCGACGGCGACGGCCCCGATCGCGAGGGGCTTCACCAGCCAGCGCTTGCCCGTGGCGTGGCTCGGATCGACGATCACCGGCAGGTGGGTGAGGTGGTGGAGGAGCGGCACGGCCGCCAGATCGAGGGTGTTGCGGGTGTAGGTCTCGAACGTCCGGATGCCGCGCTCGCAGAGGATCACGTTGGGATTGCCGGCCGCCACGATGTACTCGGCAGCCATCAGCAGCTCCTCGATCGTCGCTCCGAAGCCGCGCTTGAGCATCACCGGCCGGGCCACCCGCCCCACGGCGTTGAGGAGCGAGTAGTTCTGCATGTTCCGGGCGCCCACCTGGAGGATGTCGACGTACTCGGCCACGATGTCGACCTGGTTCGGCTCCATGACCTCCGTGATCGTTGGCAGGCCCGTCCGCTCGCGGGCCTCGGCGAGATAGCGAAGCGCCTCGACGCCGAGGCCCTGGAAGCTGTAGGGCGACGTCCGGGGCTTGAAGGCGCCGCCCCTCAAGACGGTCGCGCCGGCGGCCCGTACGGCCTCGGCGGTCTCGAAGAGCTGGTCCCGGCTCTCGACCGAGCAGGGCCCGGCCATGACCGTCAGGCCGCCGTCGCCGATCGCCGCATCGAGGACCCGGACGATCGTGTCCTCGGGCCGGAACTCGCGCGACGTCAGCTTGAATGGCCGAGAGATCGGGGTGATCGTCTCGACGCCCGGCAGGGCTCCGAGCCGGCTCATCAGCTCGGCCCGACGGGGCCCCACCTCGTCCACCACGGCGATCACGGTCCGGTCCGCGCCGGTGTGGTCGTACGGCGTCATCCCCTCGCCGAGGATGTGGCTCTTCACCCCGAGGATCTCGGCCTCGGTCGCGGAGCGGGCCATGACGACGAACATCGAACGTCCTTCCTGGTGGACGGCGGGACCGGAAACAAAAAAGCAGAGGTCTTGACCTCTGCCTCGTCCCGGCACGACGCCTGCCTCCGGCCGCCTGGGCCGGAAACGATCATGCCGGGTCGATAAACGGATAGGAGCGGGTCATCTCGGTCCGGCGAAGGTAGCCGAGCCGCCGGTCGGGTGTCAACCGAAATGTGCCCGTGGTAGCCTATCGGCCGCTGCGGAGAGGTCGCATAGAGGCCTAGTGCGGCGGTTTGCTAAACCGTTATGGGGTTACACCCATCGGGGGTTCGAATCCCCCCCTCTCCGCCAGTCTCCGCCGGCATCGCGTGCGCCCGTAGCTCAGTGGATAGAGCGTCAGGTTGCGGACCTGAAGGTCGTGGGTTCGAGTCCCGCTGGGCGCGCCAACTCCCCCCGCCGTGCCGATGGCGGTAGTCGACGGGTGAGCACCTCGCGGTACGCTGGCCGACGATGACCGTCCCGTTTCCGCGTCTCCGCCTCCGGGAGCCGAGCCCCGAGCTCCTCGCCCTGCCCTGGGAGCTGCCCCTCGCGGACTGGCCTGATCGGCTGCCGTTTCGCGAGATGTCGGTCGGTCCGTCGCGCCATCTGGTGCGCTTCCTCGAAACCGAGCGGGGCCTGATCGCCCTGAAGGAAGAGCCGGTCGAGATCGCCGGTCGCGAGTACGAGATCCTGCGGCATCTCGAGGAGGCCGGCCTGCCCGCCGTGTCGCCGATGGGCATCGCCGCCAACGAGGGCCGGGACGCGGCCATCCTGGTCACCCGTTACCTTCCGAACTCCCTCCAGTACCGTCGCCTCCTGTCTCGCGTGCCACCTGGTCCCGGCTACCTCCGCGACCAGCTCCTCGACGCGATGGCCGGGCTCCTCGTGGAGCTCCACCGCGGCGGCGTCTATTGGGGTGACTGCTCCCTTGCCAACACGCTCTTCCGCCGGGACGGGAACAAGGTCCAGGCCTTCCTCGTCGACGCCGAGACCGGGGAGTGGCATCCCGTCCTCTCCGACGGCCAGCGGGCCTACGACCTGGAAGTTCTCGTCGAGAACGTTGCCTACGGCCTGGCCGACCTGGCTGCGATGAACGGCCGGGATGACCTCCTCGACGATGCCTTCGCGGCGGCCGAGCTGGTGAGCGAGCACTACCTGGCCCTGTGGAAGGAGCTGACCGCCGAGGTCGAGGTCGGGGTCGAGGAGCGCTACGAGATCGCCGCCCGGGTTCGCCGCCTCAACGATCTCGGCTTTGCGGTCGCCGAGATCGAGTTGGAGCCCGGCGGGGCGGGCCGCGTCCGGATGCGGGCGGCCGTCACCAACCGCCGCTTCCACGCCAGCGAGCTCGAACGCCTCACGGGCCTGCATGCCCTCGAGGGCCAGGCACGGCTGCTGCTCAATGACCTCCACGAGTACAGCGCCTGGCTGGAGCGCGGCGAACGGCGATCGGTCCGTTCGCACCAAGCCGCGACCCGCTGGCTGACCGATGTCTACGAGCCCGCCCTCGGGCGCTTGGAGGAGGTCATCGGGCCGGGCGGCGACGCTATCCAGGCCTATTGCGACGTCCTCGAGACGAAGTGGCTCCTGTCGGAGAGGGCCCAGGCCGACGTTGGCCTGCAGGCCTCGATCGACGCTTACCTCGCCAATGGGGCCGCCGGCCCCGAGATCAACGGTGCGGTGACCGCCGCGCCGTAACCGCCGCGCTCGGATCGCCGCGC
>JBEPVB010000148.1:0-4857 GCA_041691215.1 Chloroflexota bacterium
TGGTCATGCCCGGCGACAACGTCGAGATGAGCGTCGAGCTCATCACCCCGATCGCCCTGGAGACCGGCCAGCGCTTCGCCATCCGCGAGGGTGGCCGGACCGTCGGCGCCGGCGCGATCACGAGCATCACCGAGTAACCGATGGCGAGAGTCGAAGCGCGTCCCACGATCCAGCTCGCCTGCACCGAGTGCAAGGAGCGGACCTACACGACGCGCAAGAACAAGAAGAACGATCCCAACCGGATCGAGCTCAACAAGTACTGTCCTCGCTGTCGGAAGCACACCCTCCATCGGGAGGCCAAGTAGCCGGCAGCGCGCTCCGCAGGGGTGTAGCTCAATTGGCAGAGCACTGGTCTCCAAAACCAGCGGTTGTAGGTTCGAGTCCTATCGCCCCTGCCACAATCCTCGGACGGATGGCCTCGAGGACCGCGGCCTCCGCCTCGGAGACCAACGAAGTAACGCAAGCTAGCTGAGAAGAACGACTGTGACCCGAATGCGCCGCTTCCTCGCCGAAGCGGTTTCAGAGCTGAAGAAGGTCTCCTGGCCGACGGTCGAGCAGACCCGCAACCTGACCGTGCTCGTCTTTGCCGTGAGCATCGCCGTCGGGATGTACGTCTTCGTCTTCGACCGTCTCTTCCAGGGCGTGATCGGCTTCCTCACGAAGGCCCTCGCATGAGCGGGGCGATGACCGAGGCCGAGGCCAAGGTCCCCGAGAAGCGGTGGTACGTGATCCACACCTACTCGGGCTATGAGAACAAGGTCAAGGCCAACCTCGAGCACCGCATCGAATCCATGGGCATGGAGGACCGGATCTTCCAGGTCCTGGTCCCCATGGAGGACGAGATCGAGATCCGGCAGGGCCAGCGCCACACCGTCCAGAAGAAGGTCTACCCCGGCTACGTCCTGGTCGAGATGATCCTCGACCCCGACAGCTGGTTCGTCGTCCGGAACACCCCCGGGGTGACCAGCTTCGTCGGCGGCTCGAACATCCCGGGCGTCCGGAGCGAGCCCATCCCGCTCGACGAGACCGAGGTCAAGCAGATCCTCCGGCACATGGGCGTCGAGACCCCGAAGTACCGCGTGGCCTTCACCAAGGGCCAGAGCGTCCGCGTCACCGATGGGCCGTTCTCCGAGTTCATCGGCACGGTCGACGAGGTCAATCCCGAGCGCAACAAGGTCAAGGTCCTGGTCAGCATCTTCGGCCGCGAAACACCGGTGGAACTCGATTTCCTCCAGGTAGAGAAGCTCTAGGAGGAAGCCGGAACCATGGCCAAGAAAGTCCGCATCGTGCTTACGCTCCAGCTGCCCGCCGGCAAGGCGACGCCCGCCCCGCCGGTCGGCACGGCGCTGGGCCCGCACGGGATCAACATCGTCGAGTTCACCAAGACCTACAACGAGAAGACGGCCGACAAGCTCGGCCAGATCATCCCCGCCCAGATCACGATCTTCGAGGACCGTTCGTTCACGTTCATCCTCAAGACCCCGCCGGCCGCGGACCTCCTTCGCAAGGCGGCCGGGGTCGACAAGGGCGCGGCCACCACCAAGCGGGAGTCCGTCGGCCGGGTCACCCGCGACCAGCTCCGCGAGATCGCGGCAATCAAGATGGCGGATCTGTCCGCCAACGATGTCGAAGCGGCCGCTCGGATGATCGAGGGGACCGCCCGGAGCATGGGCATCGAGGTCGTCGGCTAGGGCCGCGAGTCAAAGGTCCGGTCCTCCCGATCGGCGACCACCCCACGAAACGGGGGAGACCGGCAGCCCCGGTCGAAATGGAGACGAAACCAATGGCACAGCACGGCAAGAAGTACACCGAGTCGGCCAAGCTCGTGGACCGCGAGCGGGCCTACAGCCCGCCCGAGGCGGCCCAGCTCGTCAAGGACACCTCGAAGGTCGCCTTCGACGCCTCGATCGAGGCGCACATCCGCCTCGGGGTCGACCCCCGCCATGCCGACCAGATGGTCCGGGGCACCGTGGTCCTGCCGCACGGCACGGGCAAGGTCGTCCGGGTCGCGGTCTTCGCCCAGGGCGAGAAGGCCCAGGAGGCCCTGAAGGCCGGCGCGGACGAGGTCGGGTCGGAGGACCTGGTCAAGAAGATCGAGGCCGGTTGGCTCGAGTTCGACGTCGCCCTCGCAACGCCCGACCAGATGGGCCAGGTCGGGCGGCTCGGCAAGATCCTCGGCCGCCGCGGCCTGATGCCGAACCCCAAGGCCGGGACGATCACCTTCGATCTCGATCGGGCCGTCCGCGAGGTCAAGGGCGGGCGCGTCGAGTTCAAGGTGGACAAGGCCGGCATCGTCCACGTCCCAGTCGGCCGGGCCAGCTTCGGTGCCGACGAGCTGGTGGCGAACCTGGCGACCCTCGTCGACGCCATCAACCGGGCCAAGCCGGCAGGCGCCAAGGGCACCTACCTCAAGACCCTGACCATCGCCTCGACGATGGGGCCGGGTATCCATGTCGACATCCCGGGCGTCCTCGCCGCGGCAGCCGCGGCCTGATCGCCTTCGCCGGCGGGCGATCTCCCGCCCAACAGACGTGGTGACGGCCGAGAGGCGTGTCGCCTAAAATCGATATCGACGGACCGCTCAAGACAGCGTGGGTCGGTTGAGCGCCACCCTAGGGTGACGTTCGCGACTTGATCCACCGGACCGGACCGGGCAGCCGCCCGGGGACGACGGCAACCACGCCGAGGCAGGAACGAAGGCCTCCGCCCTCGCGGGCGGGCGCGATCCCCTGCGGTCATGGCATCGCCCCGATGGGGCGACCGTCGCAGGGGCTCCGGCGGCAACGCCGAGCGCCCACCGCTGCGCGCCGGTTGCGCGCCGTACCACGGAGGGCACCATGCCGACCGAGGCCAAGCGACGAACGGTCGAAGAGCTGCGCGAGCAGCTCAGCCGCAGCTCGACGCTGATCGTCTCGGAGTACCGGGGTCTCACGGTCAAGGACATCGCCGAGATCCGACGGAGCCTGCGCAAGCAGGCCGTGACGTACAAGGTCATCAAGAACCGGCTCCTCAAGATCGCCGCGTCCGACACGCGGGGAACGGCCCTCGATTCCCTCCTCGTCGGTCCGACGGCCATCGCCTTCGGTACGGACGAGGCGGCGACGGCCAAGGCCGTCATCGACGCGATGCGGCCGTTCAAGCAGGTCCGCATCACCGGCGGCCTGCTCGGCGATCGAGCCATCGACGCCGACGGCGTGACCAGGCTCGCAACGCTGCCCCCGCGGGATGTGCTGCTCAGCCAGATCGCCGGCGCATTTGCCGCTCCGATGGCCACCACAGCGGGCCTCTTCGACGCACCGCTGCGCGACGTGGCCGGCCTCATCGCCGCCCTGGCCGACCAGCGTTCGGCCGCCGCCTGACGTCACCGACTCCCAACCCCAGGACCACCACCAGGAGATAGATCCAGATGGCAACCGTTACCCCTGACCAGCTCCTCGAGGCGTTCGAGAAGATGACCGTCCTCGAGCTCTCCGAGTTCAAGAAGAAGTTCGAGGACAAGTTCGGTGTCACCGCTGCGGCTCCCGTCGCCGCCGCGGCCGCACCGACCGCGGCTGCCGCGGAGGCCGCCCCGGTCGCCGAAGAGCAGACCGAGTTCACCGCGACGATCGTCGAGATCGGGCCCAACAAGATCCCGGTCATCAAGGTCGTTCGCGAGCTCACCGGCCTCGGCCTCAAGGAGGCCAAGGACCTTGTCGACGCGACGCCCAAGGCCGTCAAGGAGGGCGTGGCTCGCGACGAGGCCGAGAAGATCAAGGCCGCCCTCGAAGAGCAGGGTGCCAAGGTCGAGATCAAGTAGCGGCGTCCTGGCAATCCCCAGGCCGGCGTTGTCGTCCGCGGGCCATGGCTCGCGTCTTCGACGCCGACTTGGCCTGGGGCCGCCAGAACGTCGCGAATGATTCGGGAGAGCCGGCCCAACGTTTCGAACGCAACCCCGCACACCGCGCGAGCCCCTCCGGACCGCCCCGGGCGGGCTCGCCGTCGCTGCCTGCCGAGGGTCGAAGCGTTTGACATCGCAAGGATTCGCGGTATCCTTAGCCGTTCTGTGAGCCCGGCCCTTTCCCTTCCCCACGTCCTCCGTCAAGGAGCGGTCGTTCATGCTGTCTGCTGCTGAGTCGTCGACCCTCTCGAACCCGGCCACGGTGCGCAAGCGCTACGCCCGGATCCCCGAGGTCCTGCCCGTTCCCAACCTGATCGAGCTCCAGCTGGAGTCGTTCCAGTGGTTCATCGAGAAAGGGCTCCGGGAGCTCTTCGACGAGATCAGTCCGATCAAGGACTTCACCGGCAAGGTCATGGAGCTCCAGTTCCTGGACTACGAGTTCGGGGACCCCAAGTACTCCGAGGAGGAGTGCCGGACCAAGGACCTGACGTTCAGCAGGCCGCTCTACGTCAACGTCGAGCTCCTCATCAAGGAGACCGGCGAGATCCAGCGCCAGCGCGTCTACATGGGCGACTACCCGTGGATGACCGACCTGGGGACCTTCGTCATCAACGGCGCCGAGCGCGTCGTCGTCAGCCAGCTCGTCCGCTCCCCGGGCGTCTACTACAGCGAGCTCGAGGATCCCGCCTCGGGCCGGATGCTCTTCAGCGCCAAGGTGATCCCGAACCGGGGCGCCTGGCTCGAGTTCGAGACCAACAACAAGGACCAGCTCTGGGTCAAGGTCGACCGCAAGCGCAAGATCGCGGCAACGACCCTGCTCCGGGCCGTGGGCTACGAGACCAATGACGAGATCGCGGCCCTCTTCAGCCCGGTCGACATCGATCCCGAGCACCCCTTTATCGCCAACACCCTCGACAAGGACGTGACCCGGACGCCGGCCGAGGCGCTCATCGAGGTCTACAAGAAGCTCCGGCCGGGCG
>JBEPVB010000149.1:0-4640 GCA_041691215.1 Chloroflexota bacterium
GAGAGGCGCCGGTAGAGGGCCGCCCCGTACATCATCATCCGGGTCAGGGTCACGCTGGAGCGGAGCTGGCCGACCAGACCCGCGCTATGGAACGTGGAGCCGGATGTCAGCTCGGCCCGGTCGACGAGGACGATGTCGGTCCAGCCGAGCTCGGCCAGGTGGTAGGCGATCGACGTGCCGCCCACGCCGCCACCGATGATCACCGCCCTGGCCTGCTCCACGATTCGTTCGGCCTCCCAGTCGCGAACCTCATCCCGACCTCGACAGGGTACCCAGCGCGGCGGGCGCCCGTGGCCCTCGTTGGCTCGTGTACCCTCCGGGCCGGGTTCGCTGCCAGAGGTGCCCACCGTGGAGCCGTCGATCGAGGACGTCATCGCCGCCGTGCCCGCCTGGGCGGGTCGAGAGGTTACGGCCGAGCCGATCGCCGGCGGGCTCACGAACCGGAACTACCGGGTGGTGGTCGACGGCGTCCCGGCGTTCGTCCGGATCCCCGGCCCGGGCACGGACCTGCTGGCCGTCGATCGGGCCAACGAGCTCCACAACAGCCGGGCCGCCGCGGAGGCCGGGGTCGGAGCACGGGTCCTCTTCGACCTGCCGGCCTGGAACGTGGTCGTCCTCGAGTGGCTCGAGGCGAGGACGATGTCGAACGCCACCTTCCAGGCGCCGGGCGCACCGACCCGGATCGCGGCGGCCCTCCGGCCCCTTCACGCGGGGCCCCGGTTCCGCGACGACTTCGACATGGTCGACCTCGCCGGACGCTACCTGGGGGTCATCGATGACCGCAAGATCCGCGTGCCGGTGGGCTATCGCGAGCATCTCGGGGCCGTGCCCCGGATCGCGGCGGCCCTTGCCGCCCGGCCGGCGGCCACGGTCCCCTGCCACAACGACCTCCTTGCCGAGAACTACCTCGACGACGGCCGCAACCTCTGGATCGTCGACTACGAGTACAGCGGCAACAACGACCCGGCCTTCGAGATCGGGAACACCGCCCAGGAGCTGGGATTCGATGAGCCTCGCCTCATCGAGCTCGTGGTCGCCTACTTCGGCTCGGCGTCGGCGGCCCTGCTGGCGCGGTGCCGGCTCCAGATGGTCATGTCCGACGTCGGCTGGACGCTCTGGGCCGCCATCCAGGCTCGCATCTCCCCGATCGACTACGACTTCTGGGGCTGGGCGGTAGAGCGCTGGACGCGGGCCCAGGCCATGATCGACGGCCCCGACTTCGAAAGCTGGCTGGCTGCGACGAGCGGCGCCGGCGCGGGTCGTCCCTAGGCGCGCATCCGGGCGCCCGTCGGGTCGTGGAGGACGTCGGCGGCAACGGCCCCGGCCTCACGGCCATCGAAGACGTCGACCTCGATCGGCGTTCCCTCGGCGACGTCCGCCGGCAGGTAAACCGTGCCGACGGTGCGGCCCACCGTGTGGCCGAAGGCGGCGCTCCTGAGCCGGCCGACGACCTCGCCGTTGATCCGGACCGCCTCGCCGCCGTAGATGGGCAGCCAGGCGTCGCTGCCGATGGTCACGGTCCGGAGGCGCCGCGCCGCCCCGATCGCCCCACTGGCGTCAGCCGCAACCAGCGCGTCCCGACCGATGAAGTCCCCCTTCGCCAGCCGGATGAAGGGCGCCATACCAGCCTCGAATGGCGAGTCCTGCATCGTCAGCTCGGCCCCGTAGTACCGGAAGCCCTTTTCCAGGCGGAGCGACTCGAGGGCTCGGTAGCCGATCGGCTCGAGGCCGGCGCCGATGCTTGCGGCCGCCGCCACGATGGCGTCCCAGACCGCGACCGCCCACTCTGGGGCGACGGTCAGCTCCCAGCCCAGCTCGCCGGCGTAGCTGATCCGGGTGGCCAGGCAGACTGCGGCGGCCGGCCCCACGTGGATCTCGCGGGCCGTACGGAGCGGGCTCCCGGCATCTGAGACGTCATCGCTCGTCGTCGCCCCAAGGATGTCCCGGGCCCGCGGTCCCCACAACCCGATGACCGTCCAGTCATCGGTGACGTCGTCGATCTCGACCGGGCCATCGGCGTCGACGACGTTGGCCCGGATCCAGCCCATGTCCGTCGCCAGGTAGCCGGCCCCGGTCAGGACCCGGAAACGGTCCTCGGCCAAGCGGGTGGTCGTGACATCGGCCAGCATCCCGCCCCGCGGGTCGAGAAACTGGCCGTAGATGGCCGAGCCGATCGGGCGATCGACGTCGTTGGCGCAGACCCGCTGCATGAGGGCCAGGGCGCCGGGACCCCGAACGTCGATCTTGCCGAACGAGCTGAGGTCGATCATCCCCGCTCGCTCGCGGACGGCGCGGTGCTCCTCCCCCACCCGCTCGAACCACTCGGGCTGACGCCAGCCGGTCTCTCGCGGCAGCCGCCCTGCCCGCCGCCAGGCCTGGCCGGGCCGATGCAGATCGGCCCGCTCCCAGCCGGCCTTGGTCCCGAACTCGGCACCCGCCTCCTGGAGACGGCCATGGAGGGCGGACCGCCGATGAGGCCGGCCGGCCTCGTCGGCGTCGTAGGGGAACCGCAGCCGGTAGTAGTCGGCATAGGCCTCCCGGGCCAGGCCGGCGGACCAGACGGAATCACGGTAGGTGTCGGCGAACCGCCAGGCCCGGTACGGCGCCACATCGACGCCCGGGTCGCCCGCCGTCATCCAGCCTGCGATCGCCCGCCCGATCCCGCCGCCACCGCCGAACCCGTTCAGGGAAAGGCCGGCCGCGACCCAGAAGCCACGGACCCCCGGCAACGGTCCCAGGAGCGGATTCGAGTCCGGGGTCATGGCGTCGGGATGACAGACGAGGCGGATGGCCTCGGCATCCGCCAGGAACGGGAACCGGCGAATCGCCCCGGCCATCAGGGGTCCGAAGCGCTCCCAGTCGGGCGGCAGGGACCGGGCCGCGTGCTCCCATGGCACGCCGTCGAGCCAGCGGGTGTTGGGCTCGGCCTCATAGCCGCCGAAGACCATCCCCCCGTGCTCGCTCTTGCCGTAGACGAGGTTGTCGGGATCCCTGAAGCAGGGCATATCCCGGGGCAGCTCGTAACCGGGCACGGCCTTGAGGGCGACGTGCTGATGGTCAACCGGCGTGGACGGCACGAATGCGCCGACCATCGCCGCCACCTGGGGCGCCCACATGCCAGCCGCGTTGACGACGTGCTCGGCGTCGATGGGGCCGCCATCGGTCAGGACCCGGCGCACCGCTCGCGCCGGTGACAGCTCGAAGCCCGTCACCCGGCTGTTGAGCCGAAACCGGACTCCAAGCGCGCGGGCGGCATCGGCGACGGCGTGTGTCGCCGTGTGGGGATCCAGGTGGCCGTCGCCGGGGATGTGCACGGCGCCGTACAGGGAGTCCGGGGACACGGCCGGCATCAGGGCACGGGCCGCCTCGGGCCCGATGACGCCTGCGTCGAACCCGATCCCACGGGCCCGGCTGGCCGTTCGTTCGAGCTCCCGGAGCTGCTCGGTCGAGGACGCCAGGCGGAGGCTGCCGACCCGCTCGAAGACGCCCAGCCGCTGGTACAGCTCCACGCTGTAGCGGCGGAACCGCATCATCGTGTTGGACGGGTTGAACATCGTCACCAGGCCCGCCGCCTGGCACGTCGAGCCCGCGGTCAGCTGGGCCTTCTCGACCAGGAGGACGTCGGTCCAGCCCGCCTCGGCGAGGTGGAGGGCGACGCTGCAGCCCGTGATCCCGCCGCCGATGACGACGACGCGGGCCTGGTCCACCATCCGGCGGGCTCCGCCTAGCCGTCCGCGGCGTCGCGGAGGGCGCGCTCGAACGTCGGTGCCGAGGCATTCGCCAGCAGGCGGTCGAAGTGCTCGGCCGCGTAGGCCACGAAGTCGACGTCGAGGACGCTGATGCCTTGCTGCAGGACGCCCCACATGGCCTCCCGGAAGTCCGAGGCGATCCGCATCAGGTGCAGCCGGGCCGCCCGCGAGGCCCGTGCCTCGCCCTCGTAGGCCTCGAGCAGGACGGCGTCCTCGTCCGGGCCGAGGCCGTGATTCACCGAGAAGTTGCCGAGGTCGAAGAAGGGATCGCCCAGGCCGGCGTACTCCCAGTCGACGATCCGGATCCGCTCCCCATCATCGATGAAGTTGGCGTTGAGGAGGTCGTTGTGGCACGGGCGGAGCTCGATCGGGGCGGCCAGGAAGGCGAGCTCGATGCGACGAGCGATGGCCATCGAGCGCTCGTACGCGGGCGGGATCGGGACGCCCCTGGCCATCGCCAGCGCCCGGTACGCCTCGACGATCCGGAAGGGCACGAAGAGGCCCGGGATGGCCGGGCCGTCATGGACGCGGCGGATCGAATCGGCGACCCGACGGATGGTCTCGGGGCGGTGGACGGCTTCGTCGGAGACCGGCCGGCCGACGATGAACTTCGTGACCAGGTAGCCCTCCGGCCGGACGAAGGCCACGACCTCCGGCCCGACGCCGACGCCCGCGGCGGCGACCGTGGCCGCGTGCTCGACCTCCCGGGAGATTCCGAGGAGGTGGGTGTCGTTGCCGGCCAGGCGGATCACGTAGCGATCGGCGGCGCCCTCGGCCACGACCAGGAAGTTGCGGTTGGTGATCCCGCCGGAGAGGGCCGTGAACGACAGCTCCCGATCGGCCAGCTCGGGGACGCGCTGCATTGCCCGGGTGAGCTGATCGCGCAGCTCC
>JBEPVB010000150.1:0-4622 GCA_041691215.1 Chloroflexota bacterium
TGAACATCGGCCATGGGGACCGTCGGGTCATCGACGCGATCACCGAGCAGGCGCTCCAGCTGCAGTACGTCCAGCCGGCCTTCGCCACCGAGATCCGCGGCCGGCTCGGACAGAAGCTCGCCCAGATCCTGCCGGGCGACATGAACAAGGTCTTCTTCACCCTCGGCGGCGCCGAGGCCATTGAGAACGCGATCAAGTTCGCCCGCCATTTCACGGGCCGCCAGAAGATCCTCGCCCGCTACCGCGCCTACCACGGCGCGACGCTCGGGGCGATGACCTTGACCGGCGATCCGCGGCGCTGGGCCAACGAGCCGGGCATCGTCGGCGTCGTCCGCTACCCGGACACGCATCGCTGGGGCGAAGCCGAGCCGCGGCCCGTGGCCGAATCCCTCCAGGGGCTCGAGGACGTCATCCGCTACGAGGGTCCGCAGACGATCGCGGCCGTCTTCCTCGAGACCATCGTCGGCACGAACGGCATCCTCATCCCGCCCGACGGCTACATCCAGGGCGTCCGAGAGATCTGCGACCGGCACGGGATCCTCATGGTCGCCGACGAGGTCATGGCCGGCTTCGGACGGACCGGCAAGTGGTTCGCTGTCGACCACTGGGGCGTCACGCCCGATCTCATGACGGTGGCCAAGGGCCTCACCAGCTCGTACCTGCCTCTGGGCGCCGTGGCCATGCGCCAGCACATCGCCGATGCCTTCGAGTCGAAGATGTTCTACGGCGGCCTGACCTACAGCTCCCACCCCATCAGCCTGGCCGCCTCCCTGGCCACGATCCGGGTCTACGAGGAGGACGGCCTCATCGAGAACGCGGCCCGCCTCGACGGGGTCATGCGCTCGCACCACCAGCGCCTGGCTGCGAAGCACCCGTCCGTGGGCGCGACGCGGAACCTGGGCCTGTTCGGGATCCTGGACCTCGTCCGGAGCCGCGACCCGTGGACACCCCTGACGCCGTTCAACGGCACGAGCGACGAGATGAAGGCGATCGGCAAGTACCTCCGTGAGCACGGCGTCTACTGCATGGTCAGCAACAACTCCATCCACACGAATCCGCCGCTGTGCATCAGCGAGGCCCAGCTGGCCGAGGGCTTCGAGGTCATCGATGCGGCCCTCGAGATCTCCGACCAGGCGGTCACCGGCTAGCCCGCGAACACGATCGCTGACGGCGTGGCCTCCAAACCGCTCCCCCAGGATCAGCACCCGCCGGACCCCGCTCTCAACGAGGCGGAGGCCGAGCTGGGCGACGACCTCGATGCGCTCGCGGCGCCGACTGCCTGGTGGAGACCCGGCTCGCCTCGCTCGAGGCTCCGGCCGGCGCTCGGCACGCTGGCGATCATCGTCGGGATCCTCGTCGTCTGGGAAGGCGCCAAATGGCTTGGCGGGGACCCTTGGCGGGTAACGTCGATCCTCGGCTTCCCGGTCTCCATCCAGCACCATCCGCCGTTCGCCTGGAAGTTCTTCAGCGATCTCAACTTCCCGCACGTCTGGCTCATCCTCGAGGCGTTCGTCAAGCGCGATTCGGCGGGCGTCCCGGGGGTCGTCTCGCTCCTGGGCGCGGCCCTCTTCACCTTTCGAGGCGCCCTCGCCGGTTTCGTCCTCGGGGCCTCCCTCGGGCTTGGGCTGGCTGTCGTCCTCATCCACGTCCGGATCCTCGAGCGCTCGCTCGTGCCCCTCCTGGTCGCCAGCCAGACGGTTCCGATCGTGGCCGTCGCCCCGGTCATCGTGGTTGGGCTCAAGGCAGGCTGGTTCGGGATCGCGATCGTGGCCGGCTACCTGACCTTCTTCCCGGTCACGATCGCGGCCGTTCGAGGCATGCGCTCGGCCGATCCGCGGGCCTTTGAGCTGATGCGCTCCTACGCCGCCACGGACCGCGAGATCCTGCTGCGCCTACGGCTGCCGGCGGCGGCGCCATACCTCTTCACCGCCTTCAAGATCGCGGCGACGGCTTCGGTTGTCGGCGCGATCGTCGGGGAGCTGCCGTCGGGTGTCCGGGACGGCCTGGCGGGCCAGCTCCTCGACGCCATGCAGTACTACTCCATCCAACCCGGCGCCCTGTGGGCCGCGATCGTCATCGCGGCGCTCCTGGGGATCGCGTGCTTCGTGCTCGTTGTCATCGCCGAGCGACGTTTCCTTCGCACCTACCGACCGAATGATCCTGGAGCGCCCGCATGACCGAAGCCGTCCCCAGCCGCCCCGAATCCGCCGCGTCGCGGACGCCCTCCGCGACCGGCCTCGTCGTCGAGCTGGGCGGAGTGTCGAAGGTCTTCGGATCCGGCCCGACGGCCACGAGTCGGGTGCAGGCGCTGTCCCAGGTCGACCTGACCATCCGGAAGGGCGAGTTCGTGTCCCTGATCGGCCCGTCGGGCTGCGGCAAGTCGACGCTCCTGCGGGTCGTCGGTGACCTGACGCCGGTGACCGAGGGGACCGTCCTGGTCAACGGCAAGCCGGCCGAGCGCGCCCGGCGGGACCGGGACTACGGCATGGTCTTCCAGGCGCCGGTCCTGTTCGACTGGCGGACAGTCCAGCGCAACGTGGAGCTGCCCCTCGAGATCACCGGCATGCCCGGACCCAAGCGGGCGGCTCGAGCCCGGGAGATGCTCGACCTCGTCGAGCTCGGCGAGTTCACCGGCCATCAGCCCTGGCAGCTCTCGGGCGGTATGCAGCAGCGGGTCGCGATCGCCCGGGCCCTCGCCCTGGGCCCGGCGATCCTCCTCATGGACGAGCCCTTCGGCGCCCTCGACGAGATGACCCGCGAGCGGATGAACCTGGAGCTGCTCCGGATCTGGGAGCGGACCGGGACGACCGTGGTCTTCGTGACCCACTCGATTCCCGAGGCGGTCTTCCTCTCGACCCGGGTCGTGGTCATGTCGGCCCGCCCGGGCCGGATCACGGACATCATCGACATCGACCTGCCCCGCCGGCGCGACGTTGAGACGCGCGAGCTGGATCGCTACTTCGAGCTCGTCACGAGCGTCCGCGAGGCGCTCCGGCGGGGCGAGCGGACATCGCCCGTCGGGGCCGCCCGGATCCGCGCCGAGGGGCTCTCGGGGTGATGGACGTCACGGCCCTCCCCCCGATCGCGCGGGGTCCATCGCTGGCCGATCGGCTCCGCGAATGGCTGCCCGCCGCCGTGGTCTTCGTCGGCGCCCTCGTCGCCTGGGAGCTGGTCGTCCGCGTCTTCTCGATCCAGCAGTTCATCCTGCCCCGACCCTTGGCCATCTTCGACGCCTGGCGGGCGCATTTCGCTGAGATCACCTCGGCCGCCGCCTACACCCTGACCGAGGTGATCGGGGGCCTTCTGATCGGCGTGATCGGCGGCCTGCTCGCGGGCGCCGTGACCGCCCGCTTCGCCGGCTTCCGCGAGTCGGTCATGCCCTTTGCCGTCGCGGTCAACTCCATCCCCATCATCGCCTTCGCGCCGGTCTTCAACAACCTCTTCGGGCTCGACAAGCAGCTCTCGAAGATGATGGTCGCCGCGGCCCTGTGCTTCTTCCCGGTCATGATCAACACCGTTCGCGGGCTCCTCAGCGCGCCGGCCGCGACGATCGAGCTGATGCGCTCGTATGCCGCAACGGACCTCGAAATCTTCGTCAAGGTGCGCGTTCCAGCGGCCGTCCCGTACGTGTTCACGGCCCTCCGTGTCTCGGCCACCCTGGCCACGATCGGCGCGGTCATCGGCGAATACTTCGGCGCGCCCAAGGTCAGCCTCGGCCAGTACATCGTGACCTACACGTCGTATCTCAACTTCGAACGCTCGTGGGCGGCGATCATTTATGCCTGTGCCATGGGCATCGGGCTGTACGTCCTGGTAGTGCTCGCGGAGCGCCTCGTCGCTCCGTGGGCCGCCGACCGATCCGCGCCGCGCGGATGATCGGACCTTCGGGCGGTCGCCCGCGTCGGTAGACTGGCGAGGTTCCGCTGAGGCGCCAGGAAGGCGCGCGGACGGAGGAGGGCCGAGCGGACCAGACCGCACGGCAGCCAGCACCAGGGCCCTCGAGCGCCCAGAGGAGAGATGCGATGCGGTTCAAGCGCAAGTTCGCCGTGCTCGTGGCGGCGGCCATGTTCGGGGCCGTCGGCTGTTCGACCGGCACCCCGACAGGCAGCCTGACGAAGGTCCGGCTCCAGCTCCAGTGGGTCCCACAGGCCCAGTTCGCCGGCTACTACGCAGCGGTGGCCCAGGGCTTCTACAAGGCGGAGGGCATCGACCTCCAGATCCTGCCCGGCGCGGTCGACATCGTGCCCGCGACGGTCGTCGCCGGCGGCAACGCCGAATTCGGGATCTCGTGGGTGCCCAAGATGCTGGCCTCGCGAGAATCCGGCGCCGACGTCCAGGTCATCGGCCAGGTCTTCCAGCGCTCGGGCACGACGGAGCTGTCGTTCAAGGACAAGAACATTACTGCCCCGACCGACTGGAAAGGCAAGAAGGTCGGCACCTGGGGCTTCGGAAACGAGGCCGAGCTCTACGCGGCAATGAGCAAGAACGGCATCGATCCGGCCAAGGCCGGCGACGTCACGATCGTCACCCAGGACTTCACGATGGACGCCTTCCTGAAGGGCGATCTCGACGCCGCCGAGGCGATGACCTACAACGAGTACGCCCAGGTCCTGGAGTCGAAG
>JBEPVB010000151.1:0-4439 GCA_041691215.1 Chloroflexota bacterium
GCAGGCCGGCGATCTTGTCCTCGAACTCGGACTTCGACTGGAGGTAGCGGTCCTCGGTCGGCAGGGCCATCGTGTAGCCGAGGGCCATGCCCCGGCTGACGATGGTGACCTTGGTCACCGGATCGCATTTCGGAAGGATCCGCTGGACGACCGCGTGGCCGCCCTCGTGATAGGCGATGACGAGCTTCTCGGCATCGGAGATGATCCGCGACTTCCGCTCGGGGCCGGCCACGATCCGCTCGAGGGCCTCCTCGAACTCGGGCATCGCGATGACCTTCTTGTTGCGGCGGGCGGCGAGGATCGCGCCCTCGTTGACGAGGTTGGCCAGATCCGCTCCGGAGAAGCCCGGCGACTGGCGGGCGAGGTCCTCGATCGAAACGGTCTTGTCGAGGGGCTTGCCCTTGATGTGGACCTTGAGGATCGCCACCCGGCCCTTCATGTCCGGCCGGTCCAGGATGACCTGGCGGTCGAAGCGGCCGGGCCGCAGGAGGGCCGGATCGAGGACGTCGGGGCGGTTCGTGGCGGCCACGACGATGACGCCCGTGTTGGTGTCGAAGCCGTCCATCTCGACGAGGATCTGGTTGAGGGTCTGCTCCCGCTCGTCATGGCTGCCGCCGAGGCCGGCGCCGCGCTGGCGGCCGACCGCGTCGATCTCGTCGACGAAGACGATGCACGGCGAATTGCGCTTGGCCTGGTCGAACAGGTCGCGGACGCGGCTGGCGCCGACGCCCACGAACATCTCCACGAACTCCGAGCCCGAGATGCTGAAGAAGGGCACCCCGGCCTCACCGGCCACGGCCCGGGCCATCAGCGTCTTGCCGGTGCCGGGAGGGCCCACCAGGAGCACGCCCCGCGGGATGCGGGCGCCCAGGGTATTGAACTTCTCGGGAAATTTCAGGAACTCCACGACCTCCTGGAGCTCCGTCTTGGCCTCGTCGACCCCTGCCACGTCGGCGAAGGTCACGACGGTCTTGTTGCCGAGGAACATCCGGGCCCGGCTCTTGCCGAAGCTGAGGGCCTGGTTATTCGTCCCCTGGGCCTGGCGCATCATGAAGTAGATGAAGGCCCCGATGACCACGAGGGGCAGGACCACGCTGACCGCGGTCAGGAGCCAGCCGTTGTCCGGCGCGGGCTCCGCGCCGTAGATCCCGGGATCGAACGTCTTGCCGGCATCCGTCGTGGCCTGCCGCATGTCGGCGACGACCTGGGTAAGGACGCTCGGGATGGTGACTGTGTACGTCGACGCGTCGGTCTTGGTCACGGTCAGGGTGTCGGCCCGTTGGACGACCTTCTTGACCTGGCCGTCGGCGACCTGGGTGAGGAAGGTCCCGTAGCCCTGGGTCTGGGTGCTGGTTGACTGGTTGAGCCACGTGTAGAGGAGTGCCGCGACCCCGAGGGCGAGGACGAGCATCAGCGCGCCGTTGCGCATGAACCTGGGATTCAAGAATGAGCCTCCGGTCGGAACGGGCCGGCCATCCAGCCGGTCCCGCGGGCGAGTATAGCGCCGGGTTTCCCTGAGCCCGCTGAGAGCGAGGTCGAGTCGACCCTGTGGTCATGGATACGGATGGCCAGCCTGTCCGGATGCTGCTTCGAATCGGACGACCCCCGGCAGTCTGCCGAGGGTCGTTGGCGTTTCAGGTTGGTAGCGGAGGGCGGATTTGAACCACCGACCAAGGGCTTATGAGTCCCCTGCTCTACCACTGAGCTACTCCGCCGCGAAGCCGATTCTACCGCACGCCCCGCATCGATCCTGGCGCGCAGGGCTCGGCCGGGACCAGGCCCAACCCGGGCCGGCGTGACGGCGCCGGGTCAGCCGGGACCGAAGAGGAGGGCCAGCCAGTGGTCGAGGGGGCTACCGGTGTCGACCGGCGCCCCGAGGCGGTTCGAGGCGGAGCCTGGCGCGTCTGCCCCGAGGGCCGGGGCGCCGGCCGCGAGGACGAACGGGATCTCCCGGGCCGTGCCGAGGCGATAGGCCCGGGCCTGCTGGTCGATGTAGCGGCGCTCCTGGATGAGGGTCAGCTCGCGCTGCATCGCGCTGACTTGGTCCTGGAGCTGGGCGTTGGCGCCGCGAAGGTCGGCCGCATGGGCCGAGGCAGCCGTGGCCGAGGCCACCTGCCGGCCGAACGAGACGACACCCCAGGCGATGGCCACGATGGCCACGATCTGGAGGAGCCGGCGGGGCGAGATACCGGCCAGCGGCATCGACGTCAAGCCCGGAATCTCCGCTGGGACCGGCGGCGTCCGCTGGATGGTCCGGACGGGTAGCCGTGGGAGCCCGTCCTGGTCTCCGTCCGTCGCCCGGCCGCGGAGGAAGGTCGGAATCGCCGAAAGGTCGCCGCGGACCTCGGGATCCGCCACGCCCGGGTCGGTCGGGCTGTCGGGCGGCTCGGGGTCGGTCGGGGTCGCCATGGCTTAGCGAGGGTAGCTAACTGGTAGCTGCCATGTCAAGAACGGGTTGCGATCGGTAAACGGCCCGTGCCACACGAGGTGGCACGGGCCACCGGCAGGCTGGTGTACGCTCGCTCGAACACTTGTTCGATATGGAGGTCAAGCCATGCGCACCTATGCCCCGGCAGGAACGGATGCCGTGCTGGCCCGGCTGCTCGAGGAACCGTCGCTCGCCCCGGCGGTCGTCCATCACGAGATCATGCCGCCGCGACCCGCCCAGACGGTGCCATTCCCGGGGTGGCTCGATCCACGTATTGCGACCGGCCTCCGGCGTCGCGGGATCGAATCCCTCTACACCCACCAGGCAGCAGCGATCGAAGCCGTCAGGGCCGGCGAAGACGTCGTGGTGGTCACGCCGACGGCGTCGGGCAAGACCCTGTGCTACACGATCCCCGTCCTCCAGGCGCTAGCCAACGATCCGTCGGCGCGGGCGCTCTTCCTCTTCCCCACCAAGGCCCTCGGCCAGGACCAGGTCACCGAGCTGGCGACCCTGGCCGCCGCGAGCGAGCTGGCGATCTCGGCCGCGACCTACGACGGCGACACGCCGGCCCCTATTCGCTCGGCGATCCGGACCGCCGGCCAGGTCGTCGTGACCAACCCGGACATGCTCCACTCCGCGATCCTTCCCCACCACACGAAATGGTTCCAGCTCTTCGAGCAGGTCCAGGTCATCGTCATCGACGAGCTCCATACCTACCGGGGCGTGTTCGGGAGCCACGTCGCGAACGTCCTCCGGCGGCTCTTGCGGCTCTGCCGCCACTACGGCGCGAATCCGGTGATCGTGTGCGCCTCGGCGACCATCGGGAATCCGGCCGAGCTGGCGGCCCAGCTGACCGGCCGGCCCTCCCGGCTCATCGACCGCAACGGAGCACCGCGCGGGGAGCGGCACGTCCTGCTGGTCAACCCGCCCCTCCTCGATTCGGTGACAGGGGCCCGGACCTCGGCCCTCACCCACGCCCAGCGCTGGGCCTTGCCTTTCCTCCGGGCCGGCCGCCAGACCATCGTCTTCGGCCGGGCCCGGACGTCCGTCGAGATCCTCCTGACCGGGCTGCGAGAGGCGCTCCGCGAGCACCTCGGCCCGCGGTCGCGCATCCGCGGCTACCGGGGCGGCTACCTGCCCACCGAGCGGCGGGCCATCGAGCGAGGGCTCCGGGACGGCGAGATCCTGGGCGTCGTCTCGACCAACGCCCTCGAGCTTGGCGTGGACATCGGCTCGCTCGACGTCGCCGTCCTGGCGGGCTACCCCGGATCCGTCGCGGCGACGTGGCAGCAGCTCGGGCGCGCCGGGCGCCGCCTCGAGCCCTCGGTCGGGATCCTCGTCGCCTCGGCGTCGCCGGTCGACCAGTACGTCATCCACCACCCCGAGTTCCTCCTGGAACGGACGCCCGAGGAGGCCCGCATCGACCCGGACAACCTCCACGTCCTCCTGGCCCACATTCGCTGCGCTGCCTTTGAGCGGCCGTTCGAGCCGGGCGAGGTCTTCGGGCCCGGGCCAGCCGACGACCTGCTGGCGTTCATCGGCGAGGAGGGCCAGGTCCGCCAGGCCGGCGACGGGCGCTGGTACTGGAGCTCCGAGAACTTCCCGGCTTCCGAGGTCAGCCTTCGCGCCGCAGCGCCCGAGAACGTCGTGATCATCGACACGACGCCGGACCGGCCGCGGGTCCTGGGTGAGGTCGACCTCTTCTCGGCCCAGGTCCTCGTCCACGAGCGGGCGATCTACATCCACGATTCGGTCCAGTACTACGTCGATCGCCTGGAATGGGGCGAGCGCAAGGCCTACGTCCACAAGGTGGATGTCGATCACTACACCTACGCCAACCGGGCGGTGACCCTTAAGCCGCTCGACGTCTTCGCCGAGGCCCAGGCCACGGGCGGCCGTCGCGTCCACGGCGAGGTCATGGTCGCGAGCCTCGTCACCCTCTTCAAGAAGCTCAAGTTCGTGACCGACGAGAACGTCGGCTGGGGACCCATCGACCTGCCCGAGCTCGAGC
>JBEPVB010000152.1:0-4436 GCA_041691215.1 Chloroflexota bacterium
ACGAGCGCCAGCCCGATGCCATGGTGGGCGAGGCCCCGCTTCGTCGTGTAGCCCTCGCGCCAGATCTCGTTCGCCTGTGCGGCGGTGATCCCCGCGCCTGAGTCGCGCACCCGGATCTGGACCCCACCCTCTGCGTCGCCGATCCCAAGCTCGACCCAGGCGTTTGGGCCGCCCGTAGCGGCATCGATCGCGTTGTCGACGAGGTTGCCCACAACCGTGACCAGATCCTCGGCGTTGGCCGCGCCAGGAGTGAGCTGCGCGTCGCCGGCAAGCCGGAAGTCGACGCCGCGCTCCGAGGCGACGGACGCCTTGGCGAGGAGGAGCGCGGCCAGCGTCGGGTCGCCGATCCGCTCGCGGACGCGATCGACGAGGTCCTGGTGGACATGGGTCGTGCTCGCGATCAGCTCGACCGCGGCGTCGATGTTGCCGAGCTCGATCAGGCCGCTAACCGCGTGCAACTTGTTGAAGAACTCGTGGGCCTGTGTCCGGAGGGCATGGCCCAGGCTTCGCTCCGTGTCCAGCTCCCGGATGATCCGTTCGAGCTCCGTGCGGTCGCGAAGGGTGGCCACCGCACCAACCGTCTCGCCCCGGATCGTCGTCAGGACCCGGTTGACAACGAGCACGTGACCACCGGCGACCGCCAGCTCGTCCTCGCCCGGGCGGGCGCCGCTCAGGACCTCGTGGACGGCGCCTGGCGGAATGACCTCATCGAGGGATCGACCCACTGCCGAGCGGTCCAGGCCGAGCAGGCCCTCCGCCTCCTCATTGAGCAGGGTGATGCGGTTCGTCGAGTCCGTGACGATGACGCCCTCTCGTATGCTGTGGAGCACCGCCTCCCGTTCTTCGAGGAGCGAGCCGATCTCACGGGGCCCGAGGCCGGATGTCTGGCGTCGGATCCGGCGGGCCATCAGGAGGGAACCGCCGATGCCGAGCGTGAGGGCGAGGCCTGAGCTGACGATGAGGATCGGGATCAGGTCCGCAATCGACGCGGAAACCTTGTCTTCGAGGAATCCGACCGACACGAGGCCGATGACCGAGCCCGCGGCATTTCGAATGGGCACCTTGCCCCGAACAGACCGGCCGAGCGTCCCGACCTGGACGCCCACGTAGTCGCTGCCCGAGAGGGCCTGCGACGGGTCCGTCGAGACGCGCTCGCCGATCCGGGACGGGTCGGGATGGGAGTAGCGAATACCGTCGGCATTGGCCACGACGACGAACGACGCGCCAGTGCTCTTCCGGATCGCCTCGGCGATCGGCTGGATCACGGCCGGGGGGTTCGTCACGCCAAAGGCCTCGACGACGTCGGGCATCTCGGCCACCGCGTGCCCGATCGCGAGAGCGCGCTGCTCATAGCCGTGATCGACCTGGCCATTGATGATTTCGAACGAGATCAGGGTGCCGACGACGACCGCCAGGGCGACCAGCGCGATCTGGACGACCAAGACCTGCGTGGCGAGCGAGCGGAGCCTTCCCACGGTGCGGACGGTATCACCCCATTCGCCTCACTCAGGGTGCTCGAGCCCGCTCCGGCGGCTTGCGGACTGCGACCAAAATGACCCAAACGACCATTGCGACCGCAACCGCGACAGGGGAGTCCAACTCGGGTTATCTGGGACGATGACTTCGGTGGGTCACCCCTCATCAAGCCCTGCCATCGCGGGTAGCAGCGGTGCTGCGATCGAGCTCCGCGGCGTCACGAAGCGGTTTGTGTCGCCGACTGGCGCGGCATTCACCGCTCTGCGCGACGTGAATCTGACGGTTGCGGAAGGCGAGTTCTGCGCGATCGTCGGACCGACGGGTTGTGGGAAGTCAACGACGCTCGCGCTGATCAGCGGCCTCGAGCCGCCCAGTCTCGGAGAGGTTTTCGTCCAGGGCAAGTCCGTCCATGGCGTCGGCCGATCGATCGGCTACATGTTCCAGCGTGACGCGGTCTTTCCGTGGAAGAACGTCCTCGACAACGTCGCCGCCGGACCGAAGTTCCGCGGGACGCCCAACGACGAGGCCGTCGCGAAGGCCCGCGAGTGGATCTCCCGGGTGGGACTGTCCGGCTTCGAGCAGTACTACCCGCATCAGCTGTCCGGCGGCATGCGCAAGCGAGTGTCGCTTGCCCAGACTCTGATCACTGAACCGGATGTCCTGCTGATGGACGAGCCGTTCAGCGCGCTCGACGTCCAGACACGCGCCCTCATGGAGAACGAGCTTCTGGATCTATGGGCGGCGACGGGCGCATCCGTCGCATTCGTCACCCACGATCTCGAGGAGGCGATTGCCCTCGCCGACCGGGTCGTCGTCATCACCGCCGGACCCGGAACGGTCAAGGCCGACTATCGCGTTGATCTGCCACGTCCCCGGAACATCCAGGAGGTCCGCTTCGCTCCACGGTTCGTCGAGATCTACCAGGAAATCTGGAACAGCCTCAAGGACGAGGTGCAGGTGAGTTACGAACGCGCCACCCACCTCAGGGCATCCTGACCTCATGACCGTCCCAGACGAGCTGGCCGGCGATTTCGATCAGGCGCGAGCTCGGGCCCGCGCTCGGCGCCGGATCATGGTCCTGGTGCTTCGGATCGTGCTCGCCATCGCAATCGTCGGGTTGTGGGAGCTCGGAACGCGGACCGGATGTAGCGGACCGGATTCGGCCACCTGCGTCATTGACAAGTTCTTCTTCGGCCAACCGTCGGGAATCTGGGCCCAGATCGTGACCTGGGTCCAGCACGGGACCGCCACCGGGCCCCTGTGGGAGCAGATCTACACCACGCTCCTGGAGACGGTCCTCGGATTCGCGATCGGCGTTCTCCTCGGGATCATTTTCGGTGTCCTGCTCGGCCGCAACGCACTTCTCGCCGACATCGCCGGCCCGTACATCCGGGCTCTGAACGCGATGCCGCGGGTCGTCCTCGGATCCATCTTCATCATCGCCCTCGGATTCGAGATCTGGTCGAAGGTCGCGCTGGCCGTCGTGCTCGTGTTCTTTGTCGTCTTCTTCAATGCCTTCCAGGGTGTTCGCGAGGTCGACCGCGACCTGCTGTCGAACGCCCGAATCCTCGGGGCGAGCCCGCGCCAGGAATTTCGCCACGTGATCATGCCGTCGGCGTTGTCGTGGATCATCGCAAGCCTTCACACCAGCCTGGGTTTCGCCCTTGTCGGGGCCATCGTCGGCGAATACCTCGGTGCCAAGAAGGGCATCGGGCTCATGATCTCGACCGCCCAGGGCACCTTTAACGCCAACGGCGTCTACGCGGCGATGCTCATCCTCGCGATCCTCGCGATCATCGCCGAGATGCTCATGACCCGGCTTGAGAACCGGCTGATCCGTTGGCGTCCTAACGTCGTCACCGACGTGACGTTCTAGCCAGGCAATGGCACCAGAAGGAGAACAGGACCATGGGTAAACAAACGCTCCCGGCGCTGATCGTCGCCGTGGGATTGATCGCCGCAGCGTGCGGCGGCGCAGCAACTCCGATCCCGGCCGCCCCGACCCCGACCGCCGCATCCCCTTCCGACGCGTTGAGCCCAGCGCCCTCGCCGAGCGGTCCGCCCGCCAAGGTCACGATCATGGTCGGTGGCCTCAGCAAGCAGATCTATCTCGCCAACAAGCTCACCGAGGCCCTGGGCTACTTCACGGCTCAGAACCTCGAGGTCACGCTCGTCGACGAGCCGAGCGGCACCGACACCGAGACCGAGATCGTCGCCGGCCACGCTGACATTGGCTCCGGCTCCTACGATCACACGCTCGACCTGCAGTCGAAGGGCAAGATCATCACGACGATCGCGAACCTCCTCCAGGCTCCGGGCGAGTTCGTGATGGTGTCGACCAAAATGGCCAACACCATCAAGGGCCCGGCCGACTTCAAGGGCCACAGTGCGGGCGTCACCTCGATCGGATCGGGCACGCACACCTTGATGCGGGCGATGACCGTTCAGGCTGGCCTCAAGGTAGAGGACGTCACCTTCGTCAAGGCCGGCGCCGGCGACACGTTCATCGCTGCCATGAAGCAAGGGCAGATCGACTTCGGAATCACGACCCAGCCGACGGTGCTCCAGCTCCAGACCCAGGGAGTCGGCCAGTTGCTCGTCGACCTGTCGAAGCCGGACACCACCCAGGCCGCCCTCGGGGGCCCGTATCCGTTCATTTCGCTCTGGGCGCGAGCGGACTACATCGCCGCCAACAAGGGCACCGTCCAGCGCGTCGTCAACGCGTACGTGGCGACCCTGAAGTGGATCCAGACGCACACCGCCGCCGATATCACCGAGCAGTTGCCGCCCGACTACTACGGGAGCGACAAGCCCGGCTACATCAAGGCGCTCACGGACAGCATGGGCATGTTCAATCCGGACGGGAAGATGTCCCAGGCCGCGCTCGACTCCGTCCTCAAGATCAACCGCCTCTTCAAGACGGGTCTCGACAACATCGACCTGACGAAGACGTACACCGG
>JBEPVB010000153.1:0-4306 GCA_041691215.1 Chloroflexota bacterium
CGGGCCAGGTCCGGGTTCGAGTTGCCGTGGTAGATCTCGAACTGGTCCGCGTACACGGAGGGCTCCTTCCGCTCGCCGGGCCCGAACGCGAAGTTAGGCGTCGCGTCCCGGAGCGTTGTCGCCGCGGTTGCCCGCGTCGCCCGCTGCCGGATCGTCATTGTCGTCGCTGCCACGCCCTTCTGCCAAGCCCGGTCGGAAGGCGGCGATCCCGACGACCCGATCGCCCTCGTTGAGGCGCATCACGATCACCCCCCGGGCCCCCGAGGAGTAGCGGTTGATGGAGCTCAGCTCCGTCCGCACGACCTGCCCATGGGCCGAGATGAGGACCAGCTCCTCGTCCAGCTCGGTGACCTGCTGGACCGCGGCCACGACGCCGGTCTTGCGCCCTTCGAGGGCGATGAGGCGAACTCCCTGGCCGCCCCGATGCTTGACCCGGAACTCGGTCAGCGGGACGCGCTTGCCGTAGCCCGTCTCGGTCAGGACCAGGAGATCGGCGCCCGGCTGGACCACGCTCATCGAGACGACCCGGTCGCCCTCCTTCTTGAGGAGCCGGATGCCGATGACCCCCGCCGCGTCGCGGCCCATCGCCCGGACCTCGTCCTCGCCGAAGCGGGCCAGCATGCCCTCGGCGGTCGCGATGATCACGTCGTCCTGGCCCGAGGAGACGTCGACCCAGGCCAGCTCGTCGTCATCGGGCAGGGTGATCGCCCGGATGCCGGTCGCCCGGACCCGCTCGAAGTGCTCGAGCGGGGTCTTCTTGATGATGCCCCGCGTGGTTGCCAGGACGAGGTAGCTGCCCGGCGCGAAGTGGGGCAGGGTGATGGTCGCCATGGGGACCTCGCCGGCCTCCACCTGGACGCCCGGCAGGTTGATGATCGGCATGCCCTTGGCCTGGCGCGACGCGTCCGGGATGGCGTGGACCTTGGCCGAGAAGACACGCCCGCGATTGGTGAAGAAGAGGGCCCAGTCGTGGGTGTTGGCCACGAGGAGGTGCTCGACGGCGTCCTCCTCGCGGGTCACGTGGCCGATGATCCCCTTGCCGCCCCGTTGCTGGCGGCGGTAGGTGGCGACCGGCTGGCGCTTGATGTAGCCGCGGCCGCTGATCGTGATGACGACGTCCTCGTCGGCGATGAGGTCCTCGTCCGTGAGCTCGCGCGAGGCGTCCTCCTGGACGCGGGTCTTGCGCTCGCCGGCGTACTTCCGCTTCAGCTCGACGAGCTCGTCCCTGATGATCTGGAGCACTCGGGCCGGGTTGGCCAGGATGTCCTCGAGCTCGGCGATGAGCTGGATGACCTGGAGGTACTCGTCCTCGATCTTCTTGCGCTCGAGGGCCGCCAGGCGGGCCAGGCGCATGTCGAGGATGGCCTGAGCCTGCCGCTCCGAGAGGTCGAAGCCCTTCATGAGGTTCGTCTTCGCGGCGTCCGTGTCGGCCGACTCGCGAATCGTCTTGATGACGGCGTCGAGGTTGTCGAGGGCCTTCTTGAGGCCTTCCAGGATGTGGGCCCGGTCGCGGGCCTTGCCGAGATCGAACTCGGTCCGCCGCCGGACGATCTCCCGGCGGTGATCGACGTGGTGCTGGAGGACCGACTTGAGGGGCAGCGTCTGGGGCTGGCCGTCGACGAGGGCCAGCATGTTCATGTTGAAGGCGAGCTGCATGGGCGTGTGCTTGAAGAGGTTGTTGAGGACCTTGTGCGGGTTGAAGTCGCGCTTCAGCTCGATATAGATCCGCATCCCGTCGCGATCGGACTCGTCGCGCAGGTCGGCGATCCCATCGATCCGCTTGTCCTTGACCAGGTCGGCGATCTTCTCCAGGAGGGTCGACTTGTTCACCTGGTAGGGCAGCTCGGTGACGATGATCGCCATCCGATCCCCGCGGACCTCCTCGAAGGCGCACTGGGCGCGCATGACGACGCGCCCCCGGCCGTGGGCGTACATGTTGCGAATGGCGTCGATCGTCTCCCACTCGCCAGTGATCGAGTTGCGCTGGCGCTCGTAGCGGAAGATCGTGCCGCCGGTCGGGAAGTCGGGGCCGGTCACGTACTGGCACAGGCCGTCGGAGGTGATCGCGGGGTCCTCGATCAGGGCGATCGTGGCGTCCACGACCTCGCCGAGGTGGTGGGGCGGGATGTTGGTGGCCATCCCGACCGCAATCCCGGAGCTGCCGTTGATGAGGAGGTTGGGCAGCTTCGCCGGCAGGACCGACGGCTGCTTCTGGGTCCCGTCGTAGTTGTCCTCGAAGTCGACGGTCTCCTTGTCGATGTCGGCCAGGAGCTCGGCGGCGATCGCGGTGAGGCGGGCCTCCGTATACCGCATGGCGGCGGCCTCGTCGCCGTCGACCGAGCCGAAGTTGCCCTGGCCGTCGACGAGCGGGTAGCGCATCGAGAAGTCCTGGGCCAGGCGGACGAGGGCGTCGTAGAGGGCGACATCGCCGTGGGGGTGGTACTTGCCCATGACCTCGCCGACGATCGCGGCGCACTTCCGGAAGGAGCTCGTCGACGACAGCCCCATCTCGCCCATCGCGAACAGGATCCGGCGGTGGACCGGTTTCAGGCCATCGCGGACATCCGGCAATGCGCGCGACACGATCACGCTCATCGCGTAGTCGAGGTACGAGACGCGCATCTCGTCCTCGACGTTGATGTTCCGGACGGCGCCGATGTCGTCGGTCACAGGGGGCGGGCTCCTCTGGATCTGGTCATGTCAGCGGTGGCTCGGGCAGGGCCTGCCCGAGGGAGAGGTCGGTGAAGCGGGCGGCCGTGGTGGCCGCGATGGACGTCGGCGGGGCTCCGGGAGCGCGGCGGATGCCCTCGAGCGTGGCCCGGATGCGAGCGCCGTCGGCTGGGTCCAGCTTGGGGAGCGCGTCCCGGATGACCCAGGCCCGGTAGCCGTCGGAGGACCGAGCCGCCGTTGTCGCCTCGCCCTCGAGGGCGTCGGTGGTTGCCGGTCGATCGATCGCGGCCATCGAGCGATAGGCCCAGGCCAGGGCCTTCTGGACGTCGGGCTGGTCATCCCCGATCAGGAGGGCCAGGAGCTCCAGGCCGCGCCCGGCGACCTCGGGCTGCTTGCCGGTGGTCCGATTGATGGACGGGATCGTGGCGATGGTCGAGCCGACGAGGCGGCGCTCCCAGCGCGACGGCGCGTAGACGAGCTGCTCGAGCTCGGCCCATCGGTAGGGCTCGGCGAGGACCCCGCGGCCCACCGGGTGGGCGAGGCTGTCGACCGTGATCCAGTCCGACGCCTCCCGGCCGGCCCGGCGAAGGAGCTGCCACGTCCGCTCCGTCTCGCGGGCCAGCGTCGTGTCGAGGATCCCGAAGGCGAACCAGCGGGCCTCGAGCTCCGGCTCGCGCAGGAGGCGATCGGCCGCGAGGAGGAGCGTCGCCGGCGAGTCACGGCGGGTCGCCGATCGGAACCCGCGGCTGATGGCCGATAGCAGCGGGCTCCGAACGCCGAGGGTCGTACCGATTCCTGGCGCCACGAACCTCTGGCCGGCGAGGTACGCCGGATCGGCGAGCTCGACGAGCGCCGCCCGAAGGGCCGCCGCGAGGCGCCCCGGATCCTGGACTTCGTCGGCGATCGCGCGACCGAGCGCGGCAGCCCGCCCGAGGCGATCCTCGACGAACGTGCGGGCTGCCTCGGAGCTGGCGCCGGGACCCCCGGGCGAGCCTCGAACGACGACGGCCGGCGGTGCGGTCGCCGTCCCGGCCATCACCCGTCCACCCCTGCGGCCCTATCGGCCGTGTCATCGGCGGGCCGTAGCCGGTAGCGAGCCTTGAGCTCGGCCAGTCGCTCGGCCGGCGCCGCCATGTACGTGCCTTCGCTGGTGGCGAGCAGCTCGTCCGTGGCCGCGTCCGTCAGGCGGCCCGATGTCCGCAGGAACCGCCGGTTCGCGCTCGTCACGACGCCTTCGGCCCGGAGGCGCCGGCCGACCCGCACCGGACGCTTGAAATCGACGCTCATCCGCGCGGTGACGCCCCAGGTGTCCCGGCCGATCACCGACCAGGCCATGACCTCGTCGAGGATCGTGCACAGGATGCCGCCGTGGGCGATCCCGTCCCAGCCCTGGAAGACCGGATCCAGGGTCAGCTCGGTCCAGCAGCCGATCGCATCGGCATGGAGGGCCAGTCGCAGGCCCTGCTCGTTGAGCTCGCCACAGGCGAAGCAGCGGTGGGGCTCGAAGACGAAGCGACGCCCGCCCATCTCAACGGCCGGCCGGAGATCAGATGTCAAGGTTGCGAACCTTCCGGGCCTCGCTCTTGATGAAGTCCTTGCGCGGCCCGACCTTCTCGCCCATGAGCATCGTGAAGAT
>JBEPVB010000154.1:0-4083 GCA_041691215.1 Chloroflexota bacterium
TACCTCGTGGCACTCATCAACTTCGGGTTCCGGATCTTCAACAACGTCGCCCTGATCCGGCGGCACTTCATCTGAGCCCGGGCAACCGGGAGGGAGCAGGCGATACCGTGGTCGAAGGGGTCCTCGTCGGCATCGACGTCGGCACGAGCAAGGTCTGCGCGATCATCGGCGAGGTCGGTCGCGACGGCCGCGTGACGGTGATCGGGCATGGGACCGTGCCATCGTCCGGCCTCAAGAAGGGCGCCGTCGTCAACATCGACCAGACCGTCCGCTCCATCGGCGACGCGGTCGAGCAGGCCGAGCGCCTCTCCGGCTGGAAGATCGACAAGGCCTTCGTCGGCGTCGGCGGGGCCCAGGTCGAGAGCCTCAACTCGACCGGCCAGGTCGCGGTCACGGCTCACGATCGCGAGATCAGCCGCGAGGACATCCTGCGGGCGATCGAGGTGGCCCGGGCCGTCGCGATCCCGTCCAACCGTGAGGTCCTCCACGTCGAGCGGCGGGGCTTCATCGTCGACGGCCAGGAGGGCGTCAAGGACCCCCTCGGCATGAGCGCCCTGCGCCTCGAGGTCGAGACCCACATCGTCACCGCCCCCCAGACCGCCGTCCAGAACCTGACCAAGTGCGTCGCGGCGGCCGGGGTCAAGATCGACGAGCGCGTCGCCAACGCCCTGGCCGCGGCCGATGCCGTTGCCAGCGAGACCGAGAAGGAGCTGGGCGTCGCGATCGCCGACATCGGGGCGGGGACCATCGACCTGGCGATGTTCAACGAGGGCTCGCCGTTCCACACCAGCGTCCTGCCCGTCGGCGGCAACTTCGTGACCAACGACGTCGCCATCGGGATCAAGACCTCCCTGCCGGTGGCCGAGGAGCTCAAGATCAAGCACGGGACGGCCGATCTCCGGGGCATCGCCGACGACGAGGAGATCAGCGTCTCGGTCCTCGGCGAGGAGGCCGGCCGGACGATCAGCCGCCTCGAGCTGTGCCAGATCATCGAGGCCCGGATGCGCGAGACCTTCGAGCTCCTCGGAGCGGAGATGCGGTCGGCCGGGGCGGGCATGCTGCCGGCCGGTCTCATTCTGACCGGCGGCGCCTCGCAGCTGTCGGGCATCGCCGAGCTCGGCCGGGACGTCCTCCAGATGCCGGTCCGGGTCGTCGCCCCCACCGGTGTGACCGGCTTGACCGACTCGATCATGACCCCCGCCTACGCAACCGGGATTGGGCTCCTCATGTGGGGCGCCCGGTCGCTCGCCGACGGCGAGCCGACGCGCTACGAATCGACACCCGCCTTCGGCCTCCTCGGCCGCCTCCGGGATGCCCTCCGGAGCATCTTTCCCTAGTCGGCCCCCGGCCTCAACCCCGGTCGCACCGGGCCGGCCGGGGCAAATTCGTCCACTCTCGGGCGCGAATTGGGAGGGACGCGGGGGGGCACCGATGGTAGACTCCCCGGACGACCCCGAGCGCGCGCCGAGCCCGCCTCATGGAGGCTCCGGGGTCACCAATCCAGATGGATAGCCCCGGCCCCGGGAGGCCATTGGAGGAGTACGGTGGCCCTGCGTTCCGATTCGGAGAACTTCGCGCTCATCCGCGTCATCGGCGTTGGCGGTGGGGGTAGCAACGCCGTCAACCGGATGATCCGCGCCGAGATGATGGGGGTCGAGTTCATCGCCCTCAACACGGACGCGCAGGCGTTGTTGCAGTCGGACGCGCCGCACAAGATCCGCATCGGGGACAAGATCACCCGCGGCCTCGGGGCTGGCGGGGACAGCGCCATCGGCCAGCGGGCGGCCGAGGAGGACGCCGACAAGATCGCCTCGGCCCTCGAGGGCTCCGACATGGTCTTCATCACCGCCGGCCTCGGTGGCGGGACCGGATCCGGCGCCGCGCCGGTCGTGGCCGAGCTGGCCAAGGCCGCCGGGGCCCTGACCATCGCGGTCGTCACCAAGCCGTTCACCTTCGAAGGCGCCAAGCGGAAGATCTCCGCCGAGAAGGCCGCCGACGAGCTCAAGGGCAAGGTCGACACCCTCATCACCATTCCGAACGACCGGCTTCGCGACGTCGTCCAGAAGAACACCTCGATCCTCGACGCCTTCCGGGTCGTCGACGACGTCCTCCGCCAGGGCGTCCAGGGCATCAGCGACATCATCACCGTGCCCGGCCTCATCAACCTCGACTTCGCGGATGTCCGGGCGATCATGAAGGACGCTGGCTCGGCCCTCATGGGCATCGGCCGGGCGACCGGCGAGAACCGGGCGGTCGAGGCAGCCCGCCAGGCCATCGCGAGCCCCCTCCTCGAGGTCAATATCAACGGCGCCCAGGGCATCCTCTTCAACGTCACCGGCAGCTCGAACCTGTCGCTCTACGAGGTGACCGAGGCGGCCGAGGAGATCCGGGCCGCAGCCGACCCGGAGGCGAACATCATCTTCGGGACGAGCTTCAACGAGCGGATCGGTGAAGAGGTCATGATCACGGTCATCGCGACGGGCTTCGACGGCCGCAAGCACGTCGCCCGAGGCGCGGCCCATGCGGCGAGCCAGGCCCCGGCCGAGGGCAGCGCCCGAGTCCCCAGGGACTTCCTCGAGGAGCTCGAGCGACAGCGAAACCAGCTCAACGACGCCGGCGCCCTCGACACCTCCGGCGCCCGGCCGGACGAGGCCGCGGCCAGGGCGGGTACGCGATCGGTCGGCGAGGCGGTTCCGGTGAAGCGCGCGGCCTACGATGCCGAGGACCTCGAAATCCCCTCGTTCCTGCGGCGCCAGAAGTAGCCCGTCGCCGGATGCGGCCAGCGGCTGCCTCGCTGGCCGCGCTCGCTCGCTCACGCAGCCTGAACTGCGCTCGCTCGCGTCCTCGCCGGCGCCTTGCCGCGGGCCCGCCTGCGACGCCGCGGCTGGTCCATGGAATCCGGTAAGCCGGGGCCCGCCACCGATCCTGGGTCGTACCGGTTCGACCCGGCGGAAGCGGCCGCGCTCGGGATTGCGCGGGCTCGCGTCCTCCAACGAATCGAGCACGCCTGTCGGCGCGCTGGCCGGAGCCGCGACGGCGTCCGCCTGGTCGCGGTGTCCAAGACCGTGCCGGTCGAACGGCTCCGGGCCGCCCTTGCCGCCGGGCTGACGATGCTGGGCGAGAACCGGGTGCAGGAGGGCGCCGACAAGGCGGCGCTCGTCGGCGCTGCGACATGGCACCTCGTCGGGCCCCTCCAGTCGAACAAAGCCAGACGGGCCGTGGAGGTGTTCGCCTCGATCCAGACGGTCGACGGCCTCGACCTGGCCGTTCGACTCGACCGGATCGCCGGGGAGATCCGGTCGGGCCAACCATTGCCCATCCTGCTCCAGGTCAACGTCGATGAGGACCCGGCCAAGGCTGGGTTCGCCCGGGTCGATCTTGCCGCCGTGCTGACGCGACTCCTCGAGCTGCCGAATCTTGCAGTCGGCGGCCTCATGACCGTCGGCCGGCTCGTCGCCGATCCGGCCGCGGCGCGACCAACATTCGTCGCCCTTCGGCGGCTGGCCGAAGAGCTCAGGTCGGCCGATCCGCGACTCGGGGCCGAGCTCTCAATGGGCATGTCCGCCGACTTCGAGGTCGCGGTGGAGGAGGGGGCCACCATCGTCAGGGTGGGGCGGGCGCTCTTCGGCGCGCGGCCGGGATCGGGCGGCTAGACTCCCAGCCCATGGCCGCCCAGTTCGTCGCGAACTTCCTGCGCTTCTTCCTCGTCGCCCTCGAGGCCGCCATCATCGGCCGGGTCCTCCTGTCCTATGTCGAGCCCCGCGGTCGCTCCTCCGCGTCGCAGTTCCTGGCGCTGATCACCGAACCGGTCCTTGGCCCTGTCCGGCGCGTCCTGCCGAGCGGCGGCGGCCTCGACTTCTCACCGTTCCTGGTCGTGATCGTCATCGGTGTCGTGGTCCGGATGCTGCCCTGAGGATGCCCCGCGACGACGCTCCCGGGCCGCGGCTCCGGGTCCGCGGTGTATGATCGGCGACCCCCATCCGGCGTCGCACGCCGGGCGGCCCTAGGGCGATTGGCTCAGTGGTTAGAGCACGCGGTTCACATCCGCGGGGTCACTGGTTCGAATCCAGTATCGCCCACCAT
>JBEPVB010000155.1:0-3996 GCA_041691215.1 Chloroflexota bacterium
CCCAGGGGCTCGACCTGCCGACGCTCTGCTACCTGGAGAACCTCGCCCCGGTCAATGTCTGCCGGGTCTGCGTGGTCGAGGTCACGGGATCCCGGGTCCTCGTGCCGGCCTGTTCCAGGAAGGTCGAGGCGGGCATGGAGATCCAGACCGAGTCGGAGCGGGTCCGACTGTCTCGGAAGGTCGTCCTCGAGTTCCTCGGGTCGTCGGTCGACGTGTCGCTCGCCGGGCCGCGCGAGCCCGACGGTGACGTTGCCCGCTGGACCCAGCGCTACGGGGCGGATGCTTCGCGCTTCGGCTCGGCCGGCGACCCATCGCCCGCCGGCGCTCGCGACGCCCACGAGCCCGGCCATCACCACGTGCCGGCCGGCGCGGAGGCGGCCCGCGCCGCGACCGTCGCCCAGCCGGTCAAGGTCGACAACAACCTCTACGTCCGCGACTACTCGAAGTGCATCCTCTGCTACAAGTGCGTCGAGGCCTGTGGCGAGGACGCCCAGAACACGTTCGCCATCGCCGTCGCCGGGCGCGGCTTCGACGCCCGCATCTCGACCGAATGGGCGACCCCGCTGCCCGATTCCGCCTGCGTCTACTGCGGCAACTGCATCGGGGTCTGTCCGACCGGCGCCCTCATGTTCAAGTCCGAGCACGACATGCGGGCCGACGGAACCTGGGACGCATCGGCCCAGACCACGACCTCGACGATCTGCCCCTACTGCGGGGTCGGCTGCGCCCTCGACCTCCACGTCCAGGACAACACCATCGTGAAGGTCACCTCGCCGATGGATTCGTCGGTGACCGGGGGCCATCTCTGCATCAAGGGCCGTTTCGGCTTCGAGTTCACCAACGAGAACCGGCGCGCCGATCGCTGACGGCTAGCCTCGGGCGCGCTCGTTGCGCGCTGCCGCGGCCGCGACCTGGGCGATCCGGGTGGCGCGGGTCTCAGGCCGCTGGGCGAAGGCGACCCAGGCCAGCAGCTGCTTCCGGGCCCCCGGCGGAAACGCCCCGAAGTTGGCCGCAGCCGGCGGGCTCGCCTCGAGCGCCGCGGCGAGATCGTCGGGGACCTCGAGCCGCTCGACGCTGTCGAGGAGAGTCCAGGAGCCGTTGGCCTTCGCCCGCTCGATGGCGGCCAACCCGGCCGGCGCCATCCGCCCCGCGGCGATGAGCCGCTCGAGGCGGGCCTTGTTCGTGGCCGCCCAGCCGCTGCGTGGCTTGCGCGGGGCGAAGTAGAGCTTGCCGCGCTCGTCATCCACGCGACCGCCGGTGCTGTCCACCCAGCCGAAGCAGAGGGCCTCCTCCACGGCCGCTTCGTAGTCGAGCGAGCCACGTCCCGTGCTCGCCCGCCAGGTCACGAGCCAGGCGCCCTTGACCGACGCTTGGTTCGCTTCGAGCCAGGCGCGCCACGTGGCGCGATCGTTGGCATGGACCTGGGGAGCGTCGTCGAGGGCGGACACGACCCAGCTCAGCCGCCGATCAGGTCCCGGAGGTCGATCCGGACGTCGTGGGAATAGACGTTGAAGCCGTCACCGCGGAGGAAGCCGACGAGGGTGACGCCCAGCCGGTCGGCCAGGCGCACGGCGAGGTCCGAGGGCGCCGAGACGGCGCAGATGATCGGGATGCCCGCCACGGCGGCCTTCTGGACGATCTCGAAGCTGACCCGCCCCGAGACCATCAGGATCCGATCCCAGAGCGGCAGCTCGCGGGCCAGGACGCGGGAGCCGATGACCTTGTCGAGGGCGTTGTGGCGGCCGACGTCCTCGCGGATGGCGACGAGGCGGCCATCGGTCTCGAAGAGCCCGGCGGCGTGGAGACCCCCCGTCCGCTCGAACGCGGCCTGGGCTGCCCGCAGTCGATCCGGCAGCGACAGGATGACCTCGCGGGCGACCACCGGGAGCCCTTTCGGCAGCGCCTCGGCGCGGACCGCAACCTCGTCGATCGAGGCCTTGCCGCAGATGCCGCAGGACGCGGTGGCGATGAAGTGGCGCTTGTCGGCAATCGAGGGATCCATCCGCCGGCCGAGGCGAATCAGGACCGCATCGTCGGGCTCGGCCATGAAGCCGGGGTCGCCGACATCGATCCCGAGGATCTCGTTGCCCTCGAGCAAGCCCTCGGTCGTGAGGAACCCGGCGGCCAGCTCGGCCTCGAAGCCCGGCGTTCGCATCGTCACGGCGACGTTGACCGGCTCCTGCCGGGGGCCGGCCGCCCGGATCTCGAGGGGTTCCTCCCCGACCACCACGTCGTCGCGGACCTCGAGCTCGGTCCCCCTGACGGCCACGATCCTGGTGCTCGTCACGTGGCGGGCCGGGAGGGTCGGGTCGAGCGGGGCGGTCACGGCCCGAGTGTAGTCTGGCCTCATGCAGGACACGATCCTGACCGGGACAGAGCAGGCGTTCATCGCCCCGACCCGGCGCGCCGTGCTGGCCACGATCGGGCCCGACGGCGCGCCACGCCTGGTCCCGATCTGCTTCGTCCTGGCCGAGGCGGCCGACGACCTCGGCCGGGCCCTCATCTATTCCCCCATCGATGACAAGCCCAAGGCCTCGGCCGACCCGCATGACCTGGGCCGGGTTCGCGACCTCCTGGCCGCGCCTTCGGCCACGGTCCTCGTCGACCGCTGGTCGGAGGACTGGGCCCGGCTGGGGTGGATCCGCCTCTCGGGCCGGGCGCGGCTCCTCGAACCCGAAGGCGAGGACGGCGAGGAGCACGCCGCGGTGGTGGGCACGCTCCGGGCCAAGTATCCGCAGTACGCGCGCCACGATCTCGAGGGCCGCCCGATCATCCGCATCGCGATCGACAGGATCCAGCGCTGGGGCGACCTGGCCGGCGGGGCCGACGCCTGAGCCCGGCCGGGGTCAGCCGCGACCGATCCGCCCGAGGTGCGTGTCCTGGAATGCCGTCGGGTACTTGAGGCCGTAGCCGAGCACTCGATCGATGCCGGTATGGGCCACGAGGATGATTCCGGCCAGGACGAGGGCCGGGACGGCGAGCAGCAACCCGAGCCCCAGGACCAGCCCACCGGTTGCCCAGTTGTGCACGACGTTGTAGGTGATCGCCCCGCTGTGGGGCCCGCCGAGATAGCCGACCATCGAGATGTCCGGGGCGAGGAGCAGGATCGGGAAGAGCGGCCACGGGGCGCCCAGCGCGACCCAGGCCGCCAGACCGCCGACGAACGCGGCCGCGCCCTCAGCCCGGAGCCAGCGCCGGACCCAGGGCGTGCTTGCCCCGAGATCGACCGGCGGGCCGGGCCGGACGGCCTCCGGCGGCGCCGAGCGCGCCGCCGCGTCAGTCACGTGTCGACGCGATCGCGATCCCACCTCCGGCCATCGAACGGGCACGGCTGCTGCCGGGCGTCCATCGATCGGGGCCGACCTCCACTTCGACCGCCATGGACTCGAGCAGCCGCCGCGAGGCCGTCGCGACGTCCTCGATCGCGGCGTCGAAGGCCGCCTGGTTTCGGACCGACGGCGCGCGGTAGCCGCTCACCTTGCGGACGTACTGGCGGGCCGCGGCCTCGATCTCACCGGTTGTCGTTGCCGTCTCTAACCGACGGAGGGTCTTGATGCTCCTGCACATGACGGGGAGCGTACCGCGTCGCGTGGGCGTGCGGCCAGTGAGGTGCGCGCGTGGGGTTCGCACCGCGACTGGTGCGGGCCGGCACCAGCAAGGATCCATCCCGGGCCCGCGGATGTGGTCGGCGGCGCCGGGATGGCGGTACCATCGCCGAGCGTCCGGGCTCTGCCCCCGCGACCCACACTTGGGGGACCACATGCAGCGCACCTCCCGCCTCGGCTTGATCGGCGCCTCGACGGCCGCCCTCGGCATCTCGATCCTCGCGGTCGCGCCCGTCAGCGCGCGCCCCAACCCCGAGCTGGCCTCGCACGTCCATTTCATGCCGACGAAGGCCGCGGCCGCACAGGCTGCCCCGCACGGCGATGCCAAGCCGGGCGGCGGCGGCGGGGGAGGGACGCAGGCCGGCATCTACTACCACGGTGGCCGCGTCGC
>JBEPVB010000156.1:0-3986 GCA_041691215.1 Chloroflexota bacterium
GCCCGTGGAGCCCTGGTCGCCGCCCGTGGAGCCCTGGTCGCCGCCCGTGGAGCCCTGGTCGCCGCCCGTGGAGCCCGGATCAGACGAGCCGTCGCCGGTCGAGCCGGTGCCCGGGTCCGTGGAGCCCGTGCCGGGGTCCGTCGAGTCGGTGCCGTCGCCGTCGCCGGTCGAGCCGGTGCCGGGGTCGCCGCCCGCGGATCCATCGGAGCCGGAAACCTTGTAATTGTCATTCTTGGATGACGCCGACCCCTGGGTCACGTCCGCGGTGTACTCGCCGCCGTCCCCGTCGAGGATGACGTACGCGGCGAGGCAGAAGGCCCCGTCGGCATCGGTCGTGCCGTTCCCGGAGGCCACGACCTGGCCCGGGTCGGTGCTGGCGCCACCCGGCTGGCCCGCGATCGTCCAGCTAAATGCCGCTTCGTCCTCGAACTTGGTGCCGCGGAGGTAGACGGTGTCGCCGACCGCGTAGTGGTTGCTGTTCACCACGCCCGGCGCGCCGCAGGTGAGGGTGGTGGTCTTGATCGAGCCGCTGGAGTGCGCGGCGATCGTGGTTGCTGCCGATGCTCCGAGGGCGGAGATGGCAAGCAAACAGCCCGCACCGAGGCGGGTGGTTCGCCAGAGAGTTGAGCGTCGAACGTTCATCATGGTCCCCGAGTACTGATTGGTTGGTGGTACTGCTACCGGGAGGTCCCGGTGCCCTTGCCTAGGGGGCTCCGCCATCGTGGGGGACCCTCGGCGGGCCCGTCTAGTACCTGCGCCGACTTTGATTCGCACCGGACCCCACCGGACCGCAACGACGGCCCGGATTTGTGGTGACAGCCCGCACCGATGGGGCAGGACCAGGGTCCCCCGGGTCCGGGATGACTCCCGTCAGGGGTCGCACCGGACCCGCCCCGGGCGCGCGTTCAAGCCGGTCCCGTGTCGGCTACCCTGTGTCCGCTGCCGATCCGAGAGGAGACCTGTCTCGTGCGTCCGACCCGCGCCCAGCCGACGCTCCAACCGGCGGACCCGGACTCCCGAGGGGCCAGTGGCGGCTGACGAGCAGGTCGCCGGCCTGGACGAGGTCGATGCCCCGCCAGCTGCGTCGCTGGGACGTCGCCTTCTCGACCGAGCCCATGACAGCCTGACCGACCCTGGCCAGGTGCTGGCCATCGTCCTGGTGGCCGCGTTCATCAGTCGCGCGATCTGGCTCGCGGTGCCCCTCAACGGCCTGATCTTCGACGAGGCCTACTACGTCAACGCGGCCATCATCCTCCTCGGCCACACCGTGCCCGATGGAGCCCATTACGCCGGCGCCGCCCTCGGGCTCGATCCCAACCAGGAGCACCCTCCGCTGGGCAAGGTCCTGATGGCGCTGTCCATGCTCGTCTTCGGCGACAACGGGCTGGGCTGGCGGATCCCGAGCCTGATCGCGGGGATGATCGCCCTGGGCGCGCTCTACCTGGTCGTCCGGGCCGCCGGGGAGTCGCGCTGGCTGGGGGTCCTCGCGGTGGCCCTCTTCGGCTTCGACAACCTGTCGCTGGTCCACGGCCGGATCGGCACCCTGGACATCATGGTCCTGGCCCCGCTGCTCCTCGGGTCGTGGTTCGCCCTTCGGGGCCGTTGGTTGGCCGCGGGCGCCCTGATGGGCGTCGGGACGCTGGTCAAGCTGACGGGCCTTTACGGGCTGCTGGCCCTGTTCCTCTGGCTCGCGCTCGAGGCCCTCGGTCGCTGGCGCCGGAATCGACGCCTCGATGCGGCCGTCGTCCGGCCGGTGCTGCTCGTCCTCGCCGGCTACGTCCTCGTCTTTGGCGCCGGTTTGACCGCCCTCGACGCCCGCTTCTCGAGCTATGCCGGCCGGCCCCTCGACCATCTTGCCCACATGGTCACCTATGGGGCGAACCTCACGAAGCCCGGCGGCGACCCGGCCTGCAAATCGAACGACAGCGTGCCGTGGCAATGGCTCGCCAACGACTGCCAGATGACCTACTACCGGGTTGAGGTCACGACCAAGTCCGGCGACAAGGTGATCTCGAGTCTGCCCAAGATCGACTTCCGCGGTGCCATGAATCCGGTCCTGATCGGGGCGTTCGGGCTGGGAGTCTCGGCCGCCATCTGGCTCGCCTGGCGCAAGCGGAGCCGCCTGGCACTCTGGAGCATCGTCTGGATCGCCGCCAACTACCTGCCCTACGTCCTGCTCGTCGTGACCCGCAGCCGAATCGCATACATCTACTACTTCCTGCCCGTGATCCCGGCCCTGGCGGTTGCCGTGGCCATCCTGCTGCTGCGCTCCGGGCTGCCGAGGTTCGTCCTGTGGGGTTACCTCGTGGCGTTCACGGCCGGGGCGATCGCCTACTTCCCGTTCCGCCAGATTCCCTGACCCGAACAAGCAAAAGGCCCCGGACATGGGCGGACGGGACGCACTCAGGCCGGTGCATCCCGTCCGGGTCTCGGGGACCATGTGGTGAGCCGCGTCGCTGGCTGGGGTTGAGGCTCGCGCGGCCCTGCGCGAGGGAGCCAGCCAGCTCCGGCCGATGATGGGAAGGCGAGGGTCGGAGCGTTTTCGGCGCCCCCACCCTCGGCCCTGGGTGTGCGGGTCAGCGTCCGCTGGACTACCGGCGGCCGGAGGCCTTGGCGGGGCTGAGGACGAGGACGCTGGCGAGGAGCGCAGCGCCGAAGATGAGCAGGATCCGCCAGCTGTCGTTCGATGGGCCGACCGGGCCGGTGAACGAGTCGGTCGGCGGAAGCGTGACGGCCGGCGTCGGCGCATCCGTCTCACCCTTGACGCTCTGCGATGTCGAGGTGCTGGAGGCGGTGGTCGCCGTGGGGGGCGTTGCCTCGGTCGTGGGCGTGGTCTCTGCGGTCGAGGTCGTGTCGGTGGTCGAGGTCGTCGCGGCGGTCGCGGTGGTGGCCGTCGTCGCGGTGGTCGAGGTCGTCGCCGTTGTCTCGGTGGTCGAGGTCGTGGCGGTCGTCGAGGTCGTAGCCGTCGTCGAGGTCGTCTCGCTGGCGTTGACGCGGTAGTTGTCGTTCTTGGCCGGCGGGACGTCGACCGTGTACTCACCGTCGTCGCCAGGGAGGACGGTATAGGCATCGACGCAGAAGTAGCCGCCAGCGTCGGTCGTGACTTGACCGGAGGCGACCATGATGCCCGGGTCCGAGCTCGCGCCGCCGGGCTGACCCGTGATCGAGTAGCTCAGCACAGTACTGGCCCCGAGGCCGGATCCGCGAATGTAGATGTGGTCGCCGGTCGAATACTGGTTCTGGTCCTGGGGCGCAGGCGATGCACAGGTCACCGCCGTCGTCCAGATGGCGCCGCTATTGGCGGCCGCTACGGTGCCGGCCGCAGGCGCCAGGAGGGCGACGGCGAGCATCGAGGCGACGCCCAGCCAGCCGACCTTCCGGACGAATGAGATGCGTCTTGCCGTGTGCCTGAGTTCCATCGATCTGGTCCCCTCCCGGGAGCGCTGTTCACCGATGCCTGATGTGCAATATCCGCCGCCCTGCGTGGACGATGTCGGCGGATTGGCGGAGCCGAAGGATGACGGATGGTCCCCCCTGCGTCTAGTACCTCAGGAGCCCTATTTACTGGCTCATTCCGCACCAGACCTCACCCATCCGACCAATCACGTGGTGCCAGGCCGCAACGCCGGTCCCAGGACGATCGTTCGTGATCACGGGCGGCAGACATGAAGAGAGGGTCGGAGCGTTTCGGCGCTCCGACCCTCGTCGGCTGTGGGCGATTTCGAGAGCCTGATTACCGGCGGCGGGAAGCCTTGGCCGGGCTCAGGACCAGGACGCTGGCGAGGAGCGCAGCGCCGGCCATCAGCAGGATCCGCCAGCTGTCGTTCGAGGGGCTGGACGGCCCGGTCAGCGTGTCGGTTGGCGGAAGCGTGACGCCCGGCGTCGGCGCATCCGTCTCACCCGCGACGCTCTGGGTGGCCGAAATGGACGTGCTCGTGGTCGAGCTGGCTTCGCTCGTGGTCGAGCTGGCTTCGCTCGTGGTCGAG
>JBEPVB010000157.1:0-3976 GCA_041691215.1 Chloroflexota bacterium
CCCGCGGCGGGGGGCGCCCGCGGGGGGGGCGGGGGGGGGCCCCCCCCGGCCCCCCCCCGCCGGCCCCGATGACCAGGACGTCGACCGGATGCGTTTCGGGGGACGCGGCCGCTCCAGCGGTCGAGGTCGCCCGGGCCATCGGTGCCAAGCCTAGAAGCGGATCGCCGGGTCGACGACGATCCCGAGCGCTAGCAGCCGGACGTAGACGTCGGCAAGGGTCACGGTGATGAGGCTCGCCCAGGCCCAGGCCATGTGGTGGCGGTTCAGCGAGGTCAGGCGCGCCCACAGCCCGTAGCGGACCTGGTTGCGGCGGGAGCAGGAGAAGCAGTCAAGGCGCCCGCCGACGAGGTGGCGCAGGGAGTGACAGGACAGGGAGTAGCCGGTCAGGAGGGTCACGTTGCCGACGAAGAGGAGCGTCCCCAGGCCGATCCGTGGCCCGCTGGCCGGGAAGAACGCGCTGACTGCGTCGACCCACAGGAAGAAGAGCGGGAAGAACGCCAGGTACAGGAAGTAGCGATGGAGGTTCTGGAGGATGAACGGGAAGGCCGTCTCCATCGAGTAGCGCCGGTGGATCGTCGGCTCCCCGACGGCACAGCCCGGCGGATCGGCGAAGTAGAAGCGGTAATAGGCCTTCCGGTAGTAGTAGCAGGTGGCCCGGAAGCCGAGCGGGATCCAGAGGATGAGGAGCCCGGGACTCACCCACTTGGGCAGGAAGGGCAGGACGATCAGGGGCGAGAAGAGGGGCGACAGGTAGCCGTCGATCTCGTACGGGGTTCCGAAGAGCGGCGTGAAGAGGATGCCGCTCACGAACAGGTACGTCGCGCAGATCGTGAAGATCGTGCCCTGGACGGCCGGCGCGATCGCCCATTCGTCGCGGCGGCTCGTCGCCCCGAGCCCTGCCTGGGCCGTGCCGCGGGGCTTGGGGGGCGTCGAGATGGACGGTGACCAGTCGGTCATCCAGCGACCGCCGGTGACGCTTCGGGAGAGGACCCCGACCATGCCCCGAGGCGGGCCACGATCGCGTCCGCGAACTGGCTCGTGCCCGCGTCGCCGCCGAGGTCGTGGGTCACTGTGACGCCCGCCGCGATCACGTCGCGAACGGCCAGCTCGACCCGCGCCGCGACGTCCGGGTAGCCGAGGTGGCGGAGCATCAGGACGCCGGACAGGATCATCGCCGTCGGGTTGGCCCGGTTCTGGCCGGCGTACTTGGGGGCGGACCCATGGACCGGCTCGAAGACCGCGCCGTCCTGGCCGATGTTCGCCCCAGGGGCCACGCCGAGCCCGCCGACGAGGCCGGCGCACAGGTCGGACACGATGTCGCCGTACAGGTTCGGCAGGACCATCACGTCGTACAGGTCGGGCTTCTGGACGAGCTGCATGCACATGTTGTCGACGATCCGATCCTCGAACTCGATACGGCCGTCGTAGTCGCCGGCCACGCGCCGGCACGACTCGAGGAAGAGCCCGTCGGAGAGCTTCATGATGTTGGCCTTGTGGACCGCCGTGACCTTGTGGCGATGGTTCGCGACGGCGTACTCGAAGGCAAAGCGGGCGATCCGCTCCGAGGCGGCCCGGGTGATGATCTTGATGCTCTCGGCGGCGTCGGGACCGACCATGTGCTCGATGCCGGCGTAGAGGTCCTCGGTGTTCTCCCGGACGATGACCAGGTCGACGTTGTCGAAACGGGTCTCGAGGCCCTGGATCGATCGCGCCGGACGCAGGTTGGCATAGAGGTTGAGCGTCTGGCGAAGGGCCACGTTGACGCTCCGGAAGCCCTCGCCGACCGGGGTCGTGATGGGACCCTTGAGGGCGATCTTGTTGCGCCGGATCGAATCGAGGACATGCTCCGGCAGGGGCGTCCCATACTCGGCGATGCACGCCTCGCCGGCCTCCACGACCTCCCACTCGAAGGCCACGCCCGAGGCATCCAGGACGCGTCGCGTCGCCTCCGCCAGCTCCGGACCGATGCCGTCGCCGGGGATCAAGGTCACTCGGTGGGCCATGGACCGCATTCTAGCGGCGCGTCCGGCGCCCCGCCCGAGCCCGAGTCTCCGGCGTTCCGAGGTAGCGAGGGATTGGCCCCAGGCCGCGGTGCGGGCCGGAGTCCGGCCCCGCGACGCTAGACTCCCACGATGCGAATCGGCGTGACCCTGCCCCTCTCCGACGGCGACTCCCCAGACGGCCGCACGCCATCCTTCGCCGAAACGGCCGCCTTCGCCGTCCATGCCGAGGCGGTCGGGCTGGACTCGATCTGGGTCTTCGACCACGTCCTCTTCCGCGCCCGCGACGAGCCCGACGGCGCAGTTCGCGAGGGCTGGACGACCCTCACCGCGCTGGCCCCCATCGTGGCTCGCGTCGAGCTCGGGTCGCTCGTGATGTGCTCGTCGTTCCGGAACCCGGCGCTCATGGCCAAGATGGCCGCGACCCTCGACGACCTCTCCGGCGGCCGGGTGATCCTCGGCCTCGGCTCGGGCTGGCATGACCCGGAATACGAGGCCTTCGGCTGGCCCGCCGACCACAAGGTCGGCCGCTTTGCGGAGGACCTGGAGATCGCTGCCCGGCTCCTCCGTGGCGAGCGCGTCACCTTCGACGGGACGTGGCAGCGAACATCGGACGCAGTCCTGGCGCCGCCGCCGGAGCGACACGTTCCGGTCCTCGTGGCGGCCAAGGGCGAACGCATGCTGCGGCTCACCGCGACCTGGGCCGATGCCTGGAACACCGCCTGGTTCGGTCGCGTCGACGAGCGGATCACGAGCCGCCTGGCCGGCCTCGCCGCGGCCTGCGTCGAGACCGGGCGCGATCCGGCCACGATCCGTCGGACGATCGGGGTTCGCCTGCACGAACCGGGAACCGGCTCCCCCGATGACCCGACCGGCCTCGATGCCGGGGCCGAGGGCCTGGCCGACTTCCTCGATGAGCTGGCCGGACTGGGGATCGACGACGCCATCATCTGGTCGATCACGAAGTCGGCGGCCTCTGTCGACCGAATCGCCGAGGCGCGGAGGATGCACCTGGCCCGCGCGTCGCGGGCGTCCGAAGGTGATCGGGTCGGACACGGCTGAGACCGGCGCCCAGGCGCGCCCGCGGGACCGCCACCCGGCGCTCGGCTACGATGGACGGGTGAAGATTCAGGAGGCGGACGCCAAGGGCCTGTTGCTGGCCCAGGGCCTGCCCGTCCCCGCCTGGTCGGTGGCCCGGACCGCCGCCGAGGCCCGGACCGCCGCCGAATCCTTCCTCAGCGGTGGTGCAGACCGCGTCGTGATCAAGGCCCAGGTCCTCGTCGGCGGACGGGGCAAGGCCGGCGGGGTCAAGCTCGTCGGGTCGGGCGCCGAGGCCGAGGCGATCGCCGGGCAGATCCTCGGCATGTCCATCAAGGGCATCACCGTTCGGAAGGTCCTCGTCGGGGCCGCCGCCGACATCGTCAAGGAGTACTACCTCTCGGCGGTCCTCGACCGGGCCGAACGGCGGATCCTGCTGATGGGCTCGGCCGAGGGCGGCGTCGAGATCGAGCAGGTGGCGGCCGAGCGGCCGGAGGCGATCGTCACCATCCATGCCGATCCGATGCTCGGCCTCGAGGATTGGCAGGCGCGCCAGCTGGCCTTCCTGATGGGCCTCGGCGGTCACCTCAAGGCCGCCGTCGCGATCGCCCGGGGGCTCGTCCGGACGATGCTCGCCTATGACGCCGACCTGGTCGAAATCAATCCCCTGGCGATCGTCCGCGAGGCGGGTCCGGACGGTACGGTCGAGCGGCTCGTCTGCCTCGACGCCAAGGTCACCCTCGACGACTCCGCCCTCCCGCGCCACCCCGAGCTCGAATCGCTCCGGGACCCGGACGAGGAGGACCCCGCCGACGCCGAGGCCCGCCAGGCCGGCATCAGCTTCATCCACCTCGATGGCACGATCGGCTGCATGGTCAACGGGGCCGGCCTGGCGATGACCACCATGGACCTCGTCAAGCGGGCCGGCGGCGAGCCGG
>JBEPVB010000158.1:0-3952 GCA_041691215.1 Chloroflexota bacterium
GGGATCAGCTCCGTGTAGCTGTAGTACTGGGGATCCTGGACCTGGCAGAAGTAGGGCCCGTAGAAGAGCTCCTGGAATAGCATCACCTGGGCGCCCTGCTTCGCGGCGTCATGGGCAGCGGCCTCGTGCTTCTGGATCATCGATTCCTTGTCCCCGGTCCAGGTGGCCTGCAGCAGCGCCCCGCGCACGATCCTCGGCATCCAAGCTCCTCCCAGCCTTGTCCCAACGAGCCCGGAGAGCGTACACCGACCGAACCTTCCGGAACCGCTCAGCCCTCCGTCGGGAAGTAGTCCGACGCCGTCCGGATGCCGGGCAGGGGCGACAGGAGGAGGAACAGGATGGAGGCCGCCATGCCCGCCCAGCCCACGGCAATCCCCCCGCGGACGCCGATCGAGCCCGCCAGCCCGGCCGCGGCAAGGGCACCGATGGGATAGGCGATGCCGTGGGAGAAGACCTCGACCGTGGCGTTCACCCGGCCCAGGATTCGATCCGGGCTGAGGCCCTGGATCAGGGAGATCTCGGCCACCCCCTCGATCGTCTGGAGACCGTCCCCGAAGAGCTGGGGGATCAGGACCATGCCGGTTGCCACCAGGACGGGACCCTGGGCGAGCGGCGTGAGCAGGCCGAGGGCCGACGCGCCGATCGCCGTCCAGATGAGGGCTCGCCCCAGGCCGAGCCGGCCGATGACCCGCGAGGCGAACAACGACCCGACGAGCGAGCCGATTCCGCCCGCCGAGACGACGACCCCGAGCAGGAATGGATTGAGATGGAGGACGTTCAGCAGGTAGATCGTGTAGAGGACGCCATAGAACGATCCGGCGACGTGGGCCACGACCGACCTGCTGACCATCGGGAACAGGACGCGATGGCCGCGGACCAGCTGGAGCCCCTCGACGATCTCGCGCCGGATCGGCGTCGCAACGGTCCGCGGCGGCCGGGCCGGCTCCGGGGCCCTGATCAGGGCCAGCGAGATCGCCGAGACGGCGAATGACACGGCATCGACGAAGATGGCGAACGGCGCGCTGACCAGCTGGACGAGGGCCCCGGCCAGGCCCGGGCCGCCGATCTCGGCGATCGAGGAGCTCGTGGCGAGCCGGCTGTTGCCTTCGACGACGCGCTCGACCCCGATCAGCGACGGGACGTAGGCCGGGTAGGCCGCGTCGAACAGGGCTCCGAGACAGCCCTCGGCGAAGGTGACCACGTAGAGCTGCTCCATCCGGAGCGCTCCGGCCACGTGGGCCACCGGAATCGACAGCAGGAGCAGGGCCCGAATCGAGTCGGCCGCGATGAGCAGCGGCCGTCGTCGCAGGCGGTCCACCCAGGCCCCGGCGAACAGCCCCACGAGGAGCACCGCCAGGCTCCCGGCTACGACGATCAGGGCCATCTCCAAAGGCCCGGCCCCGAGCACGAGCAGGGCGACGAGGGGCACGGTCGTCCGGGTCACGACCGAGCCGAGCTCGGAGACCGTCTGGCCGGCCCAGAGCTTCATGAAGTCGGGGTGTCGCCACAGCGACGGGCTGGTCACGGTCGGCGGAGCGTACCCGACCCGGCCCTGTTCGGGGACCGCCAGGGATGGCCGGCGAAGGCCGGCGAAGGCCGGCACCGTGGGCTGGTCGTTGCAACAAGGGGCGCCGTCTTCGAGGTCATCTTGGCGATGCCGACGAAGCATCCTGGCCCGCATGATTCGTCGGTGAGCCCTCTCCGACAGCGAGACGATGCGCCTGGTCCAGCGCGGGCGGCGGCCGTGGTCGCACGTGCGGCCGGATCCGTGGCCACTGGGGCGGCGCGGACGGCCGCCGCCGGCACGCACGTCACGCCGATCGCCCTGGCTCGAGGCCGTGGCCCGACCGTGATCGCGCTTGGCGGGCTGGGCGGGTTCCTGGCGATCTTCGGTCTCGTCCGGAGCCATCGGAGCGAAGCGATCGATCTGGCCATCCTGCTCCGGTTCCAGCGCTGGCGGCACCCGTTGGTGGAGCGCCTGATGTCGGCCGCCTCATGGCCCGGCTTCCCACCCCAGAGCCGGGTGATCCCGCCAGCGATCGTGGCCGGCCTGTGGCTGCTTCGATTTCACGTCGAGGCGACCTTCCAGCTTGCCGCCTGGGGCACAGCGGCCCTGTCAACGGCGGTCAAGGCGATGATGGGCCGACCTCGCCCCGTGGCCGGGACGGACCTTCGGGTCGTGGCCGCGCCGCTCGGTGGCTCGAGCTTTCCCAGCGGCCACGTGATCTCCTACGTGGGGACGTATGGCTTCTTCGCGTACCTTGTCCATACGCTCCTGCGGCCTCCCGGCCTGCGGCGCGCGATCGTCGCCGGTAGCGTCGGACTCCTGGCCCTCGTCGGGCCGAGCCGGATACACCAGGGTCATCACTGGCCGACCGACGTCACCGCCTCCTACCTCCTCGGGACCAGCTACCTGATCGTGCTCATAGGGCTCTACCGACGAGCGAAGCGATCCATCGGACCGGCGGAGGATTTGGCGCGCCTGGAGACAGCCGGCTCCGAGGCCTCGTGACGCGGTACCTCGCGGCCGGCCATGAGGGTCTCGCCGATGGCCCGGATGCGACGTCCGATTCCGCCCCGAGGGTCCAGGCCGGCGCTGCAGCCGATGGCCGTGCTGGCTCGGCCGCCGAGGCTGTCCCGCGCTGGCAGCACGCGCGGGTCATCTGGAACGGCGGGAGAAGCGCGGCCCAACCCGGACGTCGACGACTACGGACGAGCTCCTCGACCTCATGCGCCGACATGGTCTCGGCGACGATCTCCGGACCTCGAGCTCCAAGGAGGAGGGACGGCGCCTCGCCCGGCAGGCGATCGCTGATGGTTGTGACCTGATCGTGGCAGCCGGCGGGGACGGCACCATCGGCGTCGTTGCTGGTCAGCTGCTCGGGACGCCGACGGCGCTGGGGATCCTGCCCCTCGGGTCAATCATGAATGTTCCCCGGATGCTCGGGATCCCGAGGGACCTGGAGGCCGCCGCCACGGTGATCGCATCGGGCGAGGCACGCCCCATCGACGTCGGCGTCGGCCGTGATCAGGCCTTCTACGAAGCCGGCTCCCTCGGCATGAATGCGGCCATCTTCCGCGAAGCGAAGCGGTTCGGCCTGGGAGACTGGGCCTCGCTTGGACGGATGGTCTGGGTCACGTTCCGCTATCGGCCGGCGCGAATGAAGATCGTGCTGGACGATGAGATCGTCCGTACTCGTGCCCTGATGGTCTCGGTGTCGAACGGGCCCTATATCGGGCCTGCCATGACCGTCGCTCCCGAGGCGCGCCTCGATGACGGTCGGTTCGATGTCCGGGTCTTCCGCCACTTCTCGAAGTGGCGCCTCATCCGGCATCTCGCCGCGATCGCCTTCGGACGCCGCCAGTACAGCCCCGAGGTCTCGACCTACCGGTCGGCCAGTGTGCGGATCGAGAGCGTTCATCCTCTCCCGTGCCGGGTTGACTCGACGGAGCTCGGGATGACCCCCGTGGAGTTCCTCGTTCGACCGGCCGCCTTGCGGGTGGTGGTACCGGGTCCGCCGGGCAGGCCGGGGGCCGGGGAGGGCTGAACCAAACTCGCTCGCCGGCCGCGGCCGTCCGAGCCGGGTGATGCCGGGGCCCTCGGCGGCCGGGAACGGCTTCGCCCGCGCTGGGGCATCTGCCACAATCGTTGGCAGATCCGATTGACCGACTGATCAGACCGACCCGAGCCAGCCAGACTGGAGCCACCCATGGCCGTCGAATCCGTCACCAAGATGTCGAGCGCCGAGGTCGTCGCGCTGAACCGCGCCCACACCTTCTTCTCGTGGTCCGTCCAGGGGGCCGTCGACCCGATCGTGATCGACCGCGCCGAGGGCGTCTACCTGTACACGCCCGAAGGCCAGCGAATCCTCGACTTCAACAGCCAGCTCATGTCCGTGAACATCGGCCATGGGGACCGTCGGGTCATCGACGCGATCACCGAGCAGGCGCT
>JBEPVB010000159.1:0-3949 GCA_041691215.1 Chloroflexota bacterium
CGGCGCCGTTGGCCAGGAAGGCGTCGCTGAGGAAGGCCACCGGGGTCATGTACTTCAGGGCCAGCCGCCAGGCCTCGATGGCGAGCTCGAAGCACTCCCCGGGCGTGGCGGGAGCGACGACCGGGATCGGCGAGTCCGAGTTGCGACCGAAGAGGATCTGGAGCAGGTCCCCCTGCTCCGTCTTGGTCGGCATCCCGGTCGAGGGGCCGGCTCGCTGGACGTCGATGAGGACCAGCGGCAGCTCGACCATGATCGCCAGCCCCAGGGCCTCGCTCTTGAGGGCGACGCCGGGACCGGAGGTGCCAGTCATGCCCATCGCCCCGCCGTAGCTGGCCCCGATGGCCGCCCCGATGGCGGCGATCTCGTCCTCGGCCTGGAAGGTCTTGACCCCGAAGTTCTTGTAGCCGGCCAGGGCGTGGAGGATGTCGGAGGCCGGGGTGATGGGGTAGGAGCCGTAGAAGAGGGGCCGCTCGGCGAGCTGGGAGGCGGCCACGAATCCCAGGGCTGTGGCCTCGTTGCCGGTGATGTTCCGGTAGCGGCCCGGCCGGAGATGGGCCGGCGGGACGATGTAGCGCTCGTGGAAGATCTCGGTCGTCTCGCCGAAGTTGTAGCCGGCCTTGAGGGCCCGCTTGTTGCCTTCGGCAATGACCGGCCGCTTCGAGAACTTCTCGTCGATCCAGCTGATCGTCGCCCCCATGTCCCGCTCGTAGAGCCAGAACATGAGGCCCAGGGCGAAGAAGTTCTTGGTCAGGTCGACCTGCTTGTTGGTCAGCTCGAGCCCCTCGAGCGCCCGGGCGTTCAAGGTCGAGATCGGGATCCGGAAGACGTTGTAGCCGGCCAGCGAGTCGTCCGTCAGCGGGTTGGCCGCATAGCCGACCTTGTTCAGGTTGCCGGCCGTGAAGGCGTCCTCGTTGACCACGAGGGCGCCGCCCAGCGGCAGCTCCCCGACGTTGGCCTTGAGGGCCGCCGGGTTCATCGCCACCAGGACATCCGGCTCGTCGCCGGGGGTGTGGATCTCGGTCGACGAGAAGCTCAGCTGGAAGCCCGAGACACCCGGCAGCGAGCCGGCCGGGGCCCGGATCTCGGCCGGGTAGTCAGGGTAGGTGCTGATGTCGTTGCCGAAGGCGGCCGCGTTGCGGGTGAACTGGGTGCCGGTCAGCTGCATCCCGTCGCCGGAGTCACCGGCGAAGCGGATCGTGACCCGCTCCAGCTGTCGCTCTTCCGTCGGGCGCTCCTTGACGGTCGTCACGCGCCCTCCGATTCCTTGATTCGCTGGTGGGGCCGGGGCGGCAGGTTGAGGAGCTCCTCGGGGAAGGCCTCGGCAAGGTACTTGAGGACGTCGACGGGGCGGATCACGCCCAGGAGGCGCCCGTCCTCGTCGACCAGGGGCACGTTGCGATAGCGGCCCGTTTGCATGAGGTCGATGGCATGACGGACCGGCTGCTCGAGCTCGAGGGTCCAGGGATGGGCCCTCATCAGCGATTCGACGGGCTGGTTGAGGTCGACATCGTGGCCAACGAGCTTGGCGAAGATGTCGCGCTCGGTCAGGACGCCCCGGAGGGTCCCATCGACCTCCGTGACGAACACGGAATCGCCGGTCCCGCCCTCGCGGATGCGGGCGAGGCAATCGGCGAGGCTCGTGCCGGGGCGGACGGTCAGGGGGTCGCGGCGGGCGAGCACCTTGAGCTGCTCGTCGGCGACGGACGGGACTCGCGCCGCAACGGCCCGCTCGGTCAATTCGGTCACAAGGGGAGAGTGTAGAGCCTTCCGCGCCCGGCGCCCCTCGCGCGACCGGGTCATCGAACCGGGTAGCCTCTCGCGATGCAACGCACCTTCGCCGTCGGCGTCGCGCTGACGGTCATCTCGGCGTTCGGCTTCGGGTCCGGGGCGCTCTTTGCCAAGCCCGTCTACGCGGCCGGCGTCGACTGGTTCACGCTCATGACCTGGCGCTTCACCCTCGGGGCGGCCTTGTCCTGGGCCTTTGTCGGCGCGACTGCGCGGGGCCGTGGCGGGGTTCGTTCGCTCGACCGGCGGGCCGTCCTGGTGGCCCTCGCCCTGGGCGTGCTCTATACGGGCAACTCGTCGACCTATTTCGCGGGCCTCGAGACCGTGCCGGCGTCCCTGGCGGCCCTCATCGTCTACATCTATCCGGCCATCGTCGCCGTCCTGACGCTCCGGATCGGGCGGCGCCTGGAGGGCCGGCGAGCCTGGGGTGCCCTCGGGCTTGCCCTGGTCGGGGTGGTCCTGGCCATCGGGACGATCGATGCCGCCGCGCTGCCGCCGGTCTCGGGACTCCTCCTGATGGCCGCGTCGCCGTTCATCTACTCGGTCTGGATCGTGCTCTCGGCGCGCCTCGCCGGCGAGCGCCGAACCGGTGTCGGATCGGCCGGGGCCGGCGGCGCCGATCCCACCGTCGCCGGGGCGGTGATGATGACCGCGACCGCCTCAGCGTTCTGGCTGGTGGGCCTGGCCCTCGGCCGCCCGATCCTCCCGGCCGAGATCCCGGCCGCCGCGTGGCCGGGCATCGTCGGGGTGGGTGTCGTCTCGACCTTCATCGCGATCCAGGCGTTCTATGCCGGCGCGCATCGGATCGGCGCGGCTCGGGCCTCGCTGGTCAGTACGGTCGAGCCGATCTGGACGATCGTCCTGGCTGGCATCCTGTTCGGGGAACGCTTGACGCCGCTCCAGCTGGCCGGCGGTGCGCTCATCCTCGGCGGCGTGGTCATCGCCCAGACCCGACCCGATGCGCCGAGCCCCAGCGAGCTCCGGATCGCGGACGCCTAGGGTCGCCTGCTAGTGGGCGACCGAGCGGGCCGCGGCCAGGGCCGCCTTGGCACCTTCCGCGATGAAGGAGCCCTCCGAGCCCACCCCGAGGAAGCGGAAGCCCGGCGCGTGGTGCGGCCCGACGGCCGAGCCGCAATCCCGGCGGACCCCGGCGGCGTGGCGGGGGCGCCGGCAGGCCGCAACGACCGTGTCGAGCGCGTCGAGGTAGGTGGGATCGTCGAAGCGCCCTGGAACGCGGAGCGAGTGCGAGAGGTCGGCAGGCCCCACGAAGAGCACGTCAACGCCGTCGATGGCTGCGATCGCATCGGCTTCCCGGACTGCACTGGGGGACTCGATCTGGATGATCCCGACGATGTCGCGGTTGAGGGCCTGGATATCAGCGTGGGCCACGGTCCCGTGGCGCGCCCCGCGCGTACGGAGCGCCACCCCGCGGACGCCGTCCGGTGGATAGCGCAGGTACGAGACGGCCTCCTCCGCCTGGGCGGCCGTGTCGAGGCGCGGAACCATGATCCCGGCCGCACCGAGATCGAGGGCCCGCCCGATCCGAAGGCGCTCGCCCGACTGGGGCCGGACGAAAGCGGCCGATCCGCTCAGCTCCGTGGCCATGAGCAGGCTCATCAGCCCGGCTTCGGTGGCAGCTCCGTGCTCGAGGTCGGCCATGAGCCAGTCGAACCCGGCGCGACCGGTGATCTCGGTGGCCAGCGGCGAGGCCGTGTCCGCCCAGGCGCCGAATAGCAGCTCGCCGTCGAGGATCCGGCGGCGGATCGTTGTCCGTGTCGAGTCGCTCATGAACTAATGATGCTCTGTGGGCGGGCCGCCCGCCGAAGATCGAACCAAACGGGAGCGGCTTCAACTCATCCACGGTAGGCGTCCACGTCGCGCGCATCCGCGCCCCGGCGCGTCGTTCCTGGATGCTGTTGAACGATTCTCGCGGGCCCTACCCTCATGCTCGGTAGACCGCGCTCATGTCGAGTGCGGCGTCTCCCCGGAGACCCATGGACCGAGACCTCGTCGAGCGGGCGCGCTCCGGCGACCAGGCAGCGTTTGCGGATCTGGTGCACCAGGTCAGCGACCCGCTGTTCGGGATCGCGCGGCGCATCCTGCGCGATCCGGGCCTCGCCGAGGACGTCCTGCAGAACGCCCTCGTGACCATCTGGCGGAAGCT
>JBEPVB010000160.1:0-3941 GCA_041691215.1 Chloroflexota bacterium
CCTCGGGCGTCAGCTGGTCGTGGATGTTGTCGCCACCGGCCTGGTTCTCGATGAAGCCCAGGGCATTGGCCAGCTTGCCGATGTCGTGGTAGTAGGCCGCGACGCGGGTCAGGAGGGCGTCCGCCCCGATGGCCTCGGCGGCCCGTTCGGCGAGGTTGCCGACCATCAGGGAGTGGTGGTACGTGCCGGGCGTCTCGATGAGGAGGCGGCGGAGCAGGGGCTGCGAGGGATTCGCCAGCTCGAGGAGCTGGAAGACGGTCAGGATCCCGAAGACATTGCCGAGGACGGCGAAGCTGCCGACGGCCGCCACTGCCGCGCCGCCGGCGGCGAGGGCCGAGGCGCCCCAGAGCTGCACGACACCGGTCAGGTCCCGCTCGCCCAGGAGCGAGAACGCGGCGACCACGAGGGCCATGACCATGAAGGCCACGGCCCCGGCCTGGAGGAAGGACTGGAGTCGATCGCCCCGGCGAACCCCGAGGACCCCGGCCAGGCCACCGAGGAAGACGTACGTGGCGAACTCGAGCGACGGTCCGTTGACCGCGCCGGCAACCACCGCGATCAGGGCCGTGACCACGGTCGCGACCTCGGCATCGAGGAGGACGGCCAGGAGGATCGGGATCGCCGCGAGGGGCATGACGAAGGGCAGGGCCGCCCGTCCGGCCGTCACCTTCAGGGCGAAGGTCGCGAAGAGCAGGAGCAGGCTGATCAGGATCAGGACGTTGGTGCGGTGCCAGAAGCCGAGCCGGAATCGCCAGATCCAGCCGAGGAGCATCGTCACCAGGAGGGCGCTCAGCAGGAACCAGCCGGCGAGCCCGGCGACATTGGGCACGGACTTGTCGAGCCCGAACGCGGCCAGGCGGGCCGCGTCGACATCGGTCAGCTTGGTCCCGCCTCGGACGAGGATCTCGCCGAGCAGGACCGTCTCGGTGACCGGCGACTGGGCCGCCGCCCGTCGATCCTTCTCCTGCTGGGTGAGGGCCTGGCTGAACGAGCTGTTCGGGACGACCAGCGGCGAGATCAGCTCGGCAGCCAGCATCCGCTCGGCCTCGGACAGCCCTCCGGCCATGTGCTCGGAGAGGCGTGACCGGGTGACGGCCACTTCCGTATCCCGAAGCTCGGTCCGCTCGGTGCTGTCGAGGACACGGGCCGCCTCGGTCCGGATCGGCAGCCAGCGAGAGGCTTCGAGGCCCTTGAGCGTGTCGCCGGCGGTCGTCGACAGGTCGGTCGCGACGCGGTCGAGGATCGCCCGGCGTTGGACGTCGGTCGTGGCTCTGTCGTAGGCGGTGTCCAGGAGGCGGACGGCGGCTCCAAAGGCATTCACCTGGGCCGAGGCGATGGTGATCGCCCGCTCGGTCGTGAAGTCGTACTGGGGCGGAACGTTGTCCGCTGCCGCGGTCCTGGCCGCTGCGGTGAGGACCTTGTTCTCGAAGGTCAGCGGGTGGGGCGCCACGATGTCGCCCGGGACGAGGTCGCCGACGTGGAGGTTGACGTTCCGGGGCGAGAGGTCCACGCCGAGGATCGCGGTCATGGCCACGACCAGGGCGATCGCGGCCACGGCCAGGCGGCCTGCCTCCCGCCGGGTCAGGCGAACCGCGTTCGGCCCCCGATAGGCGAGCACGTCAGCCCTGCCCGCCCCCGGCGTCGCGGGCGAGGGCGGCGGTCACGAGACCGCTGAGGACGCGACCGTCGGCTCGTCCGCGGGTCCGTGGCGAGAGCCAGCCCATGACCTTGCCCATGTCACGCGGCGATGATGCACCGGTCGTCGAGATGGCCTCCTTCACGAGCGCCTCGATCTCGGCCTCGGTGAGGGCCTGGGGAAGAAACTCGGACAGGATCTCGATCTCGGCCTGCTCCTTGGCCACGAGGTCGGGTCGACCGCCCTTTTCGAAGGCATCGACACTCTCGCGCCGGGTCTTGACCTCCTTCGTCAGGATCAGGGCGACCTCGTCCTCGGCGTACTCGCGCCGATCGCGCTTCTCCGCGTTATAGATCGCGTTCTGGGCCATCCGCAGGGTGTCCCGACGCAGGGCGTCACCCGACCGCATGGCGGCCGTCACCTCGGCACGGAGCCGATCCTTGAGCATCACCGGAAATGGCACCTCGGGCTTGCAGGCCGAGGGCGTCGGCGGTTGGGCGGGCCGGGGGTCGTCGGTTCGGTCAGCGGTCGGGTCGTGCATGCCATTCGGTCATGCGGCCCGGCGCCTGCGTTCGGACGGTCCCAGCCGTCCGGCCGATCAGCCCTGCGGCGTTCGGGCGTTCTTCTTGCGCTTTGCTTCCTTGCGCTTCCGCTTCACGCTGGGCTTCTCGTAGTGCTCGCGCCGGCGAGCTTCAGCGAGGATGCCCGACTGCTGGATCTTCTTGTTGAAGCGGCGCAGGGCGCTCTCGAACGTCTCGTTCTCGCCCACTCGGACTTCTGCCAATCCGGATTCACCTCCTCGGGTCGATCAACTCGTGCTCGCGGTGCCGGTTCGAAACCCAACGAGCCGGGGCGAGTCCTGGGGCCGCGCGCAGCGTTTCGAGCGCGCCGGGCGCCAGGGCCGCCGGAGTGTCGCACAGGCTTTGCGAGGGGTCAAACGTGAGAAACAGCGGCCGAGTCGGGGCTTCGACCGGTGCAACATCGGCCCCGGGGCCGCGTCTCACCGACACGCTGGCATTGTCGGCGGCCACGGGAGCGACACAAATGCGGCGACTTCTTGCGACGATCGGCCTCGCGGCGATGCTGACCTCTGCCTGTGGAGCGGCGATCGGGCCGACCGGAGCGGCACTCAGCCCGAGCGAATCACCATCGCCCACGACAACTGGCTCGGCGAGCTCCCTCGCCCCGACATCGGAGCCGACGGTCGATCCGACACCGTCCAACCCGATCCCGGATGGCTTTTGGGCAGCCGCCGGGCGAATGCTCGCGGCGGGACCCGGGCAGAGCGCGACTTTGCTGCCGAACGGCGAGGTTTTCGTCAACGGCGGGACCGGTCCTTCAGGGCTCTTTGATCCGCTCACCGGGGCGTCGATGATCACCGGCGGCTCCGGCAACTCTCCGGCCGGGCCAGCCATCCAGCTCAAGGACGGACGGGTCCTCATCGGCGACCAGCTCTGGGATCCACGTTCCGCAGGACTCACTTCCACCGGTCCGACGATCGACAGCCGCCAGAACTTCCTCGCGACGATCCTGACTGACGGTCGCGTCCTCGTTGCCGGCGGCTTCGGGTCCGAGGGTGTTGTCTACGGCACGGCCGAGCTCTTCGACCCGAAGCCTGGGAGCTGGGCGGCGACGGGGACGATGACGACGACCCGCGGGTTGGGGGCAATGGTCCGACTGGCCGATGGTCGCGTCCTCGTGGCGGGCGGGGTTCGTCTCGGGTCGATCCCGCAAGCATCGGCCGAGCTGTATGACCCAGGGGCGGGTACATGGGCTGCGACCGGGAGCATGGCTGTCGCTCGTCAAGACGAAACCGCGACCCTCCTGGTCGACGGTCGCGTGCTCGTCGTCGGGGGCTCGTCGGATGGGACGCTGGCGCTGGCGTCCGGCGAGGTCTACGACCCAGCGACGGGGCGGTGGACGACGGTCGGCGAGATGAGCACCCCGCGCGACGGCCACACGGCGACGCGGCTTCCGGACGGCCGAGTCCTGGTCGCCGGGGGCCAGGGGAAGCCCGATGCTTTGGGAAACGCGGCGCCGCTCTCCTCGTCCGAGATTTTCGATCCCATGACAGGGACGTGGACGACGACCGTCCCGATGACCACGGCCCGCGCGGGCCATGCCGCGGCGTTGTTGCAAGATGGCCGGGTCCTCGTGGTGGGCGGCTTCGGGCCTGAAGGCCCGCTCAACTCGGTCGAGATCTACTCGCTATCCACCACGTGAAGCGGGGCAATCGGACGGCTCCTCTGACCTCGAACCGGGTCGACGGCCGCCAACGCAGGGGCCTCCCGACCGCCGCTCCGAG
>JBEPVB010000161.1:0-3825 GCA_041691215.1 Chloroflexota bacterium
GCTGGGCGATCGTCCGCTCGGCCACGATCCGGGGCGCCGTCAGGCCGCTGGCGAGGGCCTCGCGGAGCAGCTCGACGTGGGCGGCGATGTAGGCCGGATAGGCGTGCAGGCGGGCCTCGAACTTTGCCAGCCGCTCGGGCGTGTCGGTCGGCTGGAGCGTCGCCAGCTGGGGCAGGAAGGTCTGGGGGCCGCCCATCTGGTCCACCGCCTGGAGGGTATCCAGGCGCATGTCGTCCTCTGCGACGAAGAGGTCACCGAGTACGGCCAGCATGTCGCGGGTGATCCGCTCCTCGACCGACAGGCCCTCCGGGGCGCTGGCCCGGGCCGCCCCGGTCACCCAGGTCGCGAGCTCGCGACCCTTTGCCCGGCCGGCGGGTCCCGGATCGGGTAGGACGTCGTCGAAGCGGTCGTCGCCATAGAGCGTCGCGGTGATGGGGCTGACTTCGAGGAAGCGATCCCAGAAGGCCTCGGCCAGCTGGTCGACCTCGGAGGGCAGGTTCGGCACGGTTGGGTCTCCCGGCAGGGTCATCCGGAGCGTCTCGATGGCGCGGGATCGTGGCCGCTAGGGTAGCGCGTCCGGCTCCCGGAACAGCTCCATCTGGCGGCCGCGGCGCTCCACGGCCGGTTCGAGGCCCAGGTACGGCTCGAGGCCGTCGAGGCGCAGGGGTTCGGTCGCCAGCCAGGTCCGAAGGTGCGACCACTGGACGATGTGCCAGTTGCCGGCCTCGATGGCGGCCCGCAGGACAGGCGATGCCTCGAGCTTGTGGCGAACGAGCTCGGCCCGTTCCGGAGCGACCACCAGGAAGCGCACGAGGTGCTCCCCAGCCGGTATCCGGGCATGCCGGCGAAGGACGGTCTCGCCGAGCATTGCGGTCCATTCGACCTCGAACAGGAGGGCCGTCCGGCCCCGGACGTACCAGATGCAGTCGACGTCCTCGAGGGCCTCGGCCGAGGCGTGGGCGATCGCCGGCAGCCAGGCTGTCTGCTCCCGGGGATCGAGGAGATCGCCGAGCGTCCCCGCTCCGAAATGGCGGGCCTGCTCCCGTCGCCCGATCCAGACCGTCATGCCCAGGCGATGCCCGCCGTCGGCCAGCCGGGCGAGCAGCTCGGTATGCTCGGCGGTCCGGGTCCGGACATCCTCGCCGGTCACGAGCCGGTCGGCGGTCGAGGCCGGGCTGCGGTAGCTGGCAAGGCAGGCCCGGACGAGGGACTCGTCGGGCAGGTCGTGGCCCGAGAACAGGGTCGAGATCCGCTCGTAGAACGAGGCCTCGTCGAGGGGACCCGCCGTCGACAGGAGGCTGTAGGCCGCCCATTCCACGCGATCCGCGAGGGGCACCGCGGCCGACTCGACATCTTTCCGGTCGGCAAGCCACCAGCGACCCTGCTCGATCTCGAGGAGGCGCTGCTGGCTCGACCGGCTGAGCTCGTCGCGGACAAGGGCGAGGACACGCTCGACGGCGTCGACGGTCGCGGGCTGCGCGCCGCCGCTGGCCTGCCGCCCCGGCGACGCTCCGGCGCGGATGGGCTCGCGGAGGTGGCGGTCCTTGTCGCGCGCTCCACCCGCGGCGCGCTCGCGGCCGGACGGGGCGGCCTCGTGGGACGGCCCGGCTGGCGCATCCGGCAACGGCAGCTCGAGCGTCTCGCGGCCGGGGTCCGCGTCGTCGGCCTGGTGGTCCTCATCACGAACCGGGCCGGCGCCCCGGGTCATTCGGCCGTCCGCCGCCGCCCCGTCGTCGGTCACGGCGACCAGCCGCCGCAGGTGCCCGGCCCGATCGAGGCCGACCAGAATCTCGCCGAGGAGGCGCTCGTAGCGGGCCGGCTCGCCCCGCTCGCGAAGGATCTCGACGGCGAGGTCGGTGATCGTCCTGGTCGCCTCGCCGTGGGAGAAGGGCCGGGCATCGACCCTTTCGGGAGCAGCGAAGAGGCCCGGGCCTGGCACGTAGTCCGGGTCGCCCGAGCCGCCCGGGATGGCCTCGAGCGGGCGGCCGGAACGGGATCGAGGTCCGGGCGGCACGGCGGCGCCAGGCGGGATCAGGACGATCGTTCCTCCGCCGTCCTCATCGGCATCGGCGAGGCGGGCCTCGGCAAGCCGGTAGCCCGCGCCGACTCCACCGAGCACGCCCGCGACGAGGGCCTCGGGTCCCCCGCTCTCGAGCAGCAGGACGGCCCGGCCGTCCCGGGCCAGGAGGGGTGCGGCAGCCTCCAGCGATCGCCGCAGGGCGGCGGCCTGCCAACTCCAGGGCGCCCGTATGGCGGCGCCGGTCAGGGCATCGATCGGCAGGAGTCCCGCCGCCTCCCGCCCGAGGGCCCAGGCGGTCCCGTGATATGCCGCAGCGAGGCGTTCCTGGCTGAAACGGAGGGGCGGCTGGCTCAAGAGCAGGCGGATCCTGGGCGTCGGCGGGGTCCGGCCGGGCTCGCGGGACGCCCCCTCGGCGGCGAGGGCCGGCAACGCGCCCGGGGTGGCGAGCCGGACGATGGCCGTCGCCGCGCCCTCGTCCAGGCTCCGGAGATCCGTGCCCAGGCGCGCCTCGAGGGGGCCCACGGCGCCACTCTCGATCCGCTGGACGAAGGCCCGGACCATCCGGAACCCTTCTTCGAAGGCCAGCCACGGGTTCCGCTCGCGAAACGGGTCCGGGACCTGGGAGCGAACCATGCCGCCGCCGATCCGGATGCCCGGCATGCGCCCAGGGCCGCCGCCGAGGCGACTGGCCGGCAGGACGCTGTGGAGGAAGGCGAGGCGGAGCGCCGATTCCACCGGCGCGGCGCGCAGGTCTCGCTCGATTCGCTCGAGGATCGCGGCCAGCCCGACCAGCTGGCGGTCGGTGTGGAGGTCAAGGATCGCCTCGGCCAGCCCGTCGGCCCGATCGGGCATCGGAAAGCGCTCCCGGAGCGACCGTCGGACCGCGAGTCCGCCGATGTCGTCGATCGCTCGGGCCCGGTCGGCATCGTCGGGCGTAGCCTGGCGCTGTTCGCTGCCGCCGCGCTGGTCGCGACAGATCGAGCAGCGATACGACTTCCGGACGAGCCGCGGTCCGCTCTCAGTGGTCAGCGAGCTGGCGGCCCCGCGATCGTCGGGTGCCCCGCTGCCGGGCGTGGCCCAGGTGAACTCGTCGGCCACGAGGGCCCGCTCGCAGGTGGCGCAGCGGGTCGCGAAGGTGGCCCCGATCGACAGCTTCAGGCTCGATTCGCCGCGCGGCGAGGCGCTCAGCGTCGAGAAGGCAGCGTCGAGGTGGCGGAGGTCGGGCGGGCGCAGGACGATCTCGGCCAGGAGCCGGGTCAGGGGGCTCGACTCGAGGGTCACGGCCCGGCGCTGGCGGTCGATCGCGGCCCGGGCGATCCAGCCACCCCGGCCGTGGAGGTCGGCGACGATGTCGCCGGGGGCCGTGGAGGCCTCGAGGCGAGCGATCACGAGATCGGGGGGTGGCGGCGGGGCGAGGCGTTCGAGCGCCGGCATCGTGAACCCGGGCTCGGCTCGTGAGAGCAGGGCGCGACCGACCATGGACCGATTGTGGCAGACGTTGTCGAGGTTGCCCGAGCCGGGCGGGCGATGGGCCGCCAGGCTCGGCCCGGCTTCAGGGCCCTGGGTCAGGCCTCGTCGATGTCGTCGGTCTCCTCGACGAACGCTTCGTCGGTCGTGTCCTCCGGCGGCAGGACGCGATCGAGGTCCTCGATCTCCTCGTCCTCGACATCGTCCTCGAGGTCGTCCTCGAGCTCCTCGTCCTCGCGCACGAGCGTCCCCCGGGTGTACGGCCGGAGGTCGGTCAGCTTGGCCGCGGTCGGGAAGCTCACCTTGCCGTAGTTGCGCGGGTCCTGGTAGATCTCGCG
>JBEPVB010000162.1:0-3646 GCA_041691215.1 Chloroflexota bacterium
CTCGCCAGCGGCCTGACGGCGCCCCGGATCGTGGCCGAGCGGACGATCGCCCAGCTCGAGCGGATGCAGGCGACGCCCGCCGAGCAGTCCCCGGTGCCGAAAATCCTGGCCCACCTCGGCGAGGCGGATCGGGAACGGATCACGGCCATCATCCGGGACGAGACGATGCCGGCCGACGCGGCCTACCTCGAGGCCCTCCAAGGGCCCTACCTTGCCGCCACGCGAACCGACCCCGGGCTCTGGTCGGCGCCCAACGGCGAGGCGCTCTACGGCACCTTCATCCGCCATTGGACGACCCTGGATGCCGATCCCGGCGAGGTCCACCAGATCGGGCTCGACGAGCTGGCCGCCATCGAGGCCGAGCGAAAGGTCATCGCCCAGGGCGCCGGCTTCGGCGACGACACGGCCGCCTATCGACAGTCGCTGGTCGTCGATCCGGCCAACATCCCCGGCTCGCGCCAGGAGCTCATCGATCGAGCCCTCGAGGACATCGAGCGCGCCGTCGCCGCCTCAGCCTCCCGGTTCGGCCGCCTGCCCGTGGCGACCTGCCGTGTCCTGCCGGTCGAGGAGTACAAGGAGCGCGACGCGCCCTTCGCCTACTACTACCCGCCGACCGCCGATGGCTCGCGGCCGGGGACGTACTACGTCAATACCTACGACCTGCCGAGCCGCCTCTACTCGCGGCTGGCTGCCGTCACCTATCACGAGGCCACGCCGGGCCACCACTTCCAGATCGCCCTGGAGGTCGAGAACACCGCCATGAACCGTTTCCGGCGGTTCGGCTCGCGGATGCTGGGCGGGGCCTATGTCGAGGGCTGGGGCCTCTACGCCGAGCGCTTCGCCGACGAGATCGGGCTGTATCGCAACGAGGCCGAGCGCCTGGGCATGCTCGACGCCCAGGCCTGGCGAGCCGGCCGCCTCGTCGTCGACACGGGCATGCACGCCCTGCGCTGGACCCGCCAGCAATCCATCGACTATCTCTTGAACGAGGTCGGGCTGTCGGCGACGGACGCAACCATCGAGACGGATCGCTACATCGCCTGGCCGGCCCAGGCGCTCACCTACAAGCTCGGCCAGCGCGAGATCGAGCGCCTCCGGGCCGAGTTGGAGCTGCGGGACGGTTCGGCCTTCGACCTCCGGACCTTCCACGACGAGCTCCTCGGGCACGGCTCCCTGCCCCTCTCGACCCTCGCCCGGGAGCTTCCAAACTGGGTGCCCAGCCGGGCCTGACGGCTCCCGGAGCGCCGCGCGGACGCTGCGTGTCGACGCGGATTGGTGCGAGTCGACCCATCCCGATGGATGCAGACGACGGAATTCGTACGGATCAGCTGTCCGAGGGACGAATATCGCTTTGACGCTCCCGGCCGGCCTGTGGCAGCATGGGGCCCTCGCTCCACCCCCGACGACGCGCCTTCGGCGCCCCCAGCCGGCCTCGGGAACGTCGCGCAGCATGCCTGGAGGCACTCCTTGGCCAGCCCACCCCAGTCGCCCCCGATCGATCGCCACCGCCAGCTCGAGCTCTATCGACGGGCGATCAAGACCCTCCCAGGTGGCACCGATTCGAACTTCCGCGCCTGGGGCGAGGACACGATCTATCTCGACCGCGGCCAGGGCGGGCGGGTCTGGGATATCGACGGCAACGAGTTCGTCGACCTCCGGATGGGCTATGGCCCGGTCATCCTCGGCCATGGCGATGAGCGGGTGGACGACTACGTCAACGAGCGGATGCGCAAGGGTGTCAGCTTCTCCCTGACGACCGAGGACGAGGTCCGGGCCATGGAGCTCATCTGCGAGATGACCGGCTGGGTCGACATGGCCCGCATGACGGTCTCGGGGACCGAGGCCACCATGCACCTCATGCGCCTCGCCCGGGCGTTCACCGGCCGGAACAAGATCGTCAAGTTCGAGGGCCAGTACCACGGCGTCCACGACTACGCACTCATCAGCGTCTCGCCCAACGACATGGCCGAGCTCGGCGACGAGGACAACCCGGTCCGCCTGGCCTGGGGTCGGGGCATCCCCGATGCCGTCGCCGATACGATCATTCCGGCCCGCTTCAACAACATCGAGTTCCTGCGCCGGCTCTTCGAGCGCCAGGGAAGCGACATCGCGGCCGTCATCGTGGAGCCGGTCCTGGGCAATGCCCAGGGGATCCTGCCCAAGGAGGGCTTCCACAAGGAGCTCCGGGCGCTGACCGAGGAGTTCGGGATCCTCCTGATCTTCGACGAGGTCAAGACCGGCTTTCGCTTCGCCCGTGGTGGGGCCGCGGAGTATTTCGGGATCAAGCCGGACCTCGCCTCCTTCGCCAAGGCCATGGGCAATGGCTACCCGGCGGCGGCATTCGGGGGGCGCCGCGACATCATGAGCCAGCTGCCTGACAAGGTCTCCCATGGCGGCACCTACGCCGGCAACCGGGTGGCCGCGGCCGCGGCGGTCAAGACGCTCGAGATCATCCGCGACACCGACGCCCTGGAGACGATCCACGCCACCGGCCGGCGGATCCAGGATGGTCTCCGCGAGGTCATCAACGAGGCCGGCCTGCCGTTCCACTTCACCGGCCATCCGTCGATGTTCGGGATCATGTTCACCGAGAAGGTGGCGACGGAGTACCGCGACTGGGCCAACACCGACCACGAGCTCTACGACGAGATCGCCATCGGCATGCACCGGCGCGGGGCGATGCCCGAGCCCGACAGTCGCGAGCCGTGGTTCATCTGCGAGGCCCACGCCAAGGACGACTCGGTCGATCGGGCGGTGACCGCCTTCGAGGACTCTCTGAAGGCCGCCCTCGACGCACGAGCCCGGTCGAACGCCCCGGGCGCGGTCGTGCGCGGCGAGGCCGAGCGAAGCGGCTGACCCGTGGAGTCGAACTCGGTCCGGAGCGTCGATCGGGCGGCATCGCTCCTCCTCGCCCTCGGGGACAGCCAGGGCGAGGCCGGGGTGACCGATCTCGCCCGCCGCCTGGGCCTCCACAAATCCACGGCCTCGCGCCTCCTCTCGACGCTTCAGCGCCGGGGGCTCGTCGAGCAGGACGAGGATTCGGGGAAGTATCGCCTGGGGATGGTGGTCATCCGGCTCGCCGAGCGGGCCGAGCGAACCCTCGACCTCCGGGCCATCGCCCTGCCCGAGCTCGAGCGTCTGGCCCGAAGCAGCCACGAGACGGCCGGCCTCGGCATCCTCGAGGGCGACCAGGTCCTGTTCGTCGCCCAGGCCGACGGCCCCAACCTGATCGCCACCGGCGACTGGACGGGCCGGGCCTCGACGCTCCATGCCAACGCCTCGGGCAAGGTCCTGCTGTCGTCGCTTGCCGAGCGGGAGGTCCTCCGGATCGTCCGCCTCGGCCTCACTCGCCACACGGAGCGGACGATCACCGAGCTGGAGCCGCTCCTGGAGGAGCTGGCCCGGGCCCGCCGGCGCGGCTACGCCACGGCGGCCAGCGAGCTCGAGCAGGGCCTCAATGCCGTGGCCGCCCCGGTCCGCGACGCACGCGGGCGGGTGATCGCCGCGGTCGAGGTCTGGGGGCCGGCCTTCCGGGTGAGCCCCCACCGCCTGCCAGAGCTGGCCGCCGACGCCCGTACCACGGCCAGCGCGATCACCGTCCGCCTCGGCGGCGCGACCGCCTGACAGCCGGGCCGGGCGGCCGGGC
>JBEPVB010000163.1:0-3630 GCA_041691215.1 Chloroflexota bacterium
GGCGAGCCGAAACCCGGCCGGCTGCCCGGGCCCCCGCGAGCGCCGCTCGATGGGCCTCGGGCCGCATGCCCGCCCGCTCGAAGTGGACGGACGAGTGGATCTCCGACTGGCCCTCGAGCTTCGCCCCGAACTCGGCGGCGCGGGCGTGGAGTCGACGCAGGTCGGCCTGCCGGACGCTCCGGTACAGAACGTCACGGAGCAGCTGGTGGCGGAAGTCGATGAAGCCCGAGTCCCCCGCGTCAAACAGGTAGGAGTGCTGGATCAGCTCGTCGATCGGGCCGTCGAGGTCCTCGGCCTTGCGGTCCATGATCCCGGCCAGGACCTCGGGGACGAAGCAGCGGCCGATCACGGCACCGGCCTGGGCGACCTCGCGGGCCTCGGGCGAGAGCTGGCTGAGCCGGGCACGGATGGCGTCCTCGATCGTCTCGGGGACGACCGCGTCGCGAATGGCCCGGCCGTCAGTCCGCGCCTCTTCGCTCAACGCTCCGAGGAGCTCCTCGACGTGGAGCGGGATCCCGTCGGTGCGCTGATGGACGGCCTGGACCACCTCGCGCGGGGCGGGCAGGCCGTTGCCGAGGATGAGGGTCGTCATCAGGGCTGTCTGGTCATAGGACAGGGGGCCCAGGCGTGCCTCCTCCGCGAGGCGTTGTCCGATCAGGCGGGCCCGCCACTCGCGGAAGAAGGCACCCGGTGGGAGATCCTCGGTCCGGTAGGCCGCGACCATCAGGACCGGCTTCTCCCGGAGGCGGCGGGCGAGCTCACCGAGGATCTCGAGGCTGGTCTCGTCCGCCCACTGGATGTCCTCGAAGTTCAGCATCACCGGCCGGTCGATCGCCTCCGCGATCCGGTCGACGACGTCGAGGACGTACAGCCGTCGCGACCCGAGCGCATCGGCGTCACGCGACCCCCGCATCGCGAGCAGCTCGTCGCCGAGCGTCCCGAACTCGGGGATGCGGGCGAGGGATCGGGCGAGCTCGCTGATGAGCGAGGACGGCACTTCGCGGTCCTGAGGCGAGACGGAGCCGTTGGCCTCGATGAAGCCCGCCGCCCGCGACTTCCGGCGCATCGCATCGAGCAGGCGACTCTTGCCCACCCCGGCCTCACCGGCGAGGAGGAGGAACTGGCCCCGGCCCTCGGCGGCTTCGTCGAGGCGGCGCTCGGCAAGCTCGATCAGGTCGTCGCGGCCGACGATGATCGGGCAGAGGACGGACCCGGCGCGATTCATGCCCGCAGTCTACGGCCCTCCCATCCGTCCGCCCATCGGTCATTCGACCGATGGGGCCTCGACGAAGTCCGGCCGTCCGGCATCGCGGCCCGCGTGGCGCGCTACCATCGGTCAAAGGCTCCCGGAGGTCCCCGGCCGGTGCTCACCCTCGATACCATCCGCCGTGCTCCCAAGGCGCTCCTCCACGATCACCTCGACGGCGGCCTTCGACCGACGACGATTGTCGACCTCGCCGCGGAATACGGCTATCGAGGCCTGCCGACGAACGACCCCGACGAGCTCGCGGCCTGGATCCGACGCGGGGCGGATCGCAAGTCCCTCGAGCTCTACCTCGAAACCTTCGCCCACACCGTGGGTGTCCTCCAGGAGCGCGACGCGGTCGTCCGGGTGGCCGCCGAGTGCGCCGAGGACCTGGCCGCCGATGGGGTCGCCTATGCTGAGGTCCGCTACGCCCCCGAGCTGTCGACCGAGCGGGGCCTGACCCTCGACGAGGTCATCGAGGCGAACATCGAGGGCTTCCGGATCGGCACCGCGCGGGCGGCCGATGCCGGCCATCCGATCACGATGAAGATCCTCGTCACCGCGATGCGCCAGGCGGCCCGCTCGGTCGAGGTGGCCGAGGCGGCGATCCGCTGGCGCGACGCCGGCGTCGTGGGCTTCGATATCGCCGGACCCGAGGCGGGCTATCGCCCGACGCGACACCTCGAGGCTTTCGATCGCATCCGCCACGAGAACTTCCATATCACCATCCACGCCGGGGAGTCCTTCGGGCTGCCATCCATCTGGGAGGCGCTCCAGTTCTGCGGCGCGGAGCGCCTCGGCCACGGGGTCCGCATCGTCGACGACATCACGGTCGGGCGGGACGGCGAGATCCGCCTGGGGCGGCTGGCCGCCTTCGTCCGGGATCGGCGGGTACCCCTCGAGATGTGCCCGACCTCGAACGTCCACTCCGGGGCGGTGGCGTCAGTGGCGGATCATCCGATCGACCTCCTCCGGCGGCTCCGCTTCCGGGTGACCCTCAATACCGACAACCGGCTGATGTCCAATGTGTCCCTGTCGTCCGAATTCCAGGCCCTCGACGAAGCCTTCGGGATCGGCCTCGGGGAGATGGAGTGGCTGACCATCAACACGATGAAATCTGCCTTTGCGCCGTTCGATGAGCGGCTGTCGCTGATCAACGAGATCGTCAAGCCGGGCTATGCGCACCTGCGGGCAGTCGAGAGCCGGGTCGTCCTCGGGTAGTCACGGAGCGGGGGCTCGGCAGGCCTGCCGCTCGGCCCTCGTCAGGGGTTGGTCGCGAACGTGTCGCAGGCGCCGAATGTGCCCTTCTGGTAACCGGTTGAGAACCATTTCTGGCGCTGCGTCGCCGAGCCGTGGGTCCAGGCCTCGGGGTTGACCTGGCCCTGGGTCTCCTGCTGGATCCGATCGTCGCCGACGGCAGCCGCGGCATCGAGGGCCTCGGCGATGTCGGTCGTGGTCAGCGGCTGCAGAAAGCCGGTCTCGGCGGCGTGGTTGGCCCACACACCGGCCAGGCAGTCGGCCCCGAGCTCGATCCGGACCGAGGCGCTGTTGGCCCCGGTCCCGCCGTCCTGGCGGGCGAGGATGCCGGTCAGGTCCTGGACGTGATGGCCGTACTCGTGGGCGACGACGTAGGCCTCGGCAAACGGCCCGCCCTTGGCCCCGAACTGGGACTGGAGCTGGTCGAAGAAGCCGAGGTCGAGGTAGATCTGCTTGTCATTCGGGCAGTAGAAGGGTCCGGTCGCCGCGCTTGCGGTCCCGCAGCCCGTGGATAGTCCGTCGGTGAAGAGGACCGTCGTTGCCTCGCTGTAGGCGTCGCCGCTGGCCGGCAGGGCCTTGCTCCAGTAGGCCTGGATGCTGTTCACGTAGCCCACGATCCGGCAATCAACCCGGGTGTTCGCATCGGTGCCCGTCTTGCAGGCGGCCGCGAGCGTCGAGTCACCGGGCCCCACGGCCTGCCCGTTGAGGTTGCCGACGGAGTTGAGGTCGGCGGGGTTGCCGCCGAGGAGGACGTAGACGATGGCAAGGACGAGTCCCAGTCCGCCACCGCCCACCGCGAGACCGGTCCCGCGCCGGCTTCGGACGTCGGTGACCTGGCCCGGATCAAGGCTGGCGCCGGGATTGAACGTCATCACCGAGGATCGTACCCGGAGCACCGTCCGGGCGGCATGCATCGAGGCCCACAAAGAGCCCTGCCGACATTACAAACCGTCATCCGGACAGGGGACCGATGCTCAGCCGGCGCTGGCCCCCTCGGGATCCTCGACGGTCGTCGGCAGCGTCTCGAGCAGTGGCGGTGTCCACGCCCAGGCGGCGCCGTGGTGCTTGCCGACCGCGCCGTGGCGGGCCGCCTCGACGCGCAGCGGCAGCCCGAAGATCTCGATGAA
>JBEPVB010000164.1:0-3605 GCA_041691215.1 Chloroflexota bacterium
GGGCAGGGGCCGGAGGCGGACGGAACCGACCCGTGGGTCTCGTCATCGGCCTGGCCCTGAGCTTCATCGTGGTCACGATCGTCCTCGCTTCGATCCTGGCAGCTCTGGGAATCTCGACGGCCGGCCTGCGCCTCGTGGCAGTCGTGGCCTTGGGGACAGTCGGGCTGACCCTCGTCTGGCCACGCCTTGGGCTCCAACTCGAAGCCGCCTTTCGGCCCCTGGTTCGACCGGGCATACGGCTCGCGACCGGCCGGTCGGCGATACTCGCATCCCCCGCGCCTCTCGGGCAGACCGACCGTGCGGGCGGTTTCTGGTCTGGTCTGGGAATGGGCGCGGCCATCGGGCTCGTGTGGGCGCCCTGCGTAGGCCCGATCATGGCCGGCACGATCGCCGTCGCTGCCACTCGAGGTCCGACGCTCGAAGCCGCCGCCATCGCCTTGGCCTATGTGAGCGGGGCGGCGATCCCTTTGCTTGCCGTGGCTCGCTGGGGTCGGGCGATCGTGAACGGTCGACGAGGGTTCCTCTCCGGCCAGGCCGTACGTCGGTCCTTCGGGGCCGTCACCGTGGCCGCCGCGCTGATCATCGCGACCGGTTTCGACGCCCGGATCCAGTCGGCCGTGACCGACGCTTTGCCAGCGGGCTGGAGCTCTGCTCTCTACAACGTCGAGAAACAGCCGGCAATCCAGGAGGAGCTCAACAAGTTGAACGACAAACCCAGCACAGTCCCCCAGCCTTCCGATGTTGCCCTCGGTGACTATGGGTCCGCGCCGGAATTGGCTGGCATCACCGCCTGGATCAACAGCGAGCCGTTGACGATCAGCGAGCTGCGCGGCCGGGTCGTTCTCGTCCATTTCTGGACGTTCGGATGCATCAACTGCCGGAACGTCCAGCCATACGTGAAGGCCTGGTATGAGCGCTATGCGGCCGCCGGCTTCGAGGTCATCGGGGTCCACACCCCCGAGCTGGCGTTCGAGAAGGATGTCGCCAATGTCCGCCAGGCCGTGATCGACGAGGGGGTCAAGTTCCCGGTCGCCTTCGATCCTGATTATCGAACCTGGAACGCCTACGCCAACAGCTACTGGCCGGCGTCCTACTTCGTCGATCGGTCGGGCCGGATCCGGCACCTCCAGTTCGGCGAGGGCAGCTACGCCGAGCAGGAGCAGGTCATCAGGGAACTACTCGACGAACCCCCGCCGGCGGCAGCACACTGAGGGGGCTCGAGGTGGCCGTTCCGGTAGTCCTGGCGCTTCATGAACGCCCACGTTCCGAGCTTGGGCGACGATGCCGATCGTCCCGCGCAGGATGAGGCCCCGTTGGTCCAGGGCCCGCGGGGTCTGGAGTTGACCCCGGTTTGGTGTCCACGCCACCAAAGAGTTGAGGGCCGGCGGGCCGTCGAGCTGGCGGCAGCCGCGGCAGGTGCTCCCTCGGCGCGCCTGGATCCGACGGGGCGCGAGACCGCGCCGCATCGTTGACCTGGATCAAGGGCTCCAGAAGCCGCTGACGCCGTTGGCGACCGGCCGGCCGGCCGCCCCGTCCGACGGGATGACGACGAGCTGATCACCGCCCGTGGAGTCGACGAGCGGCAGGACGATCGACGAGCTATCGGGGGCCCACAGCCGGTGGCTCAGCGCGTATTGATCGAAATAGGGCAGAAGCGCACCCACGAAGTGGCTCGCCAAGCGAACCGTCCGTTCGGACCGGACGGCGCCGCTCGTGACGTCGACGAAGGTCAGGCGGACCTCCGCGCCGGGCGGCGGCGTTGCGGCGGCCGCCGGAGCTGCGACGAGTCGCGCCGCGACCAGCCCCGGCGCGAGGCGGGCCTCCGCGCGCGCCGTCTGGCCGCCGGCCGGCAGCCGGATGCCGGCGATCGTCTGGCCGTCAGGGGCCCAGAAGAACGCGACCACCGACCCGTCGAGGAGCGCCCGCACGGCTCCGGAGCGGGCGTCGATCAGCCGGAGCGGACCGAGGGGAAACGACGGCGTCGCGGGGTCGGCCGAGTCGGCGGCGATTGCCGCGAGGGTGTCGCCCGTCGGATCAAAGACGAACGCGGCCGAGCCGAACACCGGCAGCTCATGATGGCTTGCACCATCCCGCGAGGCCACCACGATCTCCCCGGGCGGATCCGTTCCCGAGCGGGCCCAGGCCAGGTATCGGCCGTCACGGCTCGCGCTTGCCGAGCGGAAGTCGCCGGTCCCGGGCACGGCGGGCCCGATGCCGGCGCCGTTGGGGCCGACCTCCCCGACGAAGGCGTCAGACCCGCTCCCGACGTGCAGGAGAAGTCGATCGGCCGTCTCCCAATCGAAGTAGAGCGGAGCGCCCCGGCGGATGATCGACCCTGGCCCGCTCCCATCGACCGGTGCGCTGCCGTCCGCCGGCGCGATCCGCAGCGATAGCCCGTCGGACTCCGTGGCCAGGAAGGCGACCCGCTGCCCGTCGGGCGTCCAATACAGATAGAAGGGCGGAGATCCCGGGCTGCGGTAGATGACCACCGGCTCGGCGCTGCTGGCGGCGCCGCTCCGTCGCACGTCGAAAACGTAGATCGCGGTATCCGCGGATCCGGTGCCGACCGCGGCGATGCGGGAGCCGTCCGGTGACCACGCCGGGAAGCCGAAGATGACGTCCGGGGCTGCGTACGAGACGACGGAGCCCCCGTGGTCGTCCATGGTTGCGAGGTTCCCACCGGCGTCGACGACCGCGAGGAGTGAGGAAGCCGCGCTTCCGGTCGGTCCGGGCGACGTGGGATCGGGCGACGCGGAAGCGGCGTCGGGGCCCGATGACGGCGTGGACGCGACGTTGGGCGGTCGTGACGCAACCACTCGCGAGCCGTCCTGCTTCGTCAGCAGTCCCGTGGCCCCCGCGGCGGCCACGGCGACGACGACGCCCGCCAGCACCAGCGGAAGCCAGGTTCGGGCGCGTCTCGACGCGCCGCGCCCGGTGCCTCCGGACGCGGGCCCGCCCTCCCCGTCACTTCCCGGCCCAACCATCACCTACACGATACGGGAGGGGCCCGCCCTCGGATCTCGCCGGACGTCCTTGACGCGACAGGAAGCGGCGAGCAGCGACGAGCGGCCCACGGTCCAGGCGTTGCTCAGTGAGGCTCACAGGTTGACGTCGCCCTCGACAGCGAAACGATCGATCTCCGCGAGTTCTTCTGGGTCGAACTCGAGGTGCTCGAGGGCCGCGAGCTTGTCGTCGAGTAGGGCGTCCAGCGGCCTTCGTCCTAATTACCGGGCGGCAAACGTAGTATCAGAGGATGAAGAAGCTCGGCTTCCTGTCGTTCGGGCATTGGTCGGTTTCGCCGTATTCGAAGGTGCGCTCGGGGTCCGACGCACTGATCCAGTCGATCGAGCTGGCCGAGGCGGTCGAGGACCTCGGGGCCGACGGGGCTTACTTCCGGGTTCACCACTTCGCCCAGCAGCTGGCGTCGCCATTCCCGCTCCTGGCCGCCATCGGCGCCCGAACCAGGCGGATCGAGATCGGCACGGCCGTCATCGATATGCGCTACGAGAACCCGCTCTACATGCTCGAGGATGCCGGGGCCGCCGACCTGATCGCCGGCGGTCGCCTCCAGCTCGGGATCAGCCGCGGCTCGCCCGAGCAGGTCA
>JBEPVB010000165.1:0-3579 GCA_041691215.1 Chloroflexota bacterium
CCTGCCGCTGCTTGTGCTTCGGGTTGGTGCAGATGACCATCACGGTGCCGTGGCGGCGAATCACTTTGCAGTTGTCGCAGCGGGCCTTGACGGAGGCTCTGACTTTCAACGGATCCTCGGATACTGGGGGCTGCCCGTGGCAGCCGAACCGTGCTTACTTCAGGCGGTAGGTGATGCGGCCGCGGGTCAGGTCGTACGGGGAGAGCTCGACCCGAACTCGGTCGCCCGGCAGGATGCGGATGAAGTTCATCCGAAGCTTGCCGGAGATATGGGCCAGCACACGATGGCCGTTCTCCAACTCGATTGCGAACATGGTGTTCGGGAGCGGTTCGAGGACCGTTCCCTCGACTTCGATCGCGTCTCGTTTGGCCACGGGCGGTGCTGTGTCCCTTTCTCACGCCGAGTGCCGGCCCGGCGGGCCGACACACGAACGCATAGGTTATCAGAACTTGATCATTTCGAGCAAATCTCCGGGCCGACCCCGGAGGTTGCCGGCTCTAGACACTCGTCAGGATCTCCGGACCGTTCTCGGTCACGACGATCGTGTGCTCGAAGTGGGCAGCCAGCGAGCCGTCGGCCGTGACGACCGTCCAGTGGTCGGGCATGACCTCGACGTCGCCGCCGCCGAGGGTGAACATCGGCTCGATGGCCAGGCACATGCCGGGCTGGAGCTCCATGCCCCGGTAGCCCGTCCGGTAGTTGGGAATCTGGGGATCCTGGTGCATCTCGGTCCCGATGCCGTGGCCGACGAACTGGCGGACGATGCCATAGCCGGCCTGGCGTCCGACGTCCTCGACCGCGGCCGAGATGTCCCCCACCCGGTTGCCGGCCACCGCGGCGGCGATCCCGGCCATCATCGCCAGGCGGGTCGCCGCCACGAGCTCCCGGACCTCCTCGCTCGAGTCGCCGAGGATGAACGTTCGTGCCGCATCGCCGTGCCAGCCGTCGACGATCGCGCCGACGTCGACCGAGACCAGCTGCCCGTCACGAATGACACGCTCCCCGGGGATACCGTGGACGACCTCCTCGTCAAGGGAGATGCAGGTGCTCGCCGGGAAGGCGGCCGGCCCGCGGCCGTAGCGCCCGCCCCCGAGGTATCCCTTGAAGGACGGCGTCCCGCCGGCCGCGCGGATGTGCCGCTCGGCCAGCTGATCCAGGTGCCCGGTCGTGACACCGGGCCGGAGCTCGCCCTCGACCAGGGCGAGGACCTCGGCAACGACCCGCCCGGCCCGTCGCATCTTCTCGATCTCGCGTTTCGACTTGCGGGTGACCACGTCAGCCCGACCGGGCCGATTCGAGGCCGGCCCGACCCGAGTCGAGGGCGCTGAGGAGGCCGGCCGAGACCTCGGAGATCGACTGGCTGCCGTCGACGACGCGCAGGGCGCCCGTCCGCCGGTAATGGGCCACGACCGCGCGCAGGTCGTCGAGCGTGCCGGCGAGGCGGGCTCTGACCGTCTCGGGGGCGTCGTCGCTGCGGTGGATCAGGGGCGAACCGTCGATGTCACAGATGCCCGGCTCGCGGGGAGGATTGAGGAGCACGTGGTAGGGATGTCCGCCTGCCTGGCAGACCAATCGGCCCGACAGGCGCTCCACGAGGTCCTCGGCCGGGACCTCGATGAGCAGGGCGGCGTCGACGCGCGCGCCACGCTCGGCCAGGAAGCGATCGAGAGCCTCGGCCTGGACGGCCGTCCGGGGGAAGCCATCGAGGATCGCACCGGCCCCGGCGTCGGGCCGGGCCAGGCGCTCCTCGAGCATCCGGATCGTGACGGCATCAGGCACCAGCTGGCCGGCGTCGATGAAGGTCTTGGCTTCCAGGCCGAGCGCCGAGGCGTCCCGGATGGCGGCCCGGAAGAGATCGCCGGTGGCGACGTGGGGCAGACCGAGCTGATCCCTGAGGAACGCGGCTTGCGTCCCCTTTCCTGCACCTGGGGCGCCAAGGAGAACGACGATCATCTGATCGGTCCCGAATCGCCCCCGCCGGCCCTGGCGAGCTCAGGCGAAGGCGCCGGCGAGGAGCGGAGCGGGCGCCCTTCGAGGTCCGTGAGCGTCGCCCCACGGCCGGCAACGCACGGATGAGCCGGATGGGACGGCGCCAGGATCACCGAATGAAGCCTTCATAGTTGCGCATCATCAGCTGGGCTTCGATCTGCTTCATGGTCTCGACGACCACCGAGACCACGATGAGGATGCCCGTGCCGCCCAGGGCCACCCCGCGGAGGGATGGGTCGAGGACGCCGGCGATCACCGGGGCGACCGCGATCGTGCCGAGGAAAAGGGCCCCCGCGATGGTGATCCGGGAGACGACCCGGGCGAGGTAATCCTGGGTCGGGCGGCCCGGCCGGATACCCGGAATGAAGCCGCCGTTCTTGCGCAGCTGCTCGGCGGTCTCGTCCGGCTTGAACGTGAAGGCCGTGTAGAAATAGGTGAACCCGATTGTCAGCAGGAAGTACATGATCGCGTACTGGGGCGTCGTCGAAGACAGGAAGTTGGCGATCGCCGTGGCCACGTTCTTCACGCCCTCGACCGACGAGTACGAGAAGTAGAGAGCGAGCTGGGCCGGGAACTGGAGGATCGAGATCGCGAAGATGATCGGGATCACGCCGGCCAGGTTGACCCGCAGCGGCAGGAACGTCTGACCGCCCTGGTACATCCGCCGGCCGCGAACGCGGCTGGCGTACTGCACCGGGATCCGCCGCTGGCCTTCCTGGATATAGATGATCACGCCGACCGCGACGATGGCCAGGATGGCGAACAGGACGATATCCCGGAGTGTCTGGCCACCGCCGAGGATGGTCGAGAGCGCTGAGGGCGCGCGGCTGACGATGCCGGCGAAGATGATGAAGCTGATGCCGTTGCCGATGCCCTTCTCCGTGATCAGCTCGCCGAGCCACATCAGGACCACGGCTCCGGCGACCATCGAGACCATCTGGACCCAGGACATGGCGTTGCCGAGCCCGAAGCCGCCGATGATGATCCCGTCCGCGTTGAGGGCCGAAAGGATGCCGAAGGCCTGCAGGAAGGCCATCGGGACGGTCAGGTAGCGGGTGTACTGGTTCAGCTTCTGGCGCCCGAACTCACCTTCGCGGCTGAGGGCCTGCAGCGACGGGATGACACCCTGCATGAGCTGCATGATGATCGAGGCGTTGATGTAAGGGTTCATCGTCAGGCCCACGACCGAGAGCTGTGACAGCCCGCCGCCGGCGAAGAGATCGATGATCCCAAAGGCGGTGTTCTTCTCGAAGAAGGCCGCCAGCTGGGTCCGGTCGACGCCCGGAAGGGGGACCTGGGCGAGCAGCCGGTAGACGACCAGGATCCCGAGGACGAACAGGATACGGCGCCGAATGTCAGGCGCGCGGAAGGCGTTCAGCAGCGACTCGAACACGGTCAGGCGTCCGGGGCTGCAGCGGTCGATTCCGCCTCGGACTCGGCCGATGGTTCGGGTGGCGCCTCATCGGCTGGGGGGGACGATGCCTTCGTTCTGGCGGCCGGCCTCGGTTTGGCGGTGGCCTTGGGACCGGCGCTCGCCTTGGGGCGGGCAGCCTCCTTGGGGCGTGCGGGCGCCTTGGCCTCCTTGGGGCG
>JBEPVB010000166.1:0-3577 GCA_041691215.1 Chloroflexota bacterium
ACGCGCGTTTGAGCGCGCTCGCTGCGGTGCTCGGCTCCGCCTTGCGCTGGAACCGGCTGAGCGACGGGGCTTGCGAAGGATCCTCGGCCCCATCGCGGCGTTGTCGGCTGCGCTTCTCGCTCACGCGCGTCTAAGCGCGCTGGCGACGGTCCGCTAGGCTGTGCCATCGGGCGGTTAGCTCAGCTGGTTAGAGCGCCTCGTTTACACCGAGGAAGTCGGGGGTTCGAATCCCTCACCGCCCACCAACGGCCGAACCCGGACGGGACGGCCGAGGCCAGCGGGTGCCCCTGCTAGACTGCGATCGATACGAGGCTCGTGGGGTGTGCCGCCCGGAGCCTCGTCCCATCTTTTGGAGTGCTCGATGCCAGCAACGCTGATCGTCATCGCCATCGTCGTCGTCGTGATCCTGTTCGTCGTCGGCCTCTACAACGGGCTCGTAGGACGCCGGAACCGGGTCGACGAGGCCCTCGCCCAGATCGAGGTCCAGCTCAAGCGCCGCCATGACCTGATCCCGAACCTGGTCAACGCCGTGAAGGGCTACATGGGGTTCGAGCAGAAGGTCCTGACCCAGGTCACCGAGGCTCGAGCCAATGCCGTCGCGGCAGGCGCCCAGGGCGTCGCCGAGCAGGCCAAGGCCGAGAACATGCTGACCTCGACCCTCCGCTCGCTCTTCTCGGTCGTCGAGAACTACCCGGACCTCAAGGCCAACCAGAACGTCCTGGACCTCCAGGAGCAGCTGACGACGACCGAGAACCAGATCTCGTTCAGCCGCCAGCACTACAACGCCTCGGTCCTCGATTACAACACCTCGATCCAGACGTTCCCAGCCGTCCTGCTCGCCGGCATGTTTGGCTTCACCAAGCGCGACTTCTTCGACGCCGAGCCCGAGGCGGCGAACGTCCCGACGGTGGACCTCAGCCTCACCAGCTGAGCTGATCGGGAGTTGAGCTGATCCGGGGGCTGCGGCCCGCCGGTCCGGAGACGCATGGCCAGCCAGACATTCTTCGCCCAGGAGTCGGCGAATCGCCGCAACTCCGTCTTCCTCGTCATCGTCGTCTGCGCGCTCCTCGGCGTGCTCGGGTTCGTCATCGGCTATGCGATCACCGGCAGCTCCGCCGGCTCCGTCGGGGTCACCGGCATCGCCTTCGGGGCCGGCATCCTGGCCTCCCTTGGGAGCTGGTTCGCCGGTGATCGGCTCGTCCTCGCGGCCTCGGGCGCGAAGCAGGTGACCGAGGAGCAGGCGCCCCAGCTCTTCAACGTGATCCGGGAGCTCACGATCGCCGCCAGCATCCCGATGCCCGCGGTCTACCTCATCGACGACACCGCCCCCAACGCCTTCGCGACGGGCCGGGATCCCCAGCACGCGTCGATTGCGATCACGACGGGCCTCCTCCAGAAGCTCGACCGCGAGGAGCTCCAGGGCGTCATCGGTCACGAGCTGTCCCACGTCCGCAACCTCGACATCCGGTTCACCCTGCTCGTCGGCGTCCTGGTCGGGTCGGTGGCCCTCCTTTCGAACTTCTTCCTGCGCTTCACGTTCTGGGGTGGCGGTCGACGGTCGTCGAACGACCGCGGTGGCGGCGGTGGACTGCAGGTCATCATGCTGGTGCTGGGGATCGTCCTGGCGATCCTCGCCCCGATCGCCGTTCGCCTGGTCCAGCTCGCGGTCAGCCGGCAGCGCGAATACCTCGCCGACTCCTCGTCCGTGGAGCTGACGCGGAACCCGGCCGGCCTTGAGCGGGCCCTGGCCAAGATCGCGTCGGACAAGGAGGTCCTCGAGGTCGCCAACCCGGCCACCCAGCACCTCTACTTCACCAACCCCATCAAGAAATTCGAGGCACGCTCGAGCTCGATGTTCTCGACCCATCCGCCCATCGTCGATCGCATCAACCGGTTGCGCCAGCTGAGCGGCGAAGGTGCGATGGACGCGGCCGAGTTCGCTGCCCTTAGAGGGCTCGACTGAGGTTTCGGACCACGACCGGCAGCCGGGCGCGGATTGCTGGCGTTCGGGGCCTCGTGCTAACCTTCGGCACGCCGTCGGGCCGATGGGTCCGCAAGGTCCACCGGGCCGAGATAGCTCAGTTGGTAGAGCACGCGACTGAAAATCGCGGTGTCGCCAGTTCGATCCTGGCTCTCGGCACCACCATCCGTGGTGGGCGCGTTACCGGGCGGAAGTGGCTCAGTTGGTAGAGCATCACCTTGCCAAGGTGAGGGTCGCGGGTTCGAGTCCCGTCTTCCGCTCCATTTCTTTGCCCGGAACGGCCCGGCGCGGCGGTCGCGCCGGCCCGATCCCATCCGGATGACCGGCTGCCCCTTCGTCTACAGACGGCGCCCGTCGCCCGCTGCTGGACTGGCCGGAAGGCGGGGGCATGCTTCAGTCCAACGGGCACGGCGCCCGGTGACAGAAAGGGCGAGTCCAAAATGGCTGTCAGGGTTCGATGCTTCGGCCTTATTGGCTGTCTTTTGCTCGTCGGTTGTACGCAGTCGGGAACAGCGGGGACGCCATCCCCATCAGTAAGCCATCAAAATGGCACTGCCTCCCCGACTACATTGCCATCGACGGCGCGGGTGAGTCCGCTCGAGGGTCGCTGGACCACCGGTCCGATCCCGATTGCCGACATCAAGTCCGCGATGCTCTCGGCGGGCATCACCGCGTCCGACGTCGATGCCTGGGTCATCGAGGTCGGCTCGCCCACTGAGTTCTCGTTCGAGCTTCAATTCCGGGGAGATACGTTCACGCATGCCGAGGAAACTCCAGCCATGCCGATGCAGGTTGGGGAATCCGGCTCGTTCACCCTGTCAGGGTCCCAGCTGCTCCTCACGCTCCCGCATCCGGACAACACCGACACCTACACGCTCGATGCCACCCTGGCAGGCGAGAACTTGACGCTGCACTTCGTCGATTCGACGGAGCAGGGAACCGCCGAGGCCAAGGCAAATCACCGGCGATACACCATCGCGTTCTACTGCGCGGCGACCTTCACACGACAGAACTAAGGATTGTCACCTAGGTCCCTACCGCCCGACGTACCGCTCGGTGGTCCGTCCGAGCTAGTCAGCGGTCATCGGCCGCCGGAGCTCCGCGCGGTGCCAGTCCTCCGCGCAGGCGATCGCCAGCACGGCCCACGGGAACAAAACGATCGCGTATTGCCACCGTTGGCTGAGATCGACGGTCCTGCTCGGCCCGTGATTGGCTGCCATGCGTAGAGAAGACCCTCGGCAGGCCCCTAGGTCAACGGGCTGTAGACGAGTAGACAGGACCGACGGCCCGTCGCGCCGTCGGGGCGTCGTGGACGAGCTCCTTAGCCCAATTGGGCCGGACAAAAACGCGTCGTAACCGCATATCGCAGTGGCTACACGGCGGGTGGTTCGCGGTCGCGGCTGGCGGGTGTCCGGCGATTCCTCGGGAAATTCCGGGGACCAGGCTGATCATCGGTGTACGGAGCTGTTCGGCGTCTCGGGCTTCGTAAAACTCCCGATATGCTACCAGCGGCTCGATTGCCCCTTCGTCTAGTGGTAGGACAGCGGACTTTGAATCCGTTAGGCGAGGTTCGAATCCTCGAGGGGCAACCACTCC
>JBEPVB010000167.1:0-3535 GCA_041691215.1 Chloroflexota bacterium
GCTCGGGCTTGAAGTAGTCGTGCCAGAGGACGTCGAGGTGGTGCTTCACGAGCTCGGCCCGCTCCTCCTTGATCTCGATGGCTCGGGTCCGGAAGGTGACGTCCTCGTTGGCCGCGTACTTCTCGACGATGCGGTAGCAGGACTCGGCTTCGATCCGGGCCTGCTCGGGGTCGTAGACGCCGCACGGGAGGTCGCAATGGGCGCGGGCGGTGACCTTCGGGGCGAGGAGGGCCGAGATGGTTCGGCGGACGGACATGGCTGGCCTCCTAACGGGCACTTCGAGTCGCGTTCGATCTGTCCCGTTGAGTGTCCGGAGGTGGACCGGGCCTGTCAAACGCGGGGTCCTTTGCCCTCGACGATACTGGGACGGCCGATTCGTCGGCTCCGGCTCCCAACCCCTCCGCGTTACAGGAGGATGCGTCGCCTCGTGATCGGTTGCCTCGTCACCGCCGTGCTGGTCGTCCTGCTGTTCACCGTTGTGCCCTGGCCGCTGTGGCCGTTCCTGGTGGTTGGCTTGATCGTGCTCTTTGCGATCGGGGCCGCGCTCGGCTTGTTCAAGGGCGTCATCAACGCGATCTTCCGCCGCTAGGACCGCGGCGGCACGTGGGACAGGGCCGCCGCTGCGCCCGCCACGGCTCAGCCCGGCGCCGTTCAGGCCGCCTCACGTCAGTTCGCGGCAACAGCCCCACGGATCGCGGCCATGACGGCATCGGAGACCGCGGCGGCCCCCCCGGCCACGACCGCCCTGGTCGGGTCGAGACGAACGATCTGGGCCCGGATTCCCGAAGGCAGTGCCGTTGGCGCCGTGATGAGCACCGGCGCTCCCTGGGCACCGGCCGCGGCCGCTGCCGCGAGGGCATCGGGGAAGGCCAGGCCCGAGGCGGCATAGATGATGGGTACGTCCGCGGCGAATGTCGCCGCGATGGCCGCCGACGTCCCGAACCGGTCGGTGCCCGCGATGCGTGACAATGCGACGTTGGGCAGGGCGGTCCTGATCGCCACCCAGATGGCGTTCGAGACGACGCTCGTCCCGCCGACCAGCACGACCCGCGATGGGGCCAGCCGGATCAGCTCGGCCCGGGTCGCCGCCGGCAGGATCAGGGCCCGTGTCAGGAGGACGGGGCCGCCGTCCCGCGCGGCCGCCGGTGCCGCCGAGACCGCGTCCGCGAAGCCCGCCCCACTCGTCAGGTAGACGCTCGGCGCGCCCGAGGGGAATGCCGCATGAGAGATGGCCGCGGCCGTGCCGTAGCGGTCCGCTCCGGCGAGCCGGACGGCGCCGCCGGCGGATAGCTTGGCGAGTTGGGCCAGGACGGCATCCGAGATGGCCGAAGGACCGCCGGCGACCACGATCCGGCCCGGCGCCAGACGCTTGAGCTGGGCGAGCGTTGCGGCCGGGATCGCGCTGGCCGTAACGAGGAGAACCGGGGCCTTGGCGCCACCTGCGGCCGCGGCGGCCGTCAGGGCGTCGGGAAAGGCCGCCCCCGTCGCGACATACGCGACGGAGACGCCCGGCGCGAACGCATCGGTGGCCACGGCGGCAGCCGTCGCGTACCGATCGGGGCCCGAGCGCCGGACCGTCCCGAAGGCGCCGATCAGGGCATCCCAGTAGGCGGGCAGGCCGCGATCGTAACCGAGCGTCCAGAGCCCGACCCCGGCGAGGCCCCGTCCGGCCGCCAGCCGGTACTTGGCGAGGAGGGTCGAGGGATCGTCGAAGTAGGTCTCGGTCCAGCCGAGGGTCACGGGATCCTGCACGGCGAACCACTTCGAGCCCTCGGCCACGTCGGCTTGGATCTTCGTGCCGGCCGGCAGCCCGGCGAGGTCCGTTCCGGGCACGAAGACGCCGGCCGAGCTGGTCGTCGTCGCGTGGACCGCCCCCGAGGTGGTGTTCCAGGACCGACCGTAGTACGGCAGGCCCAGCAGGAGCTTGTTGGCCGGGATGCCCTTGCTGGCGTACAGGTCGAGCGTCGAGGCCAGGCTCTTGCCTCCGTCGGTGCGGGCGATGGGGGCGATGCTGCCGGCCGGGTTCGCGCCTGAGGTCCGGTAGCTGTAGCCCATGATGAAGACGCGGTCGGCGCCGTTGGCGAGGGCCTGGATGGCCATCCCCGCGCCGGACAGCGAGCCGTTCGTGGCCACCGAGACGCGGGCGGCGGAGTTCGCCGCCCGGAGGGCGCCGCGGAGCTTGCCGACAAAGACGCCGTAGGCCGCGAAGTCCGTGTTCGCCAGCATCTCGACATCGAAGGACACGCCGTCGAGGCCCTTGGCCTTGACGAGGCCGGCGATCGCCGCGATGGCGGTTGCCTGGGCCGCGGCATCGGCGAAGAAGGCGCTGTTCTTGGCGAGGCCGAACGAGGTGACCGTCAGGTCGACGCGGACGCCAGCGACGTGGGCATGCTGGACGATGGTGGCCGCGGTCGAGCTCATGACCGCCGGATAGCCGCCGCCCGTGGTCGGGATCGTGCCGGTCGAGCCGAAGCCGACCGAGAAGAGGGCGATATCGGTGAGGAGGTCGTAGCGGAGGTAGGCGTCGGTCGCCGAGCCGAGCTCCCAATAGGGCAGGTAGCCGTAGACGTCGCCCGACAGCCGATGCGCGAATTTCGCGACCGCGAGGGGCGCCGGCGCCGAGGTGGCCGGGGCCGGGCCGGCCGTCAGGGCCGCAGCCGGGCTGGTGGCAGCGCTTGCCCGGGCTACGGATCCAAGCGGCCCCGACGTGGCCACGATCAGCGCGGCCGCGAACAGCGGGGCGAGGCTCGAAAGTCCGGGCTGGCGGCGATCGACGTGGGCGGGGCGGCGCTGGAAGGTAGGCATGGGGCTCGCGGGCCCTCCCAGGAACGGCTCGGCTGACTCGACCACCCTAGACAGGCCGGTCGTCGTGCCAACCCGGCCAAGGGTCTGGCCCGGCCTGGCCCGATGGTCCCGCGTCCAGGCGAGGCCGGCTCGGGAGCCAGGGGCGGCCAGTATCATGACCCCGATGACAGATCGAGGCCTGCCCATCGTCGACGGTGCACCGGCCTGCCCTTTCGTGGCCTTCGAGGATGACCGCGATGCCCGGGCCACGAGCCCCGACCATCGGCATCGCTGCTATGCCGAGGTCCGCCCCGCGCCCCGCGCCCTGGCCCACCAGGAGGCGTACTGCCTGTCGTCATCGTTCCCGGTCTGCCCGACGTTCCAGGACTGGGCGCGTCGGGAGGCGGCGCGGGCAACCGCGGCAGCCGAGGCAATCCCGCCGGCCGTGATCCCGGGCGCCGACCCGGGACCGGGCGCCACGGACCGCTCCTTCGAGCACGGCGCCTCGTCGGACGCGCCGCAACGGAACCCGCCGCGCGAGTGGTCTGCGCCGCCACCGTGGCTCGGCCCGGAGCGGGAGCCCGACGACGACGACGAGGGGGACGTCGGGCCGCTCCCGTGGCGCGGAGGTGGCCTGGCGGGCTCCTTTGCCGATCGGCTGGCGGGCACTCCGCCACCGGCGACCCCGCCGGCGGTCACGCCGCCCGTCGACCCGATCACCCCGCCCGTACCTGCGTGGCGAGACCAGGGC
>JBEPVB010000168.1:0-3531 GCA_041691215.1 Chloroflexota bacterium
GAAATTCGAGGCAAGGTTCCGTGGTACGGAACCCTGACGAACCACGCGGCCATCGTCCTGCCGGTAATCGCAGGCGGGATCGTCATCGATGCCGTCCGCGGCCGCGGCACGGGTTTGCTCCTCGAGCTCGCTGCGACTCTTGCCGGGTCATTGGTCTATTTCACCCTGAACCTCATCTTCGTTTCATTGATTGTCTATTTCCGAGGCGGCAGGCCCATCAAGGAATTCCTGACTCGCGCCGAAACCTCGAACATCTTCGCTAACCTCCTGACCCTGGCGCCTCTCGGCTGGCTCATGGCTCGGATGTATGAACTGCCCAATGCCGGCTGGTGGACGACGTTGCTGTTCGCGCTCCCGCTGTACACCACCCGCGTGGCGTACCACCGGTTCGTCGAGATGCGGGACATGTTCACGCAGACGATTGGGGCGCTCGCGGAGGCCGTCGACAAGCGCGATCCGTTCACGAGCAAGCACAGCCAGAACGTCCGGATGATCAGCGTCGACATCGGGCGGGAGATGCGCGTGAGCGCGGCCGAGCTCGAGGCCCTGGAGTGGGGCGGCCTCCTCCACGACGTCGGCAAGATCGGCGTCCCGGACAACATCCTGCTCAAGCAGGAGCGTCTGACCCGCGAGGAGCGGATGGTCATGAATGCCCATCCGGTCCTGGGCGCCGAGATCATCGCCCCGGTCATCAAGCTGGCCCCGGAGCTGCCGATCATTCGCCATCATCACGAGTGGTACAACGGCTCGGGCTACCCGGACCGCCTCATGGGCGACGAGATCCCGCGACTGGCCCGGATCCTCCATTGCGCCGACGCCTTCGAGGCGATGACGGCCGCTCGTCCCTACCGGATGACTCCCCTGACCAACGAGCAGGCGCTCGCAGAGCTCCGCAAGTTCGCCGGCATCCAGTTCGACCCGGAGGTCGTCGACGCCTTCGTCAGGACGCGCTGGGCGAACGATGTCCGCGATCCGGGCCGCAAGATCGACAGCCGCCCGATCCCGCTCCTGGCCCAGCACGCTCGCTCAACGCAGCCCTCCTTTGACGGACCGGCCCCGGGCTCTCCCTCCGCCGATCTCGCCTGACGGGCCCGCCGACGTGGCCGGCGCCGACGAAGCGCCCGCCGGACACCGCAGAATGGCGAGCGTGACCGCCCCGATCGCGTCGGACCCACGGTGAGCGCGCGCGGCCTTGAGAGCCCGCCTTCCATCGTGATCGCATGCCCTCGATGCTGATCGCCGGTCCGATCCTGGGCCTGCTCACCGGCCTCCTGGTCGGTGGCCGGCTGGACAACCTCCAGTCCATCCGTTTCCGCCTCCTCCAGGCGACGTTCCTCGGCTTCTTCCTCCGGATCGGGCTCGAGTACGCGATCAACCACGGGAATGCCCCGATCGACGCCCTCCGCGTGCCCCTCTATGCGGCGGCCTTCGGACTCGTGCTGGCGGGCCTTTGGGCGAACCGCGACCAGCCGGGCCTCAACCTCGCCTTCGTCGGCATCCTCCTCAACGCGCTCCCGATCATCATCAATAGCGGCCACATGCCCGTCTGGGAGCCGGCCTTCCGGGCCGCCGGCCTGACCCCGGGCAACACCGAGTTCGGGGCGCTGCACGTCCTGTTGTCGGGGACGGCGTCGTCCGACTTCCTCCTCAAGGCGGGCCCGCTCGGGGACATCGTGCCCATCCCCCTGCCCTTCTATCACAACGTTGCAAGCATCGGCGACGTCTTCCTCATGGTCGGCCTGGCCTTCTTCCTCTTCGCCAGCACGGTTCGCACGTCGCTGGAGCTCGACGAGATCAGCGCCGCGGCGGTCGAGCGCCGCCTGACCTCGATCGCCCCGTTCCGGAACGACGCCGGACGGGCACCAACCGTCGCCTTCTCTGCCCGCGGCCTGGGCTCGACGACCAATCTCGGCGGCCCGGCCCTGCCGGCCATCCCGATCCCGGCCTTCCCGCCGATCCTGGAACGAGTCCGGCGTCATCCCTACATCAGGCTCGCCCTGGACGGCTCCTTCTCGGCCCTCTGGACGGGCCAGCTCATCTCCCTCATCGGCGACCGAGTCCACCAGGTCGCGCTGGCCTTCGTCGTCCTCTACGGCACGGGGTCGGAGATCGCCCTGGGCGCTGTGTTCTTCGTCTCGCTCCTGCCGAATCTCCTGTTCGGCGCGGTCGCCGGCACGCTCGTCGACCGCTGGGACCACCGCGAGGTGATGATCGTCTCGGATCTCCTGCGGGCCGCCCTGGTCCTTCTGCTGCCCGTGGCCGCGGTGACGAACCTGGTCCTCGTCTACCCCATGGTCTTCCTCATCACCACGATCGGGGTCTTCTTCCGGCCGGCCAAGGGCGCGATCCTGCCGCGGCTCGTGGTCTCGGAGGACCTGACCTCGGCCAACTCGGCCATGTGGATCGCCGAAACGTTCGCCGACATCGGCGGTTACGCAGTAGCGGGACTCTTTGTCGCCCTCCTGGGCCCGCAGCTGCCGCTGGCCTTCTGGGCGGATGCAGTCACGTACGTCGCGTCGGCCATCCTCATCGCCTCCATCTCGATCGCTCCCCTCCAGCGGGTCGCGGCCGCGGCCGGGACGGCCGGGGCTCGGTTCCTCGCCGAGATGCGTGAGGGCTGGCGATTCCTGCGTGGCGAGTCGGCGGTCTTCGCCAATACCCTCCAGGCGACCGTCGCCCAGTTCATGCTTGGCATCTTCATCGCCCTGATGCCGGCCTACGCTGCTCACAGCGTCACGAACGCGCCGGTGCCAGGCAGCGCCGTCTACGGCTTTCTCGAGGGCGGTATCGGGGCCGGCAACCTCATCGGCGGGTTCGCGATCGGTCTCCTCGGATCGAGGATCGCCCTGGGCCGGATGGTGATCGCCGGCTACGCCTTCACCGGCGCCTGCGTGGCCGGCCTGGCCCTGACCGGGAACTTCGGGGCGGCGCTGGCGCTGACCTTCGGGGCCGGGGTCGGCAACCTCGCCTTCGTCATCCCCAGCCAGACCATCGTCCAGACGCGGACACCGCCCGAGCTGATGGGCCGGCTCCTCGGCCTGCGGTTCACGATGGTCTTTGGCTCGATGGCCATCGCGACCGCCATCGGGGGCATCCTCGGCCAGACCATCGGCGTGCCGGTGACCCTCGGCGTGTTCGGCCTGGTCACGATGGCTGCGGGCCTCGTGGGCCTGTTCGTGCCCGCGGTTCGGGACGTGTAGGGGCGGGCTTCGCGTACACTGCCCGCGGTTCGCCCGGTGCGGCGGCCGCTTCATGAGGAGTCCCAGCAGCCGCGATGAGCGAGCGACCGAACGACCCGTCGAGCGAGGCCGACGCCGAGGTGACGCCGTCGAGCGAGGCCGACCTCGAGGTGACGCCGTCCGGCGACGCCACGGTGGGCGACGTGCCCCAGGGCGGCAACGTGCCCGAGGGCGGCAGCGTGCCGGAGGACGTGCCCGAGGGCGGCAGCGTGCCGGAGGACGTGCCCGAGGGCGGCAACGTGCCCGAGGGCGGCAGCGTGCCGGAGGACGTGCCCGAGGGCGGCAGCGTGCC
>JBEPVB010000169.1:0-3441 GCA_041691215.1 Chloroflexota bacterium
ACTCCCATCAACCTCATCGGCGCGCGGCCCGCCTGGGTCACACCTCCCACCCCCGCGTCGAGGGTTCGACCAGCCCGCACCACCACGACGACGACCACGACGACGACCTCGACATCGACGACCCCGTCGTGCTCCTCGGTCAGTGCTGGCTTCACCTACACCAAAACCCCAGCCAACAACCAGTCGCCGGTCAGCGTGACCGTGACCGACACCTCCACGTATAACGCCCTCTGCAGCACCGTCTGGGCCTGGGACTGGGGTGACGGCGTCACCACCTACGGGCAGGTGCAGACGGCCCACGTCTACACCAACGGGACCGGTCCGAACGGCAACACCAAGACCTTCAATCTCACGCTGACCGTCACAAGCGGGTCGTTCACGTCGACCAGCGGCGCGGTCGTCATCTCGGTGATCAAGTGAGGACCCTGATGGCACGGCTGACGCAACGGCGGGAGAAGGGAGCTCGCGGCCAGACCCTGGTCGAGTTCTCGCTCGCCCTGATCCCGTTCCTCTTCCTCCTGATGGGGGTCGTGGACCTCGGCCGAGGCATCTATACCAACAACGGGGTCGCCGAGGCGGCGCGCGAGATCGCCCGCGTCACGAGCGTCCACCAGTGCACCGGCCCCTGCACGAGCGCCACATGGTCCGTCGAGACCCTCGCCGTGGTCAGCACCCAGAAGGGCCTCATCCCCGGCTTGGCGACCGCCGGAATCACGATCGACTGCGTCGACATGGGCAATGCGGCCGTCACGGTCGCCGCCGGGTCCTCGTGCCCAGGCGGGGACTTCGTCCGGGTCGTGACGACGACGACGTTCCGTCTCGTCTCGCCCCTCCTACCGGTTCCAAATCCCATGACGGTCAGCTCGACCGCTCACCAGCAAGTGCCATGAAGGAGTCCACTGTGTCTCGTCTATCGCTCCCCGCCGGCCGGCCAGCCGGGCCGAGGCCCCGGCGCGAGCCGGAGCGCGGCCAGATGCTGGTGATCTTCGCTCTCGCCCTCATCGCTCTCGTCGGCATGGTCGGCCTGATCGTCGACGGCGGCGACACCTTCCTGCAGCGCCGCGACGAGCAGAACGTCGCCGATGCGGCTGCGATGGCGGCCGGCTACGCCTATGTCAACAGCCAGGATCCGACCGCGGCCGCGCAGTCCGTCGCCACGACGAACGGCTACCAGACCGGCACCAACAACACGACCGTCACCGTCACGGTGGGGGTCACCTCGATCAAGGTCGACGTCAGCAAGCCCCATCGCAACTACTTCGCCGGCGTCATGGGCTTCGCATCCTGGAACGTCTCCGCCACCGCCTCGGTCGCGGCCGGCGTCCCGAATGCCGTCATCGGGGCGATGCCGATCCTCTTCAACCAGAAGGCCTTCAACAACCCGAACAACAAGAACTCGAACGCGCCAGCGTCGTTCGACGAGCCCGGCAACGGCAATCAGGACGTCCCGCAGACGTCGACCAGCTTCAACTGGACCGTCTACTGCACGGCCAACGGCAACCCTTGCAACGCCAACTCGGCCACCGTCGCCAACCTGATCAACAACAACGGGACCTCGACCACGATCTACGCTGACGACCTCATCGGCCCCCTCAACGCCGGTGCCCACACGACCCTCTTCAGCGATCTGGCCGCCAAGGTCGGTAACGCCTACCCCGTCGCGATCGTCGACGACAGCGGGGCGCTGCTCGGCTGGGCGTGGTTCCACCTGACGGGCTCCGTCGGTGGCAGCACCAAGCAGATCAGCGGCTGGCTCGATGACAAGGTCAACCCGGCACCCATGAAGATCGTCCAGGGCCACGGGCCCGCGGGCTCCTTCGGCGCCTGGTCGGTGGACCTCGTCAACTAACCATCGTTCAATCAGTCTCGGGATACGACGCGGCGGGATCTGCCCGCCGCGTCGCGATTCCAGGCCGGTGTTGGGCTCGCCGGGCCGGTCGGGCTCGACGACGAGGTCACCTGAGCGCGTAGCATCGGCGGGTGAGTCTGCCCAGCCCGCTCCCTCACGCTCGCCGCGCGACGCGCCTGTCACTGCCCCTCCTCGGGGCTTTCGTGGTGGGCGCGATTGCCTACGGCGGGCTGTACACGTTCCCCGCCCTGTCCGTGGCCTTCGCCCAGGAGTTCGGGGTCAGTCGGACCGTCGCGGTCACGCCGTGGACGATGTTCCTCATCGTGACGGCCCTATCGAGCCCCCTCCTGGGCCGGGCCTATGACGAGTTCGCCGACCGCGATCTCCTGACGGCCTCGATGGTCCTCCTCGCCGGCGGCTGGCTGGCGGTCTACGTGGCCCCCGACATCTCCCTCGTCATCCTGGCCTACGCGGCCTTTCACGCGATCGGGCTGCAGCTCGCCTTCATCGGCACGACGACGGCGATCGCCCGACGCTACGCGGGCGTCCCCGGCCTGGCCCTCGGGATCGCCTACGCCGGGCCTGGCATCGGGGTTGCCGTCGCCCTGCCGCTCGCTGCCCGGATCATCGACACGTCCGGCTGGCGGGCGACCTCCCTGGTGTTCCTCGCCGCGTCGCTCGTCGGGGTCCTCTTCGTCTGGCTGATGACGGCCGGGCCGCCGGTCCTCGTGCCGGTCCGCGGAACCGGGACGACCCGGGCAAGGGAGACGGAGCAGGGCGCGGCGGCGACGGGCCTCCACGAGACCTCGGCGCCAGGTGCCGTGTCGGCCGGCTTCGAGCCCCTGCCGGCCCGGCACGGGACGGCCCATGCCAGCGCCCCGGCCAGTGGCCGCTCGAGCGTCCGGCGGGCAGTCCGGACGCGTCGCTTCGTGGCCCTGTTCCTGGGCGCCGTGGCCATCGGCGCCTTCGACGAAGGCGTCCTCCAGGCGTTCGTGCCGCATGCCGCGCGGGCCGGCTTCGGGGCCGACTTTGCCGCGAGCGCCCTGGGCCTCCAATCGCTGGCCTACGTGGGCGGCCAGGTCATCGGCGGCGCCCTTTCGGATCGGCTGGGGCGTCGCACCGTCGGGATCGTGGCCCTTGCCTTCGTCGCCGGCGGCGTGCTCCTGGCGTTCGGGGCAACGGCGGCGCTGCCGCTCGTGGCCCTCGCCGGTATCGTCGGCCATGGCATCGGCACTGGGGCCACGATCGCCGTCCGCTCGGCCACCTTCGCGGATGTCTTCGGCGGTCCGAACTTCGGGATGATCTTCGGGCTGCTCGCCGTCGCCTATCCGATCGGTGGCGCCGTCGCCGTCTACGGCGGCGCGCTATCGCTCGATCATCTCGGGACGGACGCGCCGCTGGTGGGACTCGTGCTGGCCGCCGCGGCCGGCTGGGCCGTGGCGCTCCGGGTGGCGGCGCCACGGCGCTCGGCCAGGCGCCGGGCGTACAGCGCCTCGTAGCGGCCCGCCATCCCGTCGGCCGCGAATCGGTCGAGGACCAGTCTCATATAAACAAATGCCGCGGACGCCGAACTATAGGGTGTATATGTAGGG
>JBEPVB010000170.1:0-3305 GCA_041691215.1 Chloroflexota bacterium
TTCGTGACCGACGAGAACGTCGGCTGGGGACCCATCGACCTGCCCGAGCTCGAGCTCCAGACCACGGCCTACTGGGTGACCGCGGAGGTCGCGGCCGAGGGCTGGCGACGGGATGACCTGGACGTCGCCCTGGTCGGGGCGGGCCGGGCGATCCAGGCCGTGGCCGCCGTCCTCCTGATGGTCGATCCCCGCGATCTGGGGCTCGTCTCCCAGGTCCGCTCGCCCCATCAGGAGTCCCCGACCATCTACCTCTACGAGGCGATGCCGGGCGGCGTCGGCCTGTCCGAGCGGCTCTTCGCCCGCCACGAGGAGCTGATCGTCGGCGCGGCTGGCCTGGTCGACGCCTGCGACTGCGACAGTGGCTGCCCAGCCTGCACCGGACCCCGCCTGGACCCGAACGTCGATGCCAAGGCGCTCGCCCGCCGGCTGCTCGCGGCCCTGGGAGCCGACAGACCGGCGGCGGGCCGACCAGCTCGCGTGGCCTGACCCGTCCCGTGACGATCACGCTCGAGCGGCGGCTCGCCAACTTCCGCGCCGGGGCCGGGGCCGCGCGCGGCGGCGCCCCCCGGGACGTCTCCCGCGCCGTTGCCGCCGGTGCGGAACGCCTGGCCGCCGAGATCGACGGCGAGCTCGTCAGGACGCCGGGCGGCAGCTTCGTCCGCGTGGAGCGGCGATCGACGATCGTGACCCTGGATCGGGAGCGGCTCGCCCGCTTGCCGGGACAGCCGGCTCGGGACGTCCCCCTGCTCTGCCTCGACACCGAGACCACGGGCCTGGCCACGGCGGCCGGAACCCTCGCCTTCCTGGTGGGCCTTGGCTGGTGGGAAGGGCCTCGCTTCCGGCAGGTCCAGCTGCTCCTGCCGGACCATGCCGATGAGCCGGCCTTCCTCGACGAGCTGCGGCGCCACATTCCAGCCCATGGCTGGCTGGTCACATACAACGGCCGCGGCTTCGATTGGCCGCTCCTCGTGGCCCGCTACCGCATGGCCCGGGCGGCACCGCCGGATCACGCCGGCCATCTCGATCTCCTGCCGCTCGTTCGTCGCCTCTTCCGCCACCGCATGCCGGATGCCCGCCTCCAGACGGCCGAGGCGCACCTCCTGGGCCTGAGCCGCCATGGTGATGTCGCGGGCTGGGAGATCCCGGCCCGCTACCTCCAGTTCCTGCGTGACGGTGACCCGGCGCTCCTGCTCGGCGTGGTCCGCCACAACGAGGAGGACGTTCGCTCCCTGGCCCTCCTCCTCGGCCACGTCGACGAGCAGCTGGCCGATCCCGTCGCCCGTCGAGCGGCCCCCTCGGGCGACCTGGCCGGCCTCGGGCGGGCGTTCGCCTCCCATCGCCGCTTCGCGGAGGCGCTGGACTGCGTCGAGGCCGCCCTCGAGGGCCTGCCGGGGCCGCCGCTCGGCCCCGTCCCGGCCGCGTCGGTCGACCCTCGACCGGTGGTCGAGCCGCGCCGCGTCAGCGAGGACGCCGACGAGTGGTGGTCGCCTCGGCGACGACCCGACTTCGGCGGTCGGGCCGTCGGGCCGACCTCGGAGCGATCGTGGTCGGCCGCAGCCGGGGACCGCCTCGACAACGGCTGGACCGCCGAGCGCCTCGAGGCCGATCGGGCCCGCCTGCTCCGACGGATCGGTCGCACCATTGAGGCTGAGGTCGCATGGCTGGGCGTTGCCGACCGGGGCGGCCTCCTGGGGGCGCTGGCCTGGATCGAGATCGCCAAGATCCGGGAGCACGATCGCCGCGACCCCCGGGCAGCGCTGGCCGCGGCGCTGGCGGCCCTTCGGTTCGTGGAGCGGGGACGCTTCGTCGGGCGCACGCATGGTCGGCTCGAGCGGGACCTCGTCCGGCGGGCCTCGCGTCTGCGGCGGCGGATCGCCCGGGCCGAGATGCCCCGGTCGCGAATCCGGGCCAGGCCTCAGCCGGCGTCGGCGGGCGGGAGTGTCTCGATGTCGGGGCCCTGACCCAACCGCTCGGCGATTGCCGCCGGACTCGGGACCCCGGACAGGCCCGCGCCTTCCACGGTCAGCGACGCGATGGCGGCAGCCAGCCGTCCCGATGCGAAAGGAGCGTCGGAACGCGCCAGGGGGTGCCCCAGCCGCTCGGCCACGAGCCCGGCCAGGAACGCGTCCCCCGTCCCCGTCGGATCGACGACCTTCGGCGACGGGATCGCTTCGTACACGCGAACCCGCGGGACTTCGCCGGGCGCCAGCTCCCAGATCGTTCCACCCTCCGAGCCGCCGGTGACGACGAGCGTCGCCGGTGGACGCAGGAGCTTGGCCAGATCCTCGATCGACATGGCCGGATCGACATCCTCGCGGCTGACACAGACCAGTGCGGCCCGACTCAGGAGGGGATGGCGAACTGGCGGTCTGCGGGTGACCACCCCGCCCCGGGGCAGGTCGCGGAGGAGGCCCTGCCAGCCGACCGCGACGAAGGCATCGGGCGACGGGAGGCGGGCCCACGCTTCTGGCAGCTCATCGGCGACTGGCACGAACAGCCAGGTCGAACCGTCCGACCAGCCGTTCGGCACAACGGCCGGCAGCGGCCGGCCCGGCTCGAGGCACGTCTGGACCCTGCCCGCGCGCGTGGATCGATTCTCGAAGACCGGACAGGCCTCGAGCCGGACGAGATGGAGCTCGGCGCCGGCATCGAGGAGCATTCCCAGCTCCTCGGCCCCGGCCGCCTCCGCATCCACCCCGAGGACCACCCGGGGTCGGAAGCCGAGGCGGGCGAGGGCCAGACCGGCGTACGTCGCGGCACCGCCGAGGCGCCAGCCTCGCGGATCCTCGGAGGTCACGTCGCGCGAGGCAGAACCGACCAGGATCGGCTGCGTCACGCGGCTCCCCGCCTATACTCGACCGACCGGCCGCATGTCGCGGGCCCCGAGCGAGGAGCGCAGCGATGCAGTTCTACGAGCTCCACGAGGGGGATGCGGATCTTTTCTTCGATGTCCTGCTGTTTCGCGAAGAAGAGATGGACGCGGACGAGTTCTTCACGATCGTCCAGTCGATCCGCCGGCAGATCCAGGACTCCTACGAAGCGGAGTCCCTGATCGAGGCCATCGCCGAGGAGCTCGAGCGAAACTACGGCTTCGTCTTCGTCTCGGACGATCGCCTGACCGCGGCCGTCAACGTCAGCAAGGTCGAGGATGACAACTTCCTGGCCGACCTCGACACCGCCGAGAACGAGGAGAACGAGGTCACGGGCGATGCCGACTACCGGGGCGTCTACGCCGACTTCGACCCCCAGGAGCCCGGCCTCAACTGATCCGGTCGCTGACCGTGCGCCCGGCGTGACTCGCGGGT
>JBEPVB010000171.1:0-3294 GCA_041691215.1 Chloroflexota bacterium
CCCCACCAGGACTTCATCCAGATCGACACGACCAACGTCCTGTTCATCTGCGGCGGGGCGTTCGACGGCCTGGAGAAGATCGTCGAGGAGCGCGTCGGCCGGCGATCCATCGGGTTCGGCAACGACGCCGAGCCGACCAAGGCGGAGCGGGCCCGCATTCTCGAGCACCTGATGCCCGAGGACCTCCTGAAATTCGGGCTCATCCCCGAGTTCATCGGCCGCCTGCCGGTCATCGTGACCCTCTCGGCACTGACCGCCGACGACCTCGTCAGGGTCCTGATGGAGCCCAAGAACGCGGTCGGCCGGCAGTTCCAGCGCTTCCTCTCCTTAGACAAAGTGGAGCTGGTCTTCACGCCCGGTGCGCTGCGCGCCGCCGCCGAGGTCGCCCTCGATCGCAAGACCGGCGCCCGTGCCCTCCGCTCGATCGTCGAGGAGGCGCTCCTCGAGGTCATGTACGACATCCCGGAGCGACCCGAGATCCGGAAATGCATCATCACCGAGGAAACGATCCGGGATCGCCGGACGCCGCTCCTGCTGACCAAGACCGAGGTCGACAAGGGCGTTGACGAGACGAACTACGAGGAGTGGCTCGCCCAGCGCGCCGAGAGCGCGTAGGTCCGCCCGGGCTCGCGCGACGACCGCGGAGCTGGTTCGAACCGCCATGACGCCCCGCGGCCGACGGCCTTCACCGGGAGCAGGCCCAGGGCGCGCCGGTCCCGGAGCAGGGCGAGATCCACGCGATCATGGCGGGCGGCCCGGGCGTCGTGGCGGTGGGCTCCTTCGGGCGCCCGACAACGACGTGCCGACCGCCTGGCTGAGCCCGGCCCGCTGAGACGGCCCGACGATGGACCACCATGACCACGTCGCCCTGATCCGGTCCGGCGTGGAGGGCAGCGGCGCCCGCTGGCTGGAGCTCGGGGCGGGGGAGGGGGCGTTCACCCTGGCCCTGGCCGACGTCCTGGGGACCGGCGGCGAGATCCACGCGATCGACCGGGACGGGCGCGCCCTGGCGGTCGGGGCGGACGCGGTTCGGCGGCGCTTCCCGGGCATCGGCCTGACTACGACCATCGGTGACTTCACGAAGGACCTTCCGGGCGAGCCCTTCGATGGGGTCCTCGCCGCGAACAGCCTCCACTTCGTGCCCGACCGCCGGCCGATCCTCGCGGCGATCCGGGACGTCCTGGGCCCGCGTGGACGTGTCGTCGTGGTCGAGTACGACGCCGATGGCGGGAACCCGTGGGTCCCGTACCCGTTCTCCTTCCGGCGCTGGACGAGCGAGGCCGCGGCGGCCGGCTTCGTCGACGTCCGGCAGCTCCACCGGGTTCCCAGCCGGTTCCTGGGCGGGATCTACGGCGCCGTCGCGGTCCTCCCGGCCGAGGACGACGCGCCCGGAGGCCCTTGACCCGGCACCCGCATAGGGGCCGCGCTCGAGATCGGCCGTGGCAGGGGGCACGGAGCCTCGTGCTACACTCCCGCCTTCACGGCGGAGACCGAGAAGAGTAGGGCAGGCTCGGCCACGGAGCGAGCGCGGGACGGTGCGAGCCGCGCGGGAACCGATCAGGCCCGAAGGTCGCTCGCGAGCCGTGCGGCCGGCGCCCGATAGCGCGCCGAAGAGGAGGCCCGGCACCGGCCCTCGCGATGAGCGGGAGCCTCGGACCTCGAACCAGCAGGTGGTACCACGACCCGTTCGTCCGCTGGACGAGCGGGTTCGACGTTTTCAGGGAGCGATGAGCGCATGACGGAGCAGGGGCGGGAGCCGGGCCCGGGCCTCGCCAAGGCCTACCGGCCGGCCGATGTCGAAGGCGCGATCTATGAGCGCTGGCTGGCGGCCAATGTCTTCGCGCCCGACGGCGCCGGCTCGCGGGCCGACGAATCCAAGCCGCCCTTCGTCATCATCCAGCCGCCCCCGAACATCACCGGAGCCCTCCACCTCGGCCATGCCCTGACCTCGACGGTCGAGGACCTCATGATCCGCCATGCACGGATGACCGGCCGCCCGACACTCTGGTTGCCGGGCCTCGACCACGCATCGATCGCCGCCCAGTACGTCCTCGACAAGATCATCGCGACCGAGGGCGAGACGCGCGAGAGCCTCGGTCGCGAGCGCTACCTCGAGCGGATGTGGCAGTTCATCAACGAGACCCGCGAGGTCATGCTGAGCCAGCAGCGCAGGATCGGGGCCTCGCTCGACTGGAGCCGTCTCCGCTTCACGATGGACGAGGTATCGGCGCGGGCGGTCCGGGTTGCCTTCAATCGCCTCTACCAAGCCGGGCTCGCCTGTCGCACCGAGGCCCTCGTCAACTGGTGCCCCGGCTGTCGGACGAGCATCTCGGACCTCGAGGTCATCGCGACGCCGACGACCGGGACGCTGTGGACCGTCCGCTACCACCTTGTCGACGAGAAGACTGGTCTGCCCGACGCTGAAGCGTGGATCGCGGTGGCCACCACCCGCCCCGAGACCATCCTCGGCGACACGGGCGTCGCCGTCCATCCCGCCGATGAGCGCTACGCGGCCCTCGTCGGCCGCCTCGTCCGGATCCCCTTCGTGGATCGTGACGTCCCGATCGTCGCCGACCAGTCGGTGGACCGGGCCTTCGGGACCGGGGCGGTCAAGGTCACGCCGGCCCACGACGCCACCGACCTCGCGACGGGCAGTCGCCACGGCCTCGCCTCGATCGACGTGATGACCGATGAAGGGACGATCAACGCCCGCGGCGGCGCCTACGCCGGCCTCGACCGGTTCGTGGCCCGGACGCGGATCCTCGAGGACCTCGCCGCGCGCGGTGATCTCGAGGGCGAGCGGCCCCACGAGATGATCCTGGGCCGCTGCCAGCGCTCGGACGACATCGTCGAGCCCCGCCTCAAGGTCCAGTGGTTCGTCCGAACCGGACCGCTGGCGGCGATGGCCCTGGAAGCCACCCGGGCTGGGCGGACGGAGATCGTGCCCCAGCGTTTCGAGAAGGTCTGGGAGCACTGGCTGACCTCGATCCATGACTGGAACGTGAGCCGCCAGCTGTGGTGGGGCCATCGGATCCCGGCCTGGTACTGCCCGGACGGCCACGTCAGCGTGTCCGAGCTCCCGGACGGGCCCGCCGCCTGCGAGACCTGTGGCCGGCCCGCGGACGAGCTGGTCCAGGACCCGGACATCTTCGACACCTGGTTCAGCTCCGGCCTGTGGCCCTTCTCGACGCTCGGCTGGCCGGACGACACCGAGGACTTCCGACGCTACTACCCGGGGACGGTCATGGAGACCGGCTACGACATCATCTTCTTCTGGGTCGCCCGGATGATGAT
>JBEPVB010000172.1:0-3264 GCA_041691215.1 Chloroflexota bacterium
TCGTGGCGATGTCGATGTACTGGCCCTCGCACAGGGCGACGCAGGTCTCGTCGTAGAGGCGCATCAGGCGGAGGACCTTGTGGTCGCTGAAGCCGAGATCGGTGAGGCGATGGAGGGCCACCCGGCTGAGGCTGAAGAGCATGTCCCCGGTGTTGATCGCCTGGGGCACGCCGTGGAGGCTCCAGAGGGTGGGCCGGTGGCGTCGCTCGCGGTCGCCATCCTCGATGTCGTCGTGGACGAGGCTGAAGTTGTGCCCGAGCTCGACGGCGGCAGCGCCCGGCAGGGCGGCCCGATGGTCGCCGGTGATCGAGGCGTAGGCCAGGAGGCCCAGGAGGGGCCGCATTCGCTTGCCCGAGACGCCGTCCGTGCCGTCGAGGCCGAGATGGTAGCGGCACTGCTCGTAGACGCCCACGGTCGACGGATCGCGATCCTGGACGAGGTGGAGGATCTCCGCCTCGGTATCCGCGATCAGCTCGGCGAGATCAAGCTCGTGGGCCGCGGTCGACGTCATCGTGGTCGAAGTGTACCGGGACCGTGGCAAACGTGCGAGGTCCCGGTAGCCTGTTGCAGCCGGAACATCCCGGTGAACCTGCCGCGCCCGCCGGCGTGGTCAGACGGCTGCTTCCGGCGGCCCCCGGATCGATCGTGGTGGTACCGTCGAACCATGCCCGCGCCGCGCCGCTACGCCACCGATGCGATCGTCCTGTCGCGCTTCGACTACGGCGAGGCGGATCGGATCCTGACCCTCCTGACACCCCAGGCGGGCAAGATCAAGGCCATCGCCAAGGGCATCCGCCGCCAGAAGTCGCGGATCGGCGGCAGCCTCGAGCCGTTCGCCGAGCTGCGCCTGGCGCTCGCCCACGGCCGGACGTTCGACGTCGTGACCCAGGTGGAGGTCATCCATCCGTGGCTCCGCCTCCGGGATGACCTCGTGTCCTTCGGAACGGCCTCGTATATGGCCGAGATGGCCGACCGGACCCAGGAGGAGCGCCATGCCGGCGAGTCCATCTATGTCCTCCTCAAGCGCGGCTACGAGCTCCTCGATGCGGGCATGGCCCCCGGCCGCGTCGCCCGCTGGTTCGAGATGCACCTGGCCGACGAGCTGGGCGTCCGTCCCGAGGTCGACCGCTGCGTCGAGTGCGGGCGACTGCTCGAGGCCGACGAGCGCTACCGCTGGGTGCCGCCCCTCGGAGGTGTCCTGTGCGAGCGGGATCCCGGGCCGCCGCAGGGCATCGCCGGCCTCACGCTCGAGGGCCTCAAGCTCCTCAAGGCCTACCAGCGGATGGACGTCGAGGCGCTGGCGGCGCTCCGCGTCCGACCGGAGGTCGAGGTCGAGGTCGAGGCCGCGATGCGGGCCTTCCTCTCCTACACCCTGGACCGCGCGCCGAAGTCGCTGGCCTTCCTCGACGAGGTCCGGGCCGGCGAGCGTGAACGGGCCCGGGCAGCCATGGCGGCCGCCGTATCGTGATCACGGTCCAGCTCCGGGATATCGTCACCGAGGACGACGTCGAGGCGGTGATGGGCCTCCGTCGCGGGCCCGGCCAGGAACCCTACCTCGGCCGGATGGTCAGCCATTTCGAGGATGCCATCGCGGACGCGAGAGCATGCCCCCGGATGTGGTCGGTTCACGATGGCGACACCCTCGTCGGCTTCGTCATGATCAGCGACAACATCCCGGCCGAGACCCTCGCCGCCGACGACGACGTCGTCGGGCCGTACTTCCTGTGGCGCCTCCTCATCGATGCCAGGTTCCAGAAGCGGGGCTACGGCGCGGCGACGATCGACGCCCTCGTCGAGTACCTCCGCGGCCGGCCCGGCGCCGATACCCTGTGGGTGAGCGCCCGGGCGGGGGAGGGGTCGCCGCTGCCCTTCTACCTCCGCTACGGGTTCGTCAAGTCCGGCGAGGTGAAGTGGGGCGAGGAGCTCATGCGCCTCGACCTCAGGGGGCTGGGAGGCAACGGCTCGTGATCTTCGACCCGAAAGACAAGAACGAGGCGCACGCCCTCGAACGCCTGGGCAGGGAAAGGATCGCCTGGCTGACGACCGTCTCGCCCGCCGGCCAGCCGATGGCCACCCCAGTCTGGTTCCTCTGGACCGAGGGCGAGGTCCTCGTCTACGGCGACCATCGAGCCCTCCGGAACCGGAACATCGAGGCCAACCCGAAGGTCTCATTCCATCTCGCCGACAATGGCTCGGGCGGCGACATCGTGACCATCCAGGGCCTTGCCCGCATCGAGCCCGACTACCCGGCGGTGCCCGACAACCCGGCCTATCTCGAGAAGTATCTCGACTGGATCAACTCCGGCCTGGGCGGACCGGACCGGATGGCCCAGACCTACAGCATGCCGATCCTGATCAGCCCCACGCGCGGCACGGCGTTAGAGGGCTGAGTCCGCGCTCTGCTAGCATCGAAGCCTGAGGTCCCCGACCCGCGATCGTCCATGCCACGGCCGATCGAGACCAGGAGCGCACGTGACCGAATCCCAAACCCGCGACCCGAAGGACGTCGCGGCCGCCGTGCCCGACCTCGAGACCATCGTCAGCCTTTCGAAGCGGCGTGGCTTCGTCTTCCCGAGCTCGGAGATCTACGGCGGGATCAACGCCGTCTGGGACTACGGGCCGCTCGGGGTCGAGCTGAAGAACAACGTCAAGCGTGCCTGGTGGAAGGCGATGGTCCAGGAGCGCAACGACATCGTGGGCCTGGACGCCGGGATCCTGATGCATCCGAAGGTCTGGGTCACGTCGGGGCACGTCGGCTCCTTCAGTGATCCGCTCGTGGAGTGCGGCACGTGCCGGCGACGCTATCGGCTCGACGAGCTGCCGGGCGCCGAGCACCTGACCGCCTCGGACCTCAGCGATCCCACGGTCATCGAGCGCTACAAGCTTGCGTGTCCCAACGATGGCGGCCCGCTGTCGGCTCCGCGGCGCTTCAACCTCATGTTCCAGACCTACATGGGGCCGGTCCAGGACGAGGCCTCGATCGTCTATTTCCGGCCCGAGACGGCCCAGGGCAGCTACGTCAACTTCAAGAACGTCCAGCAGAGCTCGCGCAAGAAGATCCCCTTCGGGATCGCCCAGATCGGGAAGAGCTTCCGGAACGAGATCAGCCCCGGCAACTTCGTCTTCCGGATGCGCGAGTTCGAGCAGATGGAGATGCAGTACTTCGTCCGGCCCGGCGACCCGGCGATGACGGCCTTTGACGAGTGGCTGCCGCGGCGCCTGGCCTGGTACCAGGGCTACGGCGTGACGCCCGAGCGCCTCCGC
>JBEPVB010000173.1:0-3261 GCA_041691215.1 Chloroflexota bacterium
GGCCAGCACGAGGTCAACATCCGCTACGACCACGTCCTCGAGTCGGCCGACCGGAGCGTTCTCTTCAAGCACGGGGCCAAGGAGATCGCCTACCTCAACGGCTGGGGCATCACCTTCATGGCCAAGCCCGACCACACCTGGACGGGCTCGTCCGGCCATCTCCACATGAGCATCTGGGATACGGACGGGGAGAAGCCGCTGACCCACAGGGAGAGCGACAAGCTGCCCTACGGCATCAGCCGCCAGTTCAGCCGGTTCGTGGCCGGGATGATGCAGCTCTCGCGGGAGCTCGCCCCCTTCATCGCCCCCTTCATCAACAGCTACAAGCGCTACGCCTCGCTGTCGTGGGCGCCGGTCAACGTGGTCTGGGGCCGGGACAACCGGACGACCGGCTTCCGGCTCGTCGGCCACGGGCCCTCGCTGCACGTCGAGAATCGCTTCCCCGGCGGCGACATGAATGCCTACCTGACCTACGCGGCGGCGATCGGGGCGGGTCTGTATGGCATGGAGCACGGCCTCAAGCTGAGTCCCGAGTACAAGGGCAACGGCTACATCGCCAAGGGCGTCGAGCGAATGCCCCGGGCGCTCTACGAGGCCATCGGCGCGCTGGAGCGCTCGGAGGCCGCGGTCGAGATCTTCGGCCAGGCAGTGGTCGACCACTACCTCAACGCGGCCCGCGTGGAGCAGGAGGTCTACGACTCCGTGGTCCACGACTGGGAGCGCGAGCGGTACCTGGAGCGGGGCTAGCGGGCCGATGAGCACCTTCGACGAGAAAGCCCGGACCTGGGATACGCCGGAGCGACGGGAACGGGCGGAAGCCGTCGCAGCCTCCATCCGGTCCGCGCTGGACCTCGACAACACGATGCGTGCCATCGACGTCGGCGCGGGCACGGGTCTCCTGGGCCTGGCCCTGGCCGGCGACGTCGGCGAGATGGTGCTGGCCGACCCGTCCGCCGGGATGCTCGAGGTTGTCAACGAGAAGCTCGCCGCGGACAGCCCATCGAACGTATCCGGGCTCCGCTTTGATCTGCTTGCGGACCCGCCGCCCGCAGGCCCTCCCTTCGACCTGGTGGTCTCCCTGCTGGTCCTCCATCACCTCGACGACACCCTGGCAGCCCTCTCGGCGATCCTGGGCCTGCTCCGCTCCGGCGGACGGCTCGCCCTGGCCGATCTCGATGCCGAGGACGGCTCCTTCCACGACGCGGATGCCGAGGGCATCCATCACCGGGGGTTCGACCGGCTGGCCGTCACTCGCCAGGCCCGCGAGGCTGGCTTCATCGACGTCCGGGTGGTCACCTCGATGACGATCGAGCGCGACGACGGGAGCTTCCCGGTCTTCCTTCTCCTCGGCCGCCGCCCCTGAACCGGGCCCGGCGGAGGCTCTGCCCTCGACGATCCCCGGTCACAGCGGACGCGATCCGCCGTTTACGATGCGCGTACTCCCCGTGAACCCGGCGCCGCCGGGCACCGCGACCGCGTCAGCCGCCAGGAGAACCGACCCGATGCGACTTGCCGACAAGGTTTCGATCATCACCGGCGGCGGCTCCGGCATGGGCCGGGTCGCCGCCCTCATGTTCGCCGCTGAGGGCTCCAGGGTCGTCGTCGCGGACGTGACCGAGGAGACGGCCGGCGCCGTCGTGGATGAGGTCCGCGCCGCCGGCGGCGAGGCGCTGGTCGCCGCCGCGGCCGGCTCGAAGGAGGCCGCCGCGAAGCGCATGGTCGACCCCGCGATCGCGCCGTACGGCCGGCTGGATGTCCTCTACAACAACGCCGGGATCATGCCCCAGGCGGACCACTCGGTCATCGACACCTCGGCCGAGGACTGGGACCGAGTGATGGCCGTCAACGTCCGGGGCGTCTTCCTCGGCTGCAAGTACGCCATCCCCAGGATGGTCGAGCAGGGCTCGGGCTCGATCATCAACATCTCGAGCTTCGTCGCCCTCGTCGGATGCTCCAACCCGCAGGACGCCTACACCGCGTCCAAGGGCGCGGTCCTGGCCCTCACCAAGTCGCTCGCGGTCCAGTTCGCCCCGCAGGGCGTTCGCAGCAATGCCATCTGCCCGGGCCCGGTCGAGACGCCACTGCTCATGGACTGGCTGGTCAAGGACGAGGAGGCCAAGCGGATCCGCCTGGCTCGCAACCCGACCGGTCGCTTCGGCAAGCCGGAGGAGATCGTCCACATGGCGATCTACCTCGCCAGTGACGAATCGCGCTGGACGAACGGGGCCGCGATGGTCGTCGACGGCGGCATCACGGTGAACTACTTCTAGACCATCACGGGCGGGAGGATCTGCGATGGCCGGGCCGCGCTTCGCGATCGGGGTCGATGTCGGCGGGACGGGCGTCAAGGTTGCGCTCGTCGACGTCGAAAGCGGGGTCCTCGCGGGCGCCCGACGGCGAGTGATGACGCCCCAGCCGTCGACACCCGGGGCGGTGACGAAGGTCATCGCCCGGCTCGTTCAACGGGTCGGTCGTGAGGCCGGCTCAGCCGGTTTGCCGGTCGGGGTCGGCATGCCCAGCGTCGTCGTCGACGGCGTCACGAGGAGCGCCGCCAACATCGACCCCGCCTGGGTCGGCTTCGATGCCGCGGCGGGGATGTCCAGCGCGATCGGGCGGCCGGTGGTCGTGCTCAACGACGCCGACGCCGCCGGATTGGCCGAGATGCGCTTCGGTGCCGGGGCGGGCGTCGGGGGCGTCGTCCTCGTCCTGACCCTCGGGACCGGGTTCGGCTCCGGCCTCTTCGTTGATGGCAAGCTTGTCCCGAATGCCGAGCTCGGCCACATGGAGATCCGCGGCCGTGACGCCGAGCGGCGCTCGGCTGCCATCGCACGCGTTCGTCGCGGCCTCTCGTGGAAGGCGTGGGCGGCCGACCTCGAGGAGCACCTCATCGCGATCGATCGACTCTTCTCACCGAACCTGATCATCGTCGGCGGCGGGGTCAGCAAGAATCCCGACCGTTTCCTGCCCCTCCTCCGGATTCGCCCGCCCCTGGTCGTGGCCACGTTCCGCAACGAGGCGGGCATCGTTGGGGCCGCGATGGCCGCCTCCGACGCGGCGGACCGAGCAGGGCCTGATCTTGACCCTCCACGCGGAGCCGCCTGACCACCTCCGAGGCGGCCTCCTTAGGCCCTCGCCTGCGATCCCGCCTCGATCCTCGGCCGTGGGTCCCGACGGAGCGCCGCCGGCAGGCCGGGGATCGCGGTCGGGACCGCCCAGGCGAACGACCTCCGCGTCTGCCTGCCCTGATATAGCGGCACACCG
>JBEPVB010000174.1:0-3209 GCA_041691215.1 Chloroflexota bacterium
TCGCGAGCCCTCCCGACCGATCGGTCGGCGACGCGCCGCCGCTCACCCGCCTGGCGACCGCGCTCGCGGAAGGCCGGTTCGTGGTCTCGGTCGAGATCGACCCGCCCCGTTCGATCCGGATCGACCGGACGCTCGACGCTGCGCGGATGCTCCGCGATGCCGGCGTCGACCTGCTCAACATCAGCGATTCGGCGATGGCCCGGGTCCGGATGGGCTGCATGGCCGTGGCATTCGGGATTCAACACGATCTCGACGTGGAATGCCTCGTCCATTTCACCACCCGCGACCGGAACCTGATGGCGATCGAGTCAGAGCTTTTGGGTGCCCACGCCCTCGGCGTCCGGAACATCCTGGCCCTGACCGGCGATCCGCCCCGGATTGGCGACTACCCGACGGGGACCGGGGTGTGGGATGTCGACTCGATCGGACTGGTGGAGATCCTCGGGCGACTGAACCGGGGCGAGGACCAGGCCGGCTCGCCGATCGGGCAGCGGGCGGGCTTCACGATTGCGTGCGCGCTGGACCCGACCGCCGCCGACCTCGCGACGGAGTGGGACCGCCTGGAACGAAAGCTCGAGGCAGGCGCCCACCTGGTCATGACCCAGCCCTTGTATGGGATGGAGCAGGTCGAGGCGATGGACGCGGAGGCCCGTCGGCGGTTCGGCCCACGCGGCATTCCGATCCCGGTCCTCCTCGGGATCCTGCCACTCCAGAGCTCCCGCCATGCGGAATTCCTCCATAACGAGGTCCCCGGCATCACGATTCCCGATGCCGCCCGGGCGGCCCTGCGCACCGCCGGCGATCAGGCCTCGGCCGTGGGGCTGGAGATGGCCGCGACGCTCCTCGACCAGGCCCGCGAGGTCGTGGCCGGAACGTACGTCATGCCCAGCTTCGGCCGGTACGAACAGGCCGCCGAGCTGACCCGGAGGATCCGGGCCCGCGAGGCCGAGCGACTGCCACTGCCGCTCAGCGGACCCTCCCGGAGTCGATGATGGCGACCAGGGGGCCGCTCGCAGCGACCCTGAACCGCGAACAACGCCTGGCCCTGCTGGGGCCGCTCGCCCGGGAGCGGATCCTGGTCATCGACGGGGCAATGGGCACGATGATCCAGAGCTACGAGCTGTCGGAGGCGGACTTCCGCGGCGAACGCTTCCGCGATCATTCGCGTGACCTGCGCGGTGACAACGACCTCCTGTCGCTCACCCGGCCCGACGTCGTCCGGGCGATCCATGACGCCTACCTCGAGGCCGGCGCCGACATCATCGAGACGAACACGTTCACGGCGACGGCGATTGCCCAGGCCGACTACGGCCTCGAGGGGATCGTCCGCGAGATGAACACGGACGCCGCCCGGATAGCTCGCGCGGCTGCCGACGCGTTCGAAGCTCGGGAGCCCGGGCGGCCACGGTACGTCGCGGGGGCCATCGGGCCGACCAACCGGACTGCGTCGATCTCGCCTGATGTGAACGATGCCGGCGCCCGGAACGTGCGTTTCGACGAGCTGGTCGGCGCCTACAGCGAGGCCGCCGCCGGATTGCTCGAGGGCGGCGCCGACCTGCTCCTCGTCGAGACGATCTTCGACACCCTCAACGCGAAGGCGGCCCTGTTCGCGATCGACGAGCTCTTCGAACGCCTCGGCAGCCGCGTCCCGTTGATGATCTCGGGCACCATCACCGACGCTTCCGGGCGCACGCTCAGCGGCCAGACGCCTGAGGCGTTCTGGAACTCGGTGCGTCACGCCCGGCCGTTCAGCATCGGCTTCAACTGCGCCCTGGGTGCGAAGGCGCTCCGGCCGCACGTCCACGACCTGGCCCGGATCGCCGGCGTCCATGTCTCGGCCTACCCGAATGCCGGGCTGCCGAACGAGTTCGGCGGCTACGACGAGACCGCCGCCGAGACCTCGCGTGAGCTCCACGGATTCGCCGCCGACGGCCTGGTCAACCTCGTCGGCGGCTGCTGCGGGACCACGCCGGCCCACATCCGGGCGATCGCCGAAGCCGTTCGCGGGCTCCCGCCGCGGGTCGTCGCGGAGATCCCCGCGCGTACCCGGCTGGCGGGCCTGGAACCGTTGTCGATCCCCCAGCCCGGCAACATCTTCGTCAACGTCGGCGAGCGCACCAACGTCACTGGCTCGCGGGCGTTCGCCCGGGTCATCCTCGACGGCCGCTTCGGCGATGCACTCGAGATTGCCCGCAGCCAGGTGGATGGCGGCGCCCAGCTGATCGACGTGAACATGGACGAGGGCATGCTCGATTCGGCGGTGGCGATGTCGCGCTTCCTCGACCTCGTCGCGTCGGAGCCGGACATCAGCAGGGTCCCAGTCATGATCGACTCGTCGAAGTTCTCGGTCATCGAGGCCGGGCTGAAGTGCATCCAGGGCCGGCCGATCGTGAACTCGATCAGCATGAAGGAGGGCGAATCCGAGTTCCTGCGCCAGGCTCGGCTCGTCCGGCGCTATGGCGCCGCCGTGGTCGTCATGGCCTTCGACGAGGACGGCCAGGCGGGGACCGTCGAGCGCAAGGTCTCCATCTGCCGGCGGGCGTATCGGCTGCTGATCGACGAGGCCGGCTTCGACCCCGAGGACATCGTCCTCGACCCGAACATCTTCGCGATCGGGACAGGCATCGAGGAGCACGCCGACTATGCAGTCGCCTATATCGAGGCGACCCGCCGTATCAAGGCCGAGTGCCCGGGGGCGCTCGTGTCCGGCGGAGTCAGCAACGTCAGCTTCTCGTTCCGCGGCAACGACCGCGTCCGCGAGGCGATCCACTCGGTCTTCCTGTTCCACGCGATCGCCGCGGGCATGGACATGGGCATCGTCAATGCCGGCCAGCTGGCGGTCTATGACGACATCGACGCGGAGCTCCGCGCACTCGTGGAGGACGTGGTCCTCAACCGCCGGCCGGACGCGACCGAGCGGCTCCTGGCGTGGGCCGCGGCGAACTCGGGCGAAGGCTCGGCACGTGCAGCCGGGTCGGACCTCGCGTGGCGCGAGCTGTCCGTGGGCGAGCGCCTCAGCCATGCGCTGGTCGAGGGGATCGATGCCTTCATCGTCGAAGACACCGAGGAGGCTCGCCTGGCCGCCGGCCGCCCGATCGAGGTGATCGAAGGACCGCTGATGGCCGGGATGACGATCGTCGGCGACCTCTTCGGCGCCGGCAAGATGTTCCTGCCCCAGGTCGTGAAGAGCGCCCGGGTCATGAAGAAGG
>JBEPVB010000175.1:0-3164 GCA_041691215.1 Chloroflexota bacterium
GGCGTCATCACCGCCGCGGCCCTGCGCTGCCTCGGGGGCGAGATCCAGGCTCGGTTCCGCTATCGCAGCGACGAGGAGCGGGAACGCGGCCGGCGGATGGGCCACGGCGACGAAGACCGCGTCTACCGCACCGAGGACCTGGCCTCGGGGGAGCACCTCGTCTTCGCCGCCACGGGCGTGACGAGCGGCGACCTCCTCGAAGGGGTCCGTTTCTTCGGCGGCGGCGCCCGGACCCACTCCCTGATCATGGCCTACCAGACCAAGACGGTCCGCTTCATCGACACCGTCCACATGTTCGACCGGGACCGCCCGCCGAGCGTCCGGCTCTAGGCCGGCCAGGGAGCCGAGCGGCAGGATGGCAGGGTCGGACCAGCGAATCGTGGCCTTCGGCGGGGCGTCGCTCGAGCCGGGCTCGACTGACGGGCCGCTCCACCAGTACCTGCTCGACCTGACCGGCGAGAGCCGGCCACGGATCTGCTTCCTGGGCACCGCCAGCGGCGACAACCCCAGCTACGCGGCGAACTTCTTCACCTGGTTCGCCCGTCGGGCGGAAGCGACCCAGCTCGGCCTCTTCGACCGGCGGGTCGGCGACATCCGGGAGCTCCTCCTGGACCAGGACATCGTCTACGTCGGCGGCGGGAACACCGCCAACATGCTCGCGATCTGGCGGACCCATGGCGTCGACGTGGCGCTCGAGGCGGCCTGGAAGTCGGGCGTCATCCTGGCCGGCCCGTCGGCCGGCGCGGTCTGCTGGTTCGAGGCCGGGACCACCGATTCCTTCGGGCCCGAGATCGGAGCGCTGCGGGACGGCCTTCGATTCCTCAAGGGCAGCTTCTGCCCGCACTACGACAGCGAGTCCTTGCGCCGGCCCCGCTATCACGAGCTGATCGGCAACGGCAAGCTGCCCGCGGGCTACGCGGCCGACGACGGGGTCGGAATCCTGTTCAGCGGCAACCAGGTTGCCGAGGTGGTCGCGGCGATGCCCGAGTCGCGGGCGTTCCGGGTCGAGAAGTCCCGCGGTGGCGTCGAAGAGACATCGATGAAGCCACGACTCCTCCGGGGCTGATCAACCCTGGCACCCGCGGCTCGGTGGCGAGTCGCGGCTCGACGGGGTCGCGTCAGCGCCAGGTCCCCGCGCCGGGATCCCACGACCCCACGACGCGGACCGCCCGAGGCCCCTCGATCGCCTCCCGGCGGCGACGAAACCAGTCGACCGTGTGGTCCCAGCCAGGCGGCGCGAGGCCCGGCGCAAGGTCGGCCAGGGGCGCGAGCACGAACAGGCGCTCGCGTGCCTCTTGATGCGGGACGACCAGCAGCCGGGATGCCTTCCCGGCGTCCAGGGACATCCCCGCCGGCGGACGGTCGACCGAGAGCCGGGCCTGGCCGAAGACGAGGAGGTCGAGATCGAGCTCCCGCGGCCCCCAGCGTTGGCGCTCGCGTCGCCCGAACGCCCGCTCGAGGCCCTTCAGGGCGATCAGGAGCGCCACCGCGCCCGTAGCTGGGTCCGGTCCGGCTGGGACATCGAGGGCCGCGACCGCGTTCCGGAACTCGGGCTGGTCCTCGACCCCGACGGGTTTCGTGGCGTAGAGGCGGGAAACGCCGCGCAGGCGGACATCGGGCAGGGACGCCAGGGCGCGGACGCCAGCGGCCAGCGTCGCGGGTGCGTCGCCGAGGTTCGCCCCGAGGCCGACATAGGCTCGAACCCGCCCCATGGATCGGCCAGCCTCCATCGCTAGACTCGTTCGGTGAACCCGGTCGTCGCCATCATCCTCCACGCCGTCCCCGGGGCGACCGCGGGTCCGCTGGAGACCGCCTTCGCGGCGACGCGGGCGGCCAGTGCCAGGCGCCTGGCCGATGCCCTCGCGGCCGCCGGCGCCGCGACGACGGTCGAGGAGGTCCATCCCGAGGGACCGGCCTTCGGCCCTCGGCTGCGCGCCGCCGCGGCAGCGAATCCGGGAGCTGGCGTCGTCGTCCTCGGCTCCGGGAGCGTGCCCCTCGCGACCCGGGCTGACATGCGGGTGTTCGTCGAGGCCGCGGCAGCGGACGGGCCGGTGCTGGCCAACAACCGCTTCTCGGCCGATATCCTGGCGATCCCCGCCGCGGCGCCGACCGGCGAACTGCCGGACGCCACGGTCGACAACGGGCTGCCGCGCTGGTTCATGGAACGCGGCGTCCGCGTCGCCGATCTCGGCGTCCGCTGGCGGCTCCAGGTGGATCTCGATTCGCCCCTCGACGGGTTCCTCGTCGGGGCCGGCGGCCAGGACGACGATGTGTTCGAAGGCGTTCGGAGGGCCGCCGAGCGGATCCGCCGGGTCGCGGCCGACCCGGCCGCCGAGCTGCTGGTCCAGGGCCGGACCTCGGCCGTCTCGGTGCGCTGGCTGGAGCGCTCGACCGCCAGCCGGACCCGCGCCCTGATCGAGGAGCGCGGGATGCGAACAGGGCGCCACGGCCAGCGGCCCGCCCGGTCGGTGCTCGGCTTCGTCCTGGATCGGGACGGTCCGGCGGCCCTCGGCACCATCCTCGCCGGTCTGGGCGACGCCGCGATCGTCGACAACCGCGTCCTCCTGGCTCACCGCCTCGGCGTGGACGAGGCACGCTGGCCGCCGGCCGAGGATCGCTTTGCCAGCGACCTGCTTCTCCACGAGCAGGTCGAGGATCCATGGCTCCGGGACCTCACGCGAGCGGCAGCCGATGCCCCGATCCCTGTCCTCCTCGGCGGCCACACGCTGGTCGGACCGGGACTGCGGCTGCTCCTCGCGGGCCGTCGAGCGTGACCGGGAGGCGGTCCCGGCCGGGGCTTCGTCGATCGCCCGATCTCGACCGTCGCGAGGAGCCGGGTGATGAGCCGGCCCTCCTCGCTGCGATCCTTGACGAGATCGGGTCCGACGGCCCGATGACCTTCGCCCGGTTCATGGAGCTTGCCCTCTATCAGCCCGAGCTCGGCTACTACGCGACCGGCCGCCGGGGCCCGGGTAGGGCGGCCGATTTCATGACCGCGCCGGAATCCCATCCGATCTTCGGCTGGGCCGTGGCGATCCAGCTCGACGAGGTCTGGCAGCGGGGCGGGCGGCCCCGCCGGGTGACGGGGCGGGGGCCCCGCGCCGGGACCCGCGCCCAGGGCGCGGGGCTAGGGGACGGCCGGGGCCGCTGATGGGAGCCGCGCC
>JBEPVB010000176.1:0-3071 GCA_041691215.1 Chloroflexota bacterium
GTCGGCTGTTAATCCGCGGAGCCACCGATACAGGCTCGCCGGGCTCACCCCGGCCTGGCGACCGGCAACCTCGAGCGGCACGCCGACCCCGACGGCCCGAACGATCCGCTCGCGGACGGCGTCATTGAGCTTGGTGGGGCGGGACATCCTAGGACCGACGTTCCCGTCGGCTGGATCCAAGGCCCAGCGAACCGCCACCGCCCCTCGGCTCGGCACCCGCGACCCCAGTGCCCCATTCTCCACGTCGTCCCATCTCGACCCTCCGCCGGGTGGGCCGCGTCGGGTCTGAGAATCGAAAAAGCCGACCAGGCTCTGGACGGGCAATCCCGTCGATGCCTTGGTCGGATCATTCCATGCGCCTCCTTCTGACACCGTCGAGAGACGAGAACAGCGACGTTCGCAAGAGGGCGGCGTACGCTCATTGGATGTCGCTTGGGTCGGGCTCGCGGGATCAAAGCCGGCGAACACTCCGGTTCGCCAATCCCGAGCTTGAGCGCGAGTACCAGGCCAGTGCCGCGGTCAACGCGGCGCAGCTTCGCTCGGGTCCTCTCGTCGCAATCGGCCTCTGGGCGGCGGGCGGGCTCCTCGCCCCCGCCGTGACGCACGCGCCTCCCCTCCCGATCTACGCGATCGCCGCCGCAATGGCGATCGCCAATGTCAGTGGTGCGGCCCTGGCGCCCCGAGCGACCACGCTGGATCGCCAGCAGTTCCTCGGGATGACCCTCAACGTTCTGGCCGGCATCGCCGTCCTGGCCATCGCCGCCCTCACCGACACGTTCGATCAGTACGCCGCGCCGGGGCTCATGCTCATCGCCGTCTTCGCATTCATCGTCCTGCGCCTCCAGTTCACGTTGGCCGCCGTGGTGACGGCGACCTACATCGGCTTGTTTGCGGTCTTCGGCCTCACCCTCGGGTCGCCGAGCCTTGGCCTCAACCTGTTCCTCGTCACGGCGGCCGTCATCGTCGCCTGCGGCGGCACCTACGTCCTCGAAGACGCCCAGCGCCGCGTCTTCGTCCAGGGTCGCCAGATCGCCGCGCTCCACGCGCAGGTCGACCGGCTGTTCCATCAGTACCTATCGCCGGACGTCGCGGCCGCCCTACTCGCCGAGCCCAGCCGTTCCGAGCTCGGCGGTGAGCTGGTCGATGTCAGCGTCCTGTTTATCGACCTCAAGGGGTTCACGGCGTACTCGGAGCACATCTTACCGGCTGCGGTCGTCGGCCTCCTGAACGACTACTTCGAGGCGATTGTTCCAATCGTGTTCGCGGAAGGCGGCACCATCGTCCAATTCGCCGGCGATGCCCTGATGGCGATCTTCAACGCCCCGGTCCGCCAAGCCAACCACGCGGTACATGCGGCACGGGCGGCCCTCGCGCTCCAGGCGGCCGTCGCAGCAATCGCTGCGGACGACCCGACTCGGCCGCGCTTCCGTGCCGGCGTGAACACCGGCCCGGCCGTCGTCGGCAACGTGGGCGGCCAGGAGATGCGGAACTTCACCGCCATCGGCGACACGACGAACCTCGCGGCCCGCCTCCAGACGTTCGCCGAGCCGGGCCAGGTCGTCGTTGGCGAGGCTACCTATGCCCGCATCGCCGAAATCGCTCGGGTCCGCGTGCTCGGCACCCCGACCCTCAAGGGCAAGAGCGATCCGATCGTCGCCTACGAGCTGCTCGGCCTGGATCGGCAGCCCTCGATCGGGGGTCGATCGCTCGCCACAAGGAGCCTCGGGTGAGCGGCCCGTGCACTATCAGGTCATCCGTGGCGGGGATGATGGGGCACCTCTGCCTAGGCCGGGCAGCGGTGCTCACCGAGCGTGCCGAGGTAGTCGCTGGGCAGGGCGGGCTTTACCGCGTCGCCAACCGCGCTGATCCCCATCCCGCCCGGCTCGGCTGCCACGCTGAACAGGCCGCCGGACCCGGGGGCGGCCACCTGGGTCCACGTCGAACCATCCCAGTGGGCGATGAGCGGTGCGGACGTTGCGTCGGTGTCGAGGACGCCGCCGTTGATCCCGACCGCCCAGACGTTGCCCCGCGAGACCGCGGCGAGGCCCCACAGGGCGTTGCCGTTTGTGGAGCTCGGATCGGGAGTGGTGACCTCGGTCCATCGGGACCCGTTCCAATGGATCATGAGCGGGCGCCCAGGCGTCGAGGTCTGGGGAGAATCAAGCCCTCGATCGAACCCGGCCGCCCAGATGTCTCTCGACGATGATGCAGCGACCGAGGTCAGCCAGTTCTGGTCCTCCTCGGACGAGGTCAGCGGGCTCGGGCTCTTGACCTGCCGCCAGGCGTGGCCGTTGAAATGCATCGCGAGCGTGTACTCGACGCCGCCCGGGCCCCAGTAGTAGCCGACGGCCCAGATGTCCTTTGGCCCGATCGCCGTGACGCTCCGAAGGTTGCCGCCGAAGCGGCCCGCAGCGAGCTGATAGGTCGCCGTCCAGGAACTGCCGTCCCAGTGCTCGATCAACATCGGACCCGGGTAGTCCCGCGTCCCGACCGCCCAGATGTCATTGGGGCTCAGCGCAGTGATGCCATAGAGGATGCCCGGGAAGGAGGCGGCCGGCACGATCGACCAAGCCGCCCCATCCCAGTGCTCCACGACTGAGTGGTACGGCTCGAACACCGCGCCGCCAACCGCCCAGGCGTCGTTGGAAGCCACGGCGGTGACGCCGTACAGCGCCGTATCGACGGGCAGGTTCTGGCTCGCGACGCCTGCCCAGCCGGTCGCGGTCCCGTCCCAGTGCTCGACGAGCGTGTGGAAGTGGTAGTCGTCTGGATATTTCGTCCAGCTGCCGACCGCCCACTGGTCCGATGAAGAGCGGGCTACGACCGAATTGAGCGTGTCGATCTCACCCGTCTGGGCGGAGTGATCGAAGGTAGGCTCTACCTGCCATTGACCGTTGCAGGTGGAGGAGGCTGAGCCTCCGATCGCGGCGGCGCCACTCGTCGCCGAGGTGAGCAAGGTGACGACCGCCACCGCAACAGACGCGATTCTCATGACGCCCTCCGCCCCGCGTGCTTCCTCATCGACCCCGGTGATCAGCCTCGCGAGGATAGCGCTCCCAAGTCAGCGCTCC
>JBEPVB010000177.1:0-3004 GCA_041691215.1 Chloroflexota bacterium
ACGAAGCCCACCACGCCCAGCGGCGCCGTCACTTGCTCGACGCTCCAGCCCTCGAGGATGACCGATGCCGGGACCTCGGCGGTGTTCTGCTCGACGAGGGCGAGCAGGTCGGCGTCGGTGACCTCCTTCTTCGCGTCGGCGAGCGCGATCGCGGCGCGGTAGACGACGTCCAGCCGCTCGCCTTCGATCTCGTGGCCGAGCTCGCGGAGCTTGCCCTGGAGCCCGCGCCGGCCGGACAGCTTGCCGATCGTCAGCTGGCTGCCGGTCAAACCGATCGACTGGGGGGTCATGATCTCGTACGTCAGCGGGTTCTTGATCACCCCGTCCTGGTGGATGCCGCTCTCGTGGGCGAACGCGTTGCCGCCGACGATCGCCTTGTTCGGCTGGACCGCGAATCCGGTGAGGTAGCTCACGAGCCGCGATGCCGCGGTGATCTGCTCGGTCTGGACGCCGCTCACGAGATCCGGGAACTGGGTCGGGCGGGTCCGGAGGCCCATGACGACCTCTTCGAGCGACGCGTTGCCGGCGCGCTCGCCGAGGCCGTTGATCGTGACCTCCACCTGGCGCGCGCCGGCCTGGACGGCGGCCAGCGTGTTGGCCGTGGCCAGGCCGAGGTCGTTGTGGCAGTGGACGCTGATCGTGGCCTGCTCACCGACGAGCTTCACGGCTCGCTCCACGAGCAGCCCGAACTCGGCAGGGATGGCATAGCCCACGGTGTCGGGGATGTTGATCGTCGAGGCCCCAGCCTCCACGACGGCCTCGTAGATCTGCATGAGGAACTCGACGTCGGTGCGCGACGCGTCCTCGGCCGAGAACTCGATCTCGGCGTCCCGCCCGAGCGCCTTTCGCCCGTGCTTCACCCAGCGAACCGCCTCGGCCAGGGCCTCGTCGCGAGAGATTCGGAGCTTGTGCTTGAGGTGGATGTCGCTGGTGGCGATGAAGACGTGGAGGTGGGGCTTCTCGGCGACCTCGATTGCCTCGATCGCCCGCTGCGGATCACCGTCACGGCAGCGAGCCAGGGCGGCCACCGCGATGCCGCCCTTCGTCTCCTGGGCGATCCGCCGAACGGCCTCGAAGTCGCCGGGCGAGGCAGCCGGAAAGCCAGCCTCGATGACGTCGACCTTGAGCCGCGCCAGCTGGCGGGCGACCTCGAGCTTCTCCGCTGCGGTGAGACCCGCGCCCGGGGCCTGCTCGCCGTCGCGGAGCGTGGTGTCGAAGATTCGGACGGTGCCCGCCGGGACGAACGGCCCCGACGGGCGAGGTACGGCCGACGCCATCAGTGGGAACCCGTCGATTGCTCGGCCCCGGCCTGGGCTTCGCCGGCTCGGACGACGACGGGGTTCAGGAACTGCATCTGGGCCCGGAGATCCGCCCCGACCTGCTCGATCTGGTGGTTGCGATCGCGTTCGCGGAGACGGCGGAACTCGGCCCCCCCAGATTCCTGCTCGGCGATCCAACGACTGGCGAAGGATCCGCTCTGGATGTCGGCCAGGACGTCCTTCATGGTCGCCTTGACGCCCTCGGCGACCCGGGGGCCGGAGATGTAATCGCCGTACTCGGCCGTGTCGCTGACGCTGAAGCGCATGAAGTTCAGGCCGCCCCGATACATCAGGTCGACGATGAGCTTGAGCTCGTGCATCGTCTCGAAGTAGGCGAGCTCGGGCTGGTAGCCGGCTTCCACGAGCGTCTCGAACGCCATCTTGACGAGCGCGGCGGTCCCGCCGCACAGGACCGACTGCTCCCCGAACAGGTCGGTCTCGGTCTCCTCGGCGAAGGTCGTCTCGAGCACGCCGGCGCGGGTGGATCCCAACGCGCGGGCATAGGCCAGCACGCGTGCCCGCGCGGTGCCGCTCGCGTCGCGATGGACGGCGAACAGGGAAGGCACGCCGCCACCGGCCTGGTAGACGCTGCGCAGGAGGTGGCCGGGGCCCTTGGGCGCGACCATCCCGACGTCCACGTTGCCCGGCGGATCGATCCGCCCGAAGTGGATGTTGAACCCGTGGGCGAACATCAGGAGTTGGCCGGCCCGCAGGTTCGGTGCGATGTCCGTGTCGTAGACAGCCTTCTGGCCCGTGTCCGGGACGAGGATCATGATCGCGTCCGCCGACCGGACGGCCTCGGCCACGTCGGCGACCCGCAGGCCCGCCTCCTCCGCGAGCGCCCGGCTCTTGGACCCCGCCTGAAGGCCGACGACGACATCGACCCCCGACTCGTGCAGGTTGAGGGCGTGGGCGTGGCCCTGGCTGCCGTAGCCGATGATCGCGACCGTCTGGCCCGCCAACGCGGACGGGTCGGCATCGTTGTCGTAGTACATCTTCGCGGTCATCGCTTCGTGGCCTCCTCGATCGATTGGGTCCCGCGGGTCATCACGATGGTCCCCGTCCGGACGAGTTCCTTGATCCCGAACCCGCGGAGCAGGGCGATGAGCGAATCGACCTCCCCCTCGGTGCCGGTCGCTTCGACGATGAGCGAGCCGTCGGCGATGTCCACGACCTTGCCCTTGTACATCTCGACGACCTTGATGACCTCCGCGCGGCCGGAGTCGGTCGCCCGGACTTTCACGAGCGCGAGCTCGTGCTCGACGGTCGCCTCCGACGTCAGGTCCTGGACCTTGAGCACGTCGATGAGCCGGTAGAGCTGCTTCGCGGCCTGCTCGACCGCGACGTCGTCGCCACGGAGGGTGATCGTCATCCGGCTGATGTCGGTGTCGTCCGTATGGCTCACCGCCAGCGACTCGATGTTGAAGTTGCGGGCCCGCATGAGGCTGGCCACGCGGTTCAGGACACCGGGCCGGTTGTTCACGATGGCGACGAGGACGTGGCGGCGGATCTGGCCGCCGCCGGGCAGGGCCCGGGGTGGCGCCGAATGGGCGGGAGCGCCGGTCGCGTCGCTCACTCGTCCGCCCCGCCCCACTTCTCGATGAGATCGGACAGCCCCTTGCCGACCGGCATCATCGGGAAGATGTTCTGCTCCTCGGCGATCTCGAACCAGATGAGCGCCGGCC
>JBEPVB010000178.1:0-2952 GCA_041691215.1 Chloroflexota bacterium
TGTTCGTACCTTCCCGGGATTACCACTTGAAATGGCTGAAGGCCTTGTTGGCCTCCGCCATCTTGTGCGTGTCTTCGCGTCGCTTGACCGCCGCGCCGAGGCCGTTCATGGCATCGACGAACTCGGCCGCCAGCTTCTCGCTCATGCTTTTGCCACTCCGCTTGCGAGCGGACTGGACGAGCCAGCGAACGCCGAGCGAGAGACGGCGATCGCCCCGGATCTCGACCGGCACCTGGTAGGTCGCGCCGCCGACGCGGCGGGGCTTGACCTCGATGATCGGGCTGGCGTTGCGGAGGGCGTTCTCGAGGACCTCGAGGGCCGGCCGCTTGGCCGATGCCTCGGCCCGGGCAAGGGCCTGGCGGAGGATCCGCTCGGCGAGGTTCTTCTTGCCGTCGCGCATCAGCTTGGCGTGGAAGCGGGCCGTTGTCCGATTCGCCGGGATGTGCTCGTACTTGGTCTTGCGAGCGATGCTCGCGCGGCGCGGCACTAGCGCTTCCCCCCGACCGCTGGGGCGACCTTGGCTCCGTACTTGGAGCGGCTCTGCTTGCGGTCCCGGACGCCGGCCGCGTCAAGGGTGCCCCGGATGATGTGGTACTTGACCGAGGGCAGGTCCTTGACCTTGCCGCCGCGGACCAGGACGACCGAGTGCTCCTGGAGGTTGTGGCCGATGCCGGGGATGTAGGCCGTGACCTCCATCTGGTTTGTGAGGCGGACACGGGCGATCTTCCGAAGAGCCGAGTTCGGCTTCTTCGGCGTCATGGTTCGGACCTGGAGGCAGACACCCCGCTTCTGGGGCGCCCCCGGGATCGAGACCTGGCGCTGCCGAAGGCTGTTCCAGTTCTTGCGCATGGCCGGAGCCTTGATCTTCGAGATCTTGGCTTTGCGGCCATGGCGCACGAGCTGGCTGATCGTCGGCACGAAGACGCTGCTCCTTTCGGTCCTGTTGCTCGGCGCCGATGGCGCCTGGGTGGGCTGCGGTCCCGTGGACCGCGGGGTCTACCGGCCGGGGTTCGGGACCCTCGGCGAGGACCCTGTCCCATCGTTGGTGATGGGGGTTTCCGGTGAGCGCTCGCGCGCCCATGTCGAACGCTGCTCCCTTCGGAGCCACGATCGCGGAGTGTATCAATTCGCCCGATCGAGTGTCAAACGTGGAGCGGTCGAAACGACGGCGCTCCCGAGTCGGGAGCGCCGCCTCCGGTCAGTCCTCCGTGACGGCCTGCGGCTCGCCCTGGAGGAGCGGGTTCTTGTCGGAGTTGATCTCGCCGTCCGGCTCGTTGCCGGCCTCGTTGAGGAACGGGTTGAAGCCGTCGTCGTCGGAGCCGGCGATCTTGGCCGCCCTGGCCAGGCCCGCCGCCTCGTCGTCGGGCGGGCGCTGCCCGCCGTCCTCGAGGAAGGGGTTGTAGGTCGAGCCCTCCTCGAGGGCTTCGCCGGCCAGCGCCTCGAGGGCTGCCCGCCGGTCGCGCTCCTTGCGCGCCGCCAGGTTGGCCGGCGCCCCGGACCCGGCCGGGATGAGCTTGCCGATGATGACGTTCTCCTTGAGCCCGATGAGGTGGTCCTTGGCGCCGTTGATGGCGGCCTCGGTGAGCACCCGGGTCGTCTCCTGGAAGGACGCTGCGGCGAGGAAGCTCGAGGTGTTGAGGGATGCCTTGGTCACCCCGAGGAGGACGGTCTGGGCCGTTGCCGGCTCGCCGCCCTCGGCGAGGACCCGGTTGTTGACCTCCTCGAAGTCGAGGCGATCGATCAGCTCGGTCGGCAGCAGCTCGCTGTCGCCGGGCTGGTCGATGCGGACCTTCCGCAGCATCTGCCGGACGATGATCTCGATGTGCTTGTCGTTGATCGTCACGCCCTGGCTGCGGTAGACCTTCTGGACTTCCTTGACCAGGTAGCGCTGGACCGCGTCGCGGCCCCGGGTGTCGAGGTATTCCTGCGGATTGATCGGGCCGTCGGTGATGGCGTCACCGGCCCGGACCTCTTCGGCCTCGCCGACGAGGAGCCGGGCGTTGTGGGGGATGGCGTACTCGCGCTCGACGATGTCCTCGGCCCGGACGACGAGGCCGTCGTCGGTCTTGGCCAGGAAGCCCTTGACCGGCGCGCTGATGTCGGTCGGGCTGTCGCCGCTGGTGCGGGCGACGACCTGGCCGGCCTCGACGAGGTCACCGGCAGCGGCCAGGAGCTCGACGTCCTTGGGCAACCGCAGGGCCGAGTCGTAGGACTCGCGGCTGGTGACCTTGACCTTCGTCCCCGACTCTGCCCGGAGGACCGAGACGGTTCCGTCGATGTGGCTGATCTCGGCCTTGCCCTTGGGGACGCGGGCCTCGAAGAGCTCCTCGACGCGGGGCAGGCCGGCGGTGATGTCGAGGCCGGCGACGCCCCCGGTATGGAACGTCCGCATCGTCAGCTGGGTGCCGGGCTCGCCGATCGACTGAGCGGCGATGATCCCGACGGCCTCCCCCACCCCGACCGGATCGCCGGTCGCGAGGTTGCGGCCGTAGCAGCGGCGGCAGACGCCGTAGCGGGCCTCACAGGTGAGGGGCGAGCGGACGAGGACCTCGTCGATGCCGGCTGCCTCGATGGCCGCCGAGATCTCCTCGGTCATGAGCTCGTTGCGGTCGACCAGGAGGGGCGGGTGCTTGGCCTTGCTGGCCGGGTCCGGGAGGGGCGCCGCGGACAGGCGACCGACGAGCCGCTTGCGGAACTCCTCGCGGACGGTCTGGCCCGTCCCCTCGTCGGTGGCCGGCCAGGTGGCGCCGGTCATGTCCGCCGTATCGGCGGCCGTGATCCAGCTCCCCTCCTCCGTCCCGCAGTCGTCTTCCTTGGTGATGACGTCCTGGGCGACATCCACGAGGCGTCGCGTCAGGTAGCCCGAGTCGGCGGTCCGAAGGGCCGTGTCGGCGAGGCCCTTGCGGGCGCCGTGGGTGGAGATGAAGTACTCGAGGACCGACATGCCCTCGC
>JBEPVB010000179.1:0-2869 GCA_041691215.1 Chloroflexota bacterium
TCGAACGACCCGCCCGAGCCTCGGGCGGGTCGCTTCGTTGTCGGCAGGAGGCTCGGCTGGCGGGCCGGCCTCCCGAATCAGGCGGTCGGCGCCGTGGCCGGCTGGCCGAAGATCGACACCTGCGCCTCTTCGGGCAGCATCACGCCGAAGACCTTCTGCAGGGCGAGGAGGTGGACGCAGGCTCCCCAGCTCTCGAAGTAGTGGCAGTTGCAGCGCCATTGACCGGCGTCGAGGCTGATGTGGTGCGTATCGTTGTCGCCGCGGAAGGTGAGCGAAACGCGATCGATGGAAATGCGATCAAGCTCACGGGCGTAACGATTTGCCTTCTCGACCTTGCCGATCAGGGAGCTGTGCATCAGGCCAGACCTCCGACCCCCACAGGGGCAGATCGCGAGCCGCCGTCCGATCCTGCACCACCGACCGGGCGAGGCGGTCGCGGACCTAGCCTACACCCGACGGCCGAGCCCGGTAGGACCCGATTCGGCCGGCCCGCTGCCATTTCGTACCGGTGCCGGGCGCTCACATGGGGTGGCCGGGATCGTCATTGGAGCCGACACTTGGCAGGCCCCGGCAACGGGAGGAAGATGCGCCTCATGGTCACCTGGCAATCCCCGGCCATCCGAGCCGACCTCGACCTTGCCCCGCTCCGAGCGGCCGTCGCCGGCCAGGTCATCGGCCCCGCCGATCCCGACTACGACGAGCATCGCCAGCTCTGGAACCGGATGATCGACCGGCGGCCCGCGGCGATCGTCGTCGTTGCCGGCGCCGAGGACGCCCGCCGGGCGCTGGGGTTCGCGGTCGAGCATGGCCTGCCGATCTCGATCCGGGGCGGCGGCCACAACGTGTCGGGCAGTGCCCTCGCCGACGGCGGCATAATGATCGACCATCGGGCTCGTCGCGCGGTCACGGTCGACGCCGCCACCGCGACGGTGGTCGTGGAGCCCGGCGCGCTCCTGGGTGACGTCGACGCGGCCACCGCGCCCCACGACCTCGCCCTGCCGCTCGGGATCAACACCACCACCGGCCTCGCCGGCCTCGTCCTGGGTGGCGGCATCGGCTGGCTGATGCGCCGCCATGGGCTCACCTCCGACCATCTCATCAGCGCCGACGTCGTCCTCGCCGACGGCACCCTCGTGGTTGCGGCCGAGGACGCCGATGCCGACCTGCTGTGGGCCCTCCGCGGCGGCGGCGGGAACTTCGGGATCGTGACCCGGTTCGTCTTCCGGGCCGTCCCCCAGGCCCGCGATCTCATCGCTGGGCTGACGGCCTTCCCGCTGGAGCAGGGCGGTGAGGTCCTGCGTCGCTACCGCGACTGGTCCGCCGGCCTTCCCCGGTCGATCACGGCCATCGCGGCCCTGCGATCGCTCCTGCCGGTACAGCCGGTGGCCGCCGAGCTCCACGGCCGGCAAGTGGTGGTCGTGGGCTTCTGCGCGGCGGACGACGACGACGGGGCCGCGGCCGCTGCGGGCGTCGCAGGTCTCGGCGAGGCGCTCTTCAGCTCGGTCGGGCGCAAGCCGCTCGTCAAGCACCAGACCGCCTTCGACGTCACCGTCCCACCGGGCCTCGACTACTACTGGAAGTCCCACTTCCTGAAGGGCCTGCCGGATGCCGCGATCGATCGCCTCGTGGAGCTCCACAGGCAGCGGCCGACCGCCTGGTCGTACAGCATCCTGCCCCAGCTTGGCGGGGCCATCGCCGACATCCCCGAGACCGCCACGGCCTATGCCAACCGCGAGGCGCCCCTGGCCATCAACATCAATGGCATCGCCACTGATCCCGCGGACCGCGAGCGGATCGTGGCCTGGACGCGGCTCGTCTTCGACGAGATGGCGCCGTTCTCGACCGGCGGGGTCTACGTGAACTTCATGGGCGACGAGGGTGACGCCCGGGTCCGCGCAGCCTACGGTCCTGCCTATGAGCGGTTGGCCGCCCTCAAGGCCCGCTACGACCCGACCAACGTCTTCCGGACGAACCAGAACATCCGCCCCGGCGCGTAGCCCTTACGGAGCGGCGGTCCCCTCGCGGCCGAAGTCGTCGGACAGGCGGATCACGTCGTCGAGCTCCGGCGTCGAGACCTCGAAGAGCTCACAGCGCTCGATCGCCATGAACCGGTGGCGGCGGCGGGTCAGGACATGGGCTCCCTCGCCGGGACCGAGCTCGTGCTCGCGGTCCACGCCGTTCTCGTCCTCGAGCGTCAGCTGGAGCCGCCCGGAGAGGACGTGGATCCACTCGTCCTTGACCTCGTGCATCTGGTAGGACAGGCGCCGCCCGGTTTCGATGACCAGGACCTTGCCGCAGTAGCGATCCGTGAGGGCCCAGATGATCTCGTGGCCCCAGGGCTTATCAACGCGCCGCGGCAGGCTCTCCCCCTCGCGAGCCATCATTCGTCCCCCCGAACGAGCTTCTCGCCCGAGACCAGCATCGCCTCGCGCAGGTCGGCCGACGTTGCCTCCGTGTAGATCCGCATGAGGGGCTCGGTTCCGGACGCCCTGACGAGCAGCCAGCTGCCATCGGCGACGAAGAACTTGAAGCCGTCGTTCGTCGTCAGGACCTGGCTCGAGGTCACCGGCTGACCCGCCAGCTCCCTGGGCGGCTCGTCCTTGAGGCCGACGAGCACGTGGTGCTTCACCGCCTCGTACTTCGCCCGCTCGAAGTGGACATCGATCCGCCGGTAGAACGACGGTCCGGCGAGCTCGTGGAAGTGCTCGAGGATCTTCGAGACGGGCCACACGCCGCGAGCCCGCTCCCGCATGAACAGGTCCAGCAGGAGCAGGTCGGCATAGACGCCATCCCGCTCCGGCAGGTGCATCCCGAAGCCGAAGCCGCCGCTCTCCTCGGCCCCCATCATCGCCCCGGTCTCGATCATCTT
>JBEPVB010000180.1:0-2843 GCA_041691215.1 Chloroflexota bacterium
GCCGCCGGCGTCCTGGAGTCGCTCGGGGTCAACCTCGACAAGGTCCGCCACGAGGTCATCCGCGTCCTGTCCCAGTCCTCCTCGGTCGGGCCGGCCCAGGAGACGAAGCGGTCGTCCAAGACGCCGACCGTCGATGCCCTCGGGATCAACCTCACCGACGCCGCCCGGGCCGGCAAGCTCGACCCCGTCATCGGCCGGGAAAAGGAGATCGAGCGGGTCATCCAGATCCTCGGCCGCAAGACCAAGAACAACCCCGCCCTGATCGGCGAGCCGGGCGTCGGGAAGACCGCGATCGCGGAGGGCCTGGCCCACCGGATCGTGGCCGGCGACGTCCCCGACATCCTCCTCAACAAACGCGTCCTGACCCTCGACATCGGGTCCCTCGTGGCCGGCACGAAGTACCGCGGTGAGTTCGAGGAGCGGCTCAAGAAGATCATCGAGGAGCTCCGCAACACCAACGACGCGGTCCTCTTCATCGACGAGCTCCACACCCTCGTCGGCGCCGGCGCGGCCGAAGGCGCGATCGATGCCGCCAACATCCTCAAGCCGCCGCTGGCCCGGGGCGAGCTCCAGTGCATCGGCGCGACGACGCTCGACGAGTACCGCAAGTACATCGAGCGCGACGCCGCCCTCGAGCGGCGGTTCCAGCCGGTCATGGTCGACGAGCCGACCATGGAGCAGGCGGTCGAGATCCTGATGGGCATCCGGGAGCGCTACGAGCAGCACCACAAGGTGACCATCACCGACGATGCCGTGAAGGCTGCCGTCGACCTGTCGATCCGCTACATCACCGACCGCCACCTGCCGGACAAGGCCATCGATCTCATCGACGAGGCCTCCAGCCGCGTCCGCCTCCGCCACGCCTCCGCCCCGCCGCCCCTGCGGGACGCGCAGCGCGAGCTGGAGAAGGTGACCAAGGAGAAGGACGCCGCCATCAACGCCCAGGAGTACGAGAACGCGGCCAAGCTCCGGGAGTCCGAGGCCGAGGTCCGCGAGCGAGTCGACTCCCTCCGCGAGACGTGGCAGGCGTCCGTTGCCGGCGAGGCGCCGACCGTCGACGAGGAAGAGATCGCCCAGATCGTGGCGATGTGGACCGGCATCCCCGTGACCCGCATCTCCGAGGCGGAGTCCGAGCGTTTGCTGCACATGGAGGATGCCCTCCACCAGCGCGTCATCGGCCAGCAGGAGGCGATCGACATCGTCGCCAAGGCCGTCCGTCGCGCCCGGGCCGGCCTCAAGGATCCGAAGCGCCCGATCGGCTCGTTCATCTTCCTGGGCCCGACCGGTGTCGGCAAGACGGAGCTGGCCAAGGCCCTCGCCGAGTTCATGTTCGGGAGCGAGGACTCGCTCATCAAGATCGACATGAGCGAGTTCATGGAGCGCCACAACGTCAGCCGCCTCGTCGGGGCCCCGCCCGGCTACGTCGGCTTCGACGAGGGCGGCCAGCTGACCGAAGCGGTCCGCCGCAAGAACTACGCCGTGGTGCTCCTCGACGAGGTCGAGAAGGCCCACCCCGAGGTCTTCAACATCCTCCTCCAGATCCTGGAGGACGGGCAGCTCACGGATGCCAAGGGTCGCCGCGTCGACTTCCGGAACTGCATCATCATCATGACCTCGAACCTCGGCGCGCGGCAGCTCCAGACGGGTGCCTCGCTCGGCTTCCGGGCGGTCGACGACAACGATGCCGCCCGTGCGCAGAACTCCTACGACATCATGCGCGAGAAGGTCCAGGCCGAGCTCAAGACGAACTTCCGGCCGGAGTTCCTCAACCGCATCGACGCGACCGTCGTCTTCCGGTCGTTGACCGTCGACGAGATCCGCCAGATCGTCGACCTCATGCTCCAGCGCGTCCGCGAGCAGCTCAAGGCCCAGGACATGAAGCTCGAGGTGAGCCAGGAGGCGAAGGACCACCTCATCAAGCTCGGCTGGGATCCCTCCTATGGCGCCCGGCCGATGCGGCGGGTGATCCAGAACCTCATCGAGGACGTCCTCGCCGAGCACCTCCTGCTCGGTCGCTACGAGCCTGGGACCACGATCGTGGTCGACCGCGGCGAGGAGTCCGTCCTGGACATCCACGCCTCCGAGCCCAAGACGCCCGTCGAAGTCTCCTAGGCCGCCCGTGGCCCGGGCGAGCAGCCGCTTTGTCTGCCAGACCTGCGGCGAGGCCTTCCTGCGCTGGGAAGGTCAGTGCCGCAACTGCGGCGCCTGGAACTCCCTCGTCGAAACCGTGATCCGGGTGCCGTCGCGGGCCGAGCGGACGACCGCCACCCGGCCGGTCGGGTCGGGCAACGCGGCCGTCGCCCTGGCCGCGGTCGGCGAAGCGGCTTTCGACCGGATGGCCGTCGGCATCGGCGAGCTCGACCGGGTCCTCGGCGGCGGCCTCGTGCCGGGTTCCCTGGTCCTGGTCGGCGGCGAGCCGGGGGTCGGCAAGTCGACCCTCCTGCTCCAGGCCGCCGCGGGAGTTGCGGCCGGCGGACCTCAGCCCCGCGGGGTCCTCTACGTGACCGGCGAGGAGAGCGCCGCCCAGGTCCGCCTCCGGGCCGGCCGGCTGGGTCTGGCAGCCGGCGTTGCCGGCACCGCGATCGCCGTCCTCGCCGAGGGTGAGGTCGGGAGGATCGCCGAGGTCGCCCGGGCGGCGGCTCCGGCGCTCGTCATCGTCGACTCGATCCAGACCGTACGTGTCGACGAGCTCGAGGGTCCGGCCGGCAGCGTCGGCCAGGTGCGCGAATCGGCGCTTCGCCTCATGGAGCTTGCCAAGGGCGAGGGGATCGCGGTCATCCTCGTCGGCCACGTGACGAAGGACGGCTCGATCGCCGGTCCCAAGACCCTCGAGCACCTGGTCG
>JBEPVB010000181.1:0-2778 GCA_041691215.1 Chloroflexota bacterium
GTCGAGGCGCGCGCGGCCGCTCGCCGCGTGGCCGCCGCGCGGCGGGTGCGATCCGCCCGTGCTCGCGCCCGGGCCGCGACGGTCTCCGCCTCGGCCTGGGTCCGGCCGATGACGCCCTCGCCGTCCAGGTCGGACCAGCGACGGCCGGTCGGCCCCGGCGCCCGGCCGGGCCGCGGCGTCATCGACCGCAGGATCGGGGCCGCGCCCTTGCGATCGCCGGCCGGGAGGCGCTGGCACCACGAGCAGAAGTGGGTCGCCCGCCCACCGACCACGATCCGTCGAACGGGACGCCCGCAGCGCCGGCACGGCTCGCCGGCCCGCTGGTAGACCATCAGGTGGTCCTGCATCGAGCCGTCGCCCTCGGGCGCCGTGTAGTCGTCGATGGAGCTGCCCCGCCGGATGATCGCCTCGGCGAGGATCCGCCGGAAGGCCAGGTACAGCAGCCGCTCGTCGGCCGGCCGCAGCGTCGGCGCGGATCGCAGCGGGTGGAGCCGCGCTGCCCAGAGCGCTTCGTCGGCGTAGATGTTGCCGATCCCGGCCACGAACGACTGGTCGAGCAGGAGGGGCTTCAGGCGCCCGCGCCGCGCCCGGATCCGGCGCCGGAAGGCACGCAGGGTGAAGGCCTCGTCGAGGGGCTCGGGTCCCGTGCCGGCAAAGACGGCGGCGCCGCCCGTCTCCTTCACGGCTTCGCCGGTCGCTGCGTCGACGACATACAGGCCGACCCGGCCGAACTTGCGGATGTCGCGGAAGCGCAGCTCCCGGCCGTCCGTGAACGGGATCACGAGCCGGACGTACGGATCGACCGGCGTCCCCTTCGGCACCACGAAAAGCTGCCCGGTCATCTTGAGATGGATCGTCATGAGGGCCGAGTCCGAGACCCCGATGACGAGCTGCTTGCCGCGCCGCCCCACGGACTCGATCCGGCGGCCGGCGAGGGCCGCGCCGAGGGTCTCGGGCGAGTGCGTCCGGAGCGTCCGTGGCCACAGCACGGTCGCGTCCAGGATCGTGGCATCGAGGATCAGGCCGCGCAGGTCGCGGGCAACCGTCTCGACCTCGGGGAGCTCAGGCATCGTTCGAGACGATAGGCCACGGCGGGCTGGGCCGTCCCGGCCGTCGCGGCCGCCGCCGCTCCGAGGCTACTCGCGCATCGCCCGGAACCACTCGACGCGGAGCGGATGCTCCGGCGGCAGGGCGTCGAGCTCGGGCCACGGGACAGCCTGCTGGAAGCCCTTGCCATGCCCGACGGCCACGAGCCCCGGGATGGAGTCGAGGACGGACCGCTCGGGTTCCTGGGCCATCACCAGCTCGAGCATCCGCAGGGATGGATGGCCCCGAAGCGGCTCGATCGTCGCGACCCGGGAGAGCAGGAGGCGGGCGTAGCGGAGGTGCGGCAGCGACCGCAGCGGCCCGAGGTCGTCGGCCTTGCCGGCGAAGATGCTCAGGCTTTGGAGCTCGGCCAGGTCCCCGATTCCGTCGAGGGTCCGGATGCCGGTCATCAACAGGGTCAGCGACGCGAGATGCGGCGAGCTCGCCGCGAGCGGCCCCAACTCGCGCAGGAAATCGGCGTAGCCGAAGCGGAGCGAGCGGAGGGCGGGGAAATGGGCGATCAGGTCGGCCACCCTCTTCGTCTTCGTCTCGGACACGGCCAGCCATTCCAGCGACGGCAGCCCGGCGGCGATCATCGGTTGCATCGCGGCGCCGCCCTTGCCGCCGAGGCCGACGCGCAGCCAGCGCAGGTCCGGGAAGGCCGCGAGGTCGATCGTGCCGCGCTGGGCGCGCGTCTCGACGATCAGCGCGCGGAGGCCCGGCAGCGCCGCGACTGGATCGAGCGGCGGGCTCCCATCGGACCGGAGATGCAGGTAGCGGACCTCGGGCAGGTCGGCCAGGAACGACAGGTCGCGAACGTCGAGGCGCAGCGCCACCGCCCCGACCTCGCCGGCCCTTGCCACGATATCGGCCGGCTTCGTGTAGTAGTCGCCGGCGTACCAAAGGCCGCCCTCGGCCTCGATGGCGTCGATCAGCGACGGCGGCAGGCCGCCGGTGTCGCCGCTTAGGTCGACGCGGCTGAGCTCACGCCGCGGCGGGACGTAGCGGGGCACCCGTGCCCTCAGGCCTCGGCCTCGGCCAGCTCCGCGAGCACGGCGTCGCGCCGGGTGAGCGGCGCCATCGATTCCCAATCGTCGCCGACCTTGATGTCGACGGTCAGCGGCACGTCGAGCGGCAGGGCGTGCTCCATCACCTCGCGGAGGACCGGCACCAGCCGGTCGACCTCGTCACGGGGCACCTCGAGCAGGAGCTCGTCATGCACCTGGAGCAAGGGCCGGGCCTTGAACCCCTCGGCCGCGAGGCGCTCGTCGAGCCGGATCATTGCGATCTTGACGATGTCGGCGGCCGTGCCCTGGATGGGCATGTTGATCGCCATCCGCTCGCCGGCCCCGCGCAGGCTGGGGTTCGAGGCGTGGAGCTCCGGAATGTGGCGACGCCGCCCCAGCAGCGTCTGGACGAAGCCATCCCGCCGGGCCGTTTCCTTGATGTGGAGCATGTAGTAGCTGATCCCCGAGTACGCGGCGAAGTAGCCGTTGATGAACTCCTGGGCCTCCTGGCGGCTGATCCCGGCCCGGCTCGAGAGGCCGAAGTCGCTCATCCCGTAGGCCAGCCCGAAGTTGACCATCTTGGCCATCGAACGCTCGTCGGCGGTGATCTCCTCGGCCGGCTTGTGGAGTACCCGGGCGGCCGTCTCGCGATGGATGTCCGCCTGCCGCGCGAATGCTTCCCGGA
>JBEPVB010000182.1:0-2761 GCA_041691215.1 Chloroflexota bacterium
CCAAGCACAGCCAGGGCCTGATCGGCTTGTCCGCCTGCCTCAACGGCGAGGTGGCCCGAGCCCTCGAGGTCGACGACTGGGACCTCGCCCGGAGCCTGGCGGGCGAGTACGGCGAGATCCTGGGCAAGGACCGCTTCTTTCTCGAGCTCCAGGACCACGGCCTGGCGGAGCAGAAGCGCCTGAACGAGCAGCTGCTGCGGCTTGCTCCCGAGGCCGGGCTGCCACTGGTGGTGACCAACGACCTCCACTACGTCCATCGCCGCCAGGCGCCGGCCCACGATGTCCTCCTCTGCGTCGGGACCGGCAACAATCTCGACACGCCGGGCCGGATGAAGTTCGAGTCGGACAACTTCTACCTGAAGTCCGCGGCCGAGATGGAGGCCCTCTTCCCCGACCAGCGCGAAGCGCTCCTGAACACCCGCCGAATCGCCGAGATGTGCGACCTGGCCCTGCCCCTCGGCGAGACCCGGATCCCCCATTTCCCGGTCCCCGATGGCGAGACGCCGGCGTCGTGGCTCCGCGCCGAATGTGAACGCGGCCTCGCCTGGCGCTACGGGACGGTCACGCCGGAGCTCAAGTCGCGGCTCGAGTACGAGCTCGGGGTCATCACCACGATGGGCTACGCCGGCTACTTCCTCATCGTCGCCGACTTCATTCGCTTCGCCCGTGAGCAGGGCATCCAGACCACCTGCCGGGGCAGTGCGCCGGGCTCGATCGTGACCTACACCCTCGGCATCACGCCCGTCGACCCGATCGCCTACGAGCTGCCCTTCGAGCGCTTCCTCAACCCCGACCGGGTGACGATGCCGGACATCGACGTCGATTTCCAGGACGACCGCCGGGACGAGGTCATCGCCTACGTCTCGCGGAAGTACGGCACGGACCATGTCGCCCAGATCATCACCTTCGGGACGATGCTCGCCCGGGCCGCGATCCGCGACGTCGGCCGCGTCCTCGGCCATACCTACGGCGAGGTCGATCGGATCGCCAAAGCTGTCCCGAACACGCTCGGGATCAGGCTCGAGGAAGCCCTCGAGGTCAGCCCCCAGCTCCGCGAGCAGTACGACGCGGACGACGGCGTGAAACGGGTCATCGAATTCGCCAAGCAGCTCGAGGGCGTCGCTCGCAACGCCTCCACCCACGCGGCCGGGGTCGTGATCAGCCGCGAGCCGTTGACCGAGCTCATGCCGCTCCAGAAGGCGACCAACTCGGACTCGCTCATGACCCAGTACGAGATGCACGCCATCGAGGCCCTGGGCCTCCTGAAGTTCGACTTCCTGGGCCTCTCCAACCTGACGATCCTCAAGAACGCCGTCGACACGGTCAAGGCCCACCGCGGCATCGACATCGACCTCGACCGGATCCCGCTTGATGACGCCGTGACGTTCGAGCTCCTCGCCTCGGGCGAGACGACGGGCATCTTCCAGCTGGAGTCGGCCGGCATGCGGCGCTACGTCCGGGATCTCCAGCCGACCTCGGTCTTCGACCTCGCCGCCATGGTGGCTCTCTACCGGCCGGGCCCGATGGACAACATCCCGGCCTACATCCGGCGCAAGCACGGTCAGGAGGCGGTCACCTACCTGCATCCGCTCCTGGAGCCGTTCCTGGAACGGACGTACGGGATCTTCGTCTACCAGGAAGACATCATGGCCGCGGCGATCGCCCTGGGCGGCTTTACCGGCCCCGAGGCGGACACCCTCGGCTACGCGATCCGCAAGAAGAAGTCGGCCCTCCTCCGCTCGCAGAAGGAGAAGTTCGTCACCCAGGCCGCCGAACGCGGGGTGGCCCCCAACGTCATCGATGCGGTCTTCAAGGCCTTCGAGCCCTTCGAGCGCTATGGCTTCAACAAGGCCCACGCCACCTGCTACGGCCTCATTGCCTACCAGACCGCCTACCTCAAGGCCAACTACACGGTCGAGTACATGACCAGCGTCCTGTCGGCCTTCCGAAGCTCGGAGGACAAGGTCGCGGCCGCCGTCGCCGAGTGCCGCCGCCTGGGCATCGACGTCCGGCCGCCCGACGTCCATCGCAGCCAGCTCGAGTTCACGGTCGAGGGCGACGCGATCCGGTTCGGGCTCCTGGCCATCAAGAACGTCGGCCAGGGCGCGATCGAGTCGATCATCGCTGCCCGGGAGGCTGACGGCGAGTTCAAGACCCTGACCGACTTCTGCACCCGGATTGACCTCCGCCTGACCAACCGCAAGGTCCTCGAATCGCTGGCCAAGGTCGGCGCGCTCAACGCCTTCGGCCATCCAGCCCAGATCCTCGAAGGCCTCGACGACGCTGCCTCGGCCGCCCAGGCAACGCAGCGAGACCGGATCTCCGGCCAGACCTCGCTCTTCGACATGGGCGCGGCTGAGGCCGCGGCGCTCGAGCGGCCGCTCCCGGCGACGCCCGAGGCGCCGGTTCGCGAGCGCCTCCGCTGGGAGAAAGAGCTTCTCGGCCTGTACCTGTCCGAGCACCCCATGGGCGAGGTCGCCGATCGGGTCGGAGACTTCGTGACGGCCTACTCGGGCGACCTCAAGTCCGACGAGACCCTCGACGGCCAGCGCCTGGTCCTCTGCGGCATCGTCGTCGGCACGCGGACCGTCGTCACCCGGGCGAGATCGACGATGGCCGTCGTGACCATCGAGGACCTCCAGGGGTCCGTCGAGGTCGTCGTGTTTCCCAAGCTGTACGACCAGACGGCCGCGATCTGGCAGGAGGGGTCGATCCTCCTGATCGCCGGGCGGGTGGACCACCGCGGCGAAGACGTCTCGCT
>JBEPVB010000183.1:0-2741 GCA_041691215.1 Chloroflexota bacterium
CCGCGCCGTGGCGGGCCGCCTCGACGCGCAGCGGCAGCCCGAAGATCTCGATGAATCCGACCGCCGAGGCGTGGTCGAAGGCATCGCCCTCGTCGTAGGTCGCCAGATTCTTGTCGTAGAGGGAGAGTGGCGAGCGGCGCCCGGCCACGATCGCGGAGCCGTGGTCGAGGCGCATCCGGACCTCGCCCGACACCACCCGCTGGGATGAGGCCACGTATCCCCTGAGGTCCCGGTGGAGGGCCGAGAACCACAGCCCGTCATAGGTCAGCTGGGCATGCTCGGCGGCCACGAGGCGGTTGAACCGGAGGGTGTCCTTGGACAGCGTCAGGCCTTCGAGGGCCCGATGCGCCGCGTGCAGGATCGTGGCCGCCGGCGCCTCGTAGATCTCCCGGCTCTTGATCCCCACGAGGCGGTCCTCGACGTGGTCGACGCGCCCGACCCCGTGAGCACCGCCCAGCACGTGGAGGCGCTCGACGAGCTCGACCGGCGCGATGAACTCGCCGTCGATCGAGACCGGGATGCCGCCCTCAAAGCCGATCACGGTCTCGACCGACGCCGGCGCCCGATCCGGATCGACGGTCCAGTCGTAGACATCGGCCGGCGGGCTGACCCAGGGGTCCTCGAGGACACCGGTCTCGATGGACCGGCCCCAGAGGTTGACATCGATCGAATAGGGCGAGGCCTTGGTGATCGGGATCTCGATGCCCCGCTCGCCGGCGTAGTCGATCTCCTGCTCGCGGGTGAGGCCCATCCCCACCCGCATCGGGGCGACGACGCTCAGGCCGGGATCGAGGGCATGGACGGCGACGTCGAAGCGGACCTGGTCGTTGCCCTTGCCCGTGCAGCCATGGGCGACCGCGTCGGCGCCTTCCTTCTGAGCGACCTCCACGAGGAGCTGGGCGATGAGCGGGCGGGCGAGCGCGGTCGCCAGCGGATAGGCGCCCTGGTACAGCGCGTTCGCCTGGAGGTGAGGCCAGACGAAGTCAGTCACGAACCGCTCTCGGGCATCCACGACGTAGGCTCGCGAGGCGCCGGCGGACATCGCCCGCTGCTCGACCCCATCACGCAGGGAGCCGCCACCGACGTCGACGGTCAGGGTTACGACGTCGACGTCATGCTCCTCCTTGAGCCAGGCGACCGCCACGGACGTGTCCAGCCCGCCCGAGTAGGCGAGGACGACCTTCTTCATCGGGAAACCTCCACTCCGGCGCCCGGGGCGACCGTCGATTGCAAGGTGGTGAACCGGTCGAGCCAGCGTCCGAGGCTCGCCTCGTCGGCGAACAGCACGAGCAGGGTGTTGTCGCCGGCGACCGTCCCGACCTGCTCGCTGAGCGTCGATTCGTCGATGGCCTGGGCGATGACGCTGGCCGTCCCGGGGCTGCCCGTGAGCACGAGGATGAGGCCGCTCCGGGCGACCGCGACCGGGATGTCGATGAGGATCCGCCCGAGCCGCTCGTCCTGGCCGGCCACGGGATGCGGAAGGTCGTCTTCCAGCACGTAGACGTGGCGTTCGCCGCGCCAGGCCTTGGCCAGGCCGAGATCGGCGATGTCGCGGGACACGGTTGCCTGGGTCACGGCGAAGCCACGCTCGGCGAGGCGGCCGGCGAGGTCCTGCTGGCTGGCGATCGGCTCGCGGGTGACGATCTCCCGGATCGCGCGCCGGCGCTGGGCCACGGCGCCGCGAACGCCGTTCACGCTGCTCATGCCGCGCCGACCCCGGCCGACCGCGACGTCGTCAGACGCGTCCCGAAGCTTGGATCCTCGAGCGCCCGGGCGAGGGCGTTCGGGGCGCTGCCATCGGCGATGATCGCCTCCGTCCCTTCCCAGGCGAGGGCCCCCATGGCGGCCCGGACCTTGGGCACCATGCCGCCGGCGATGACGCCGGCGTCGATGAACGTCTCCGCCTCGGCCGCCGTCAGGGAGTCCAGCTTCCGGCCGTCGGCATCGCGGACGCCGTCGACATCGGTCATCAGGACCAGCTGCCGGGCGCCGATCCCGGCGGCGATCCCGGCCGCGACATCGTCGGCATTGACGTTGCAGACCAAGCCGTCCTCGTCACGAGCCAGGGGCGCCACGACGGGAACCTGCCCGGCGACCATCAGGGCATCGAGGAGATCACGCCGCAACCCAACGACGCGGGCCACGAACCCGAGGTTCTCGATCCGTTCGGCGATGAGCACGCCGCCGTCGACCCCTGAGAGGCCGACGGCGTCGACGCCGAGGACCCGGAGGCCAGCCACGAGCTCGCTGTTGATGACACCCCGCAGGACGGCCGCGGCCACTTCGAGCGACGCGGCGTCCGTGATCCGGAGGCCGCCCCGGAACTGGGAGACGACGCCCATCCGGTCGAGCCACTCGGTGAGCCGCTTGCCGCCACCGTGAACCAGGATCACCGGTCGGCGCCGGGCGAGCCCCGCAACCTCGGCGAGGACCTGGGATTGCTCGGCGATGGTGGTCCCGCCGAGCTTGACGACAACGCTTTCACTCATCGGTCGCCGTCCTGACGGCCCATGCCCGCGTTGCCGCCGGCGTGTGCTCGCTCACGCACCCTCGGGTGCACCCCTCGCACGCTCGATTTCGCCTTGGCCTCGGACCGCCATGCCGGCGAGACGCGGTTCGAAAGGTCATGTTGTGTACTCCGAATTTTCCCGCACGTAGGCTTCGGTCAGGTCGCAGCCGAAGGCCTCGCCGAAGCCGTCGCCGAGGCCAAGGTCGATGCGGATGGCGATCTCGGGGCCGGC
>JBEPVB010000184.1:0-2663 GCA_041691215.1 Chloroflexota bacterium
GACGACTACATCGTCCTCGTCGGTGGCGCGCCGCTCAACGAGGAATTCGGCAAGGCCGTTGGGGCCGACGCCTACTGCCGCGACGCCGCGGTTGCCTCCGAGACCGCGCGCCGGCTCGTCAACGAACGCCGTGCGCAGGCCGTCTAGCGGCGACTCGCCGACCCCGCACCCGGCTCAGCGGCCGCTGGTCATCGGATGCGGGGCGCTGGCCCGCGAGCTCGTCGCGCTGACCCGTCGGGCGGGCTTTCCCGAGGTCGACCTGACCTGCCTTCCGGCCACGCTTCACAACCGGCCGGAGCAGATTCCTGATGCGGTTCGGCGTCGAATCCGCCGTGCGAAGGCCGCGGGTCGTGACCGGATCTTCGTCGCCTACGCCGATTGCGGGACCGGCGGCCTCCTGGATCTCGTGCTGGAAGAGGAGGGCGTGGCCCGCCTCGAGGGTGCCCACTGCTACGAGGTCTACGCCGGCCGGGCCGCCTTCGCGTCGCTGTCCGAGAGGGAGCCAGGCACCTTCTACCTGACCGACTTCCTGGCCCGCAACTTCGACCGGCTGGTCATCCGCGGCCTGGGTCTGGATCGGCACCCGGAGCTGCTGGCGACCTACTTCGGCAACTACACCCGCGTCCTCTACCTCGCCCAGACGGACGACGCCGCGCTCACGGCGATCGCCCGTCGTGGCGCCCGACGCCTGGGCCTGCGGTTCGAGCGTCGGTTCACCGGCTACGGAGAGCTGGGCCTCGCGACGGCGGCGCTCGACGCAGCACGCGCGACCATGGCCGTCGGAGCGGCCTGATGCCAGGCACGCTGACGACCATCTGGTGGCGTGACATCCCGGCCCAGGTCGTGGCGGCCAGGGATCGGCGGACCCAGCATAAGATCGTCCTCCACCGCCGCTTCCAGGTGGCGATCGATCGGGCGGCCATGCAGGCCGGCAAGCGCAGCGCCAGCGACTACATCGAGGAGTGGCGCCGCGAGGCCAAGCCGTGCGGCGAGGACATCGAGGCCATCGCTACCGCCGAGGCGGCTCGCCTGGACGCGGAGTACACCCGTGAGGTCCTGGCCCGCCTCGTTGCCGGCGGCGGCGTGAATCTCGACCGGACGCCGGCCGAGGACGGGCCCGCATGAGCGCGGCATGAGCGTCACCCACACGACCGTTTCGTCAGCGACGCGAGAGGTCACCCTCGGGTTCGACCGGCCTTTCGTGGTCATCGGCGAGCGGATCAACCCGACCGGCCGGAAGCTCCTGGCCGAGGAGATGCGCAACGGCGACTTCAGTCGCGTCGAGCGCGACGCCATCGCCCAAGTGGCGGCGGGCGCCCACATGCTCGACGTCAACGCCGGCATCCCCCTCGCCGACGAGCCGGCGATCCTGGCCCGTACCATCCAGCTCGTCCAGTCGCTGGTCGACGTCCCGCTCTCGATCGATTCGTCGATCGTCGAGGCGCTCGAGGCGGGCCTCGCGGCCTACGTCGGGAAGCCGCTGGTGAACAGCGTGACCGGCGAGGAGGAGCGCATGGAGCGCGTCCTGCCCCTCATCCGGCGCTACGGCGCCGCAGTGGTCGCCATCTCCAACGACGATTCGGGCATCAGCGAGGACCCCGACGTCCGGTTCGCCGTCGCGAAGCGGATCGTGGAGCGGGCCGCGGACCACGGCATCCCCCGCGAGGACATCGTCGTCGACCCCCTCGTCATGCCGATCGGGGCGATGCGGACGGCCGGCCAGCAGGTGTTCCGGCTGGTGCGGCGGCTCCGCGAGGAGCTCGGCGTCAACTCGACGTGCGGCGCGTCCAACGTCAGCTTCGGCCTGCCGAACCGGGACGGGATCAACGCCGCATTCCTGCCGATGGCGATCGCCTCGGGCCTGACCTCGGCGATCACGAACCCGCTCTCGGCCGAGGTCAAGGCAGCGATCATGGCCGCCGATGTCCTCATGGGCAACGACCGGGATGCCGGCCGCTGGATCCGGGATTTCCGGCCGCCTCAGCCGGAGGCCGGCTTCGGCAGCGGACCGGGCGGAGCGGCGACGGCGGGGGAGCGCGGCCGGCGGGTCAACCGGCGGGCCCTCGCGCCGGCGGGCGGCACGGTCAGCGGCGTGATCGGCGCTGGGCTGGGTGGCGCGATCGGTGGTGCGCTGGGCGGCCCGGCGGGCAACGGCTCCGGATCGTGACCGCAGGCGCGGATCCGCTCGTCATCTTCACGCCGTCCGGGCGGCGCGGGCGGTTCGCCGACGGGACCACGATCCTCGACGCGGCGCGGTCGCTTGGCGTCGATCTCGACTCGGTCTGCGGCGGGCGGGGTCTCTGCGGTCGCTGCCAGGTCCGGCCTGCCGAGGGCGAGTTTCCCAAGCACGGGATCACCTCCGCCGGCAGCCACCTCTCGCCGGCCGGTCCCGACGAACAGGAGTACGACCGCCTCCGCGGCCTTGCCGAGGACCGCCGCCTGGGCTGCCGGGCCGCGATCCACGGGGACGTCCTCGTCGACGTGCCACCCGAGAGCCAGGTTCATCGCCAGGTTGTCCGGAAGGGCGTCCCGGTCCGCGACTTCGTCATCGATCCCGTCGTCCGCCTCTTCCAGGTCGAGGTCGCGCGGCCGACCCTCGAGACGCCCGGCGGCGACCTGACCCGCCTGTTCGAGTCCCTCCAAGCCGAGTGGGGCCTCGAGGA
>JBEPVB010000185.1:0-2557 GCA_041691215.1 Chloroflexota bacterium
GGATGGCAGACACCGGCGGGGCAGGAGCCACGCTCGAGATGCTCGTCGAGCTCCGCCCGGAAGTATCGCATCCCGCTCACCAGCGGGAGGGTCGCCAGGCGCTCGTGGTCGCAGAGGGCCGAGCCGACGATGTCGGCGGCGAGATCGGTCAGGAGGTCGAGGTCGCCGGCCCGGGATGTCCCCGCCGCCAGGCGGTCGCCGATCTCCGACAGGCGGCGGGTCCCGATGCGGCAGGGGATCGTCTTGCCGCACGCCTCGTCGGCGCAATAGCGGGTCAGGACCCGGGCCAGGTCGACGATGCAGGCGCGATCGTCGGCCACGATGACCGAGCCCGACCCGACGTGGGCGCCGGCGGTTCGCAGGGCCTCGAACGTGTAAGGAGTGTCCAGCGCTTCCGGGGGCAGGATCCCGCCCGACGGGCCGCCGACGAGGATGGCCTTGACCGGCCGGCCCTTGGCCGTGGCTCCGGCGAGGGCCGCGACCTCGCGGAGGGGCGTACCCATCGGGACCTCGGCGACGCCGGCCGCCTCGGGACCGCGGACCTGGACGAGGATCGTGCCGGGGCAGTCCCTGGCCCCGATCGCCGCGAACGCCTCCGCGCCGTTGACGAGGATCCAGGGGATCGCGGCCAGGGTCTGGACGTTGTGGACGACCGTCGGCAGGCCGCGCAGGCCCCGCGTGGCCGGGTGCGGTGGCCGCTGTTCGGCCTGGCCGCGCTTGCCCTCGAGGGCCTTGAGCAGGATCGTCTCCTCGCCGAGGAGGTAGGCGCCCTGGACCGTGGCGATGCTGACGTCGAGGCGGCGGCCCGGCCCGAACGCGTCGGCACCGATGAAGCCGGCCTCCTCGGCGGCCGCCACCGATGCTTCCAGGACGCGGATCGTTTCGACGGCCCCGGCTCGGACGGCGATGATCGCCTCGTGGGCGCCGATCGCAAAAGCCGCCAGTGCGAGGCCTTCGATGACGGCATACGGGTTGCGCTCGAGGAGCACCTGGTCGGTGGTGGTCGCCGGGTCGGCCCCGTAACCGTTGGCCACGACCACGCGGCCCTTGGCCGCGGTGCCGGCGGCCGTGCGCCACTTGTCAGCAGCCGGAAACCCGGCTCCGCCGCGGCCCCGGAGGCCGGAGGCGCCGACGATGGCGATGGTGCCCGTCGCGCCCACGTCGCGGATGGCTCGCCGCAGCCCGGCGAACGCGCCGGCCCCGACCGCGGCGTCGAGATCGGTGGGATCGGCGGCCCCTGGCCGCGCCTTTGTCCCGGGCTTCGCCGCGGCCCTCTTCCCGGCCTCGGCCCCGTCCGCGGCGCGCGGCAGGAGGATGGCCGGCCACTCCTTCGGCGTGGCCAGGATCGCGGTGTCGGTCATGCGTCGCCGCCAGGCCGACTGCCCAGCGATGCCCCGAGTCCGGCCAAGAACGACGCGTCGGCGGGCCGCCGGGCGGTCACCTCGGCGGCCTGTGCCGCGCTGGCCGGGGGCTCGAAACGCAGGTGGCTGTAGAACGAGGCCGTGCCGTAGATCTGGGCATACCAGGCGCCGGTGACCTGGCTGATCCGCTTCAGAGCGGCGACGGGCAGGTGGCCGTAGGCGGCCTGCGTCGCCTCGAGGATGGGCAGGAGTCGCGCCGGGTCGTAGTCGAAGTCGGCCAGGATGTCGTCCAGCGGCCCGACGTCGAGGCCCTCGAAGTGGGCGTAGGCGGGGTCCGGGACCGTCCGCCCGGACCGCCGCAGGGCCGATTCCTCGCGCCGCTCGCCGTAGGTCTCGGCCGGGCCCCAGTGGACGTGGAAGCGGCCCTTGGTGTCCATGCCGCCCATGTCGATGCATTCGATCGGGCAGGCCTGGGCGCACTGGAAGCAGGTCTCGCACTTGAGGGTCCCGTACTCGTCGTACAGGAGCTGGAGGCGGCCCCGGAACTTCGGCGGGATGTCGGCCTTGACCTCGGGGTAGCGGATCGTGGCCTTCGGCTCGAAGAAGCGCCGCAGCGTCAGGGACATGCCCCGGACGAGTCCAAGGCCGGGGATGAAGCTCACCGCACTGTCCTCATGAGCCGACCACCACGACGGCTGCGGCCGTCACGAAGAGGTTCAGCAGGGCGGCCGGCAGAAGCCATTTCCAGGCGAAGCCCATCAGCTGGTCGATCCGGACCCGGGGCAGCGTGCCCCGCATCCAGACGAACACGAAGACGAAGCCGAAGGTCTTGACGATGAACCAGAAGAGGCCGGCGATCCAGGTGAAGCTGATGTAGCCCCAGGCCAGGAGCAGGCCCACGGCCAGGACGTTGAACAGGGCGAAGCCGATGATCAGGGCGACCCACCAGCGCATCGAGCTCCTGATCAGGTAGAACGGGGCGGCCAGGATCAGGGTGGCGAGGACCGGCCCGATCGCGATCAGGAACAGGAGCGGGATGCCGAGCGCCCCCGGATCGAGGTTCAGGGCGATGTGGGGGAACGGGAAGGGCGCGTTCCAGCCACCCAGGAAGAGGACCACGGTCAGGGCCGAGAGGATGAAGACGTTCACGTACTCGGCGAAGAAGAAGAAGCCGAAGCGCATCCCCGAGTACTCGG
>JBEPVB010000186.1:0-2549 GCA_041691215.1 Chloroflexota bacterium
CGGTCCTCCCGGCGCGCCTACGCCTACCTCCTCTATCGCCGTCGCGAGCGGATGAGCGAGGACGCCCGCAAACGCCTCCAGGCGATCTTCAACGCGTCAGAGCTGGGAGCTGGCTTCCAGATCGCGCTGTCGGACCTCGAGATCCGCGGCGCCGGCAACATCCTGGGCGGCGAGCAGTCGGGCCACATGGCCGCCGTCGGCTTCGATCTCTATTCGCGGATGCTGGCCGAGGCGGTCGAGGTCCGGAAGGCGTCGCGCGAGGATCGCGTGCCGATGATCGAGACCCCATCGGCCGTGGTGGACCTGCCGCTCGAGGCCAACCTTCCCGACGACTACGTGCCCGACGAGGCCCAGAAGCTGGAGCTGTATCGACGCCTGGCACGGGCTCGCACGGCGGGCGACGTCGCCGCCTTCCGCCAGGAGGTCACCGACCGCTTCGGCCCCATGCCGGCGCCCGTCCTTCGACTGACCGAGGTCGCCGAGCTCCGCCTGGCCGCCGAGGCCGCCGGCGTCTCATCCATCTCTCGCGAAGAGGGCCAGCTGGTCGTCCGTTTCGGCGCCGGCCTCTCCCGCGCCACGGCGATGCGGCTGCTGGGGCCCGGCGCCCTGCCGGGACTGCGGCCCTCCGAGGTCACGTTCGCCTCGAACCAGGTCCGCATCCGGATGCCGAAGGATCCCCGGAAGGGCTGGGAGCTGACCCAGGCGGTCGTCGCCCGTCTTTCCGCAGAGCTGGCGTCCGTAGACTAGGGTCCCTATGCAGCCCATCGACGCCCCTCGCGACAGCCTGCTCCGCCGAGCCCTGCTCCTCTCGGTCCTGAGCATCGTGATCAACGGCCTGGCCGGCGGGAGCGCGGTGTTCGTCGGCCTGACAAGCGGCAGCCTCTCGCTCCTGGGCTTCGGCTTCGACGCTGCGATCGACTCGGCGGCTTCGGTCGCGCTCGTGTGGCGCTTCGTGATCGAGAAGCGGGAGCCGCACCGCGCGGAGCGGGTCGAGAAGGTCGCCGAGGCGGTCGTCGGAGCGGTGCTCCTGGCGCTGGCTGTCTACCTCGGGCTCAACGCCCTACGAGCGTTGGCCACGAGCGCGCATCCCGAGGCTACGACGGTCGGTACGGCCCTCCTCCTGTTCTCGGTCGTCGTGCTGCCGCCGCTCGCCTTCGCCAAGTTCCGGGTCGCGCGAGACCTCCGGAGCGGCGCACTTCGAGCCGACAGCCTGCTGACCGGCATCGCGGCCCTCCTGGCCCTGATAAGCCTGGCGGGGCTCGGCTTGACCCAGGCATTCGGCCTGGCCTGGGCCGATGCGGTGGGAGCCCTGATTGTCACCGTGATCCTGATCCGCGAGGGACTCGGTTCGCTCCAGGTCATGCGGAACCCCGACCCGGCCTGATGCGCTCGCGGATCCGGTGCGGGCATACTCTCGGGCACAGAGGGTCCCGGCCGTGCAGGAGGATTCAATGACCGACGATGGAAGGAAGGATCCAACGACCGCGGAGGCCCTCCAGGATTGGCGCACGGCCGAGCGAACGGTCGCCGTCGCACGTCGAGGCCGTGTTGCCGTGGAAGCGGCGTCCGCGGCCGCCGCCGATGCTGTCGAAGCCGCCCTCGCAACCGCCGATGCGGCAACGGCCGCGCTCGCGGCGGCCGGCCTAGCCGAAACGTCCGCGGCCAAGACCGCAGCGGCGGCGAAGGTCGTCGTGCTCTCGACGAGCGCGGACCTTGCCGATGCCCAGACGGATACGGCGATGGCCGAGGTCGATGAGGTCGCCGCGCAGGCCCGGTACCGCGAGGCCTCGGCGCGGGCCGGCGAACGCACCCGCGGGAGCAACGGCTGACGAGCGTCGCCTCGCCGGCCGGCCGCGGGCCGGCGATCCATGTCGCCGAGCTCCGGAAGACATTCTTCGTTCCGGTCCGCGAGGGCGGGCTTCGGGCCGCCGTCCGGAGCCTGATCCGGCGCGAGACCAAGGCCGTTCCCGCCGTTGACGGGATCAGCTTCGACATCGAGCCGGGCGAAGTCGTCGGCTTCCTCGGGCCGAACGGCGCGGGCAAGACGACGACCCTCAAGATGCTCGCCGGCCTGCTCTTCCCCACGTCGGGCGAGCTCAGCGTCCTCGGCTTCGAGCCGTCCCGCCGGCAGTCCGATTACCTCCGCCAGATCACGATGGTCATGGGCAACCGCAACCAGCTCCAGTGGGACCTGCCGGCCCTCGACTCGTATGAGCTGCTGCGGGCCATCTACCGCCTTCATCCCGATGACTTCCGCCAGACACGAGACGAGTTCATCGAGCTGCTCGATCTCGGCGATCTCGTCCGCAAGCCGGTTCGAAACCTGTCTTTGGGCGAACGGATGAAGGTCGAGACAGCCGCCGCGCTCCTGCATCGACCGCAGGTCCTGTTCCTCGACGAGCCCACGATCGGGCTCGACGTGACGATGCAGAAGCGGATCCGCTCGTTCGTGGCCGAGTACAACCAGCGCTACGGGGCCACCGTCCTGCTCACGAGCCACTACATGGCCGACGTCCAGGCGCTCTGCAAGCGGGTCATCGTGATCCATC
>JBEPVB010000187.1:0-2528 GCA_041691215.1 Chloroflexota bacterium
CCGGCGGCGGGATCGGGACCCGGGGACCCGGCGAGAGCCAGCTCGAGACCGACCGCCGCCTCATCCGGGAGCGGATCAAGAAGATGAAGGGCCGCGTCGACGACGTCCGACGGGCCCGCGAGACGTCGGCCCGGGGCCGCGATCGGCGGCTCATGGCGACCGTCGGCATCGTCGGCTACACGAACGCCGGCAAGTCGACCCTCCTCAACGCCCTCGTCGGATCCGAGGTCGCCCTGGCCGAGGACAAACTCTTCGCGACCCTCGATCCCACCAGCCGCCAGGTCAAGCTGGGCGACGGTCAGGCGGCGATCGTGACCGACACCGTGGGCTTCATCCACAAGCTCCCGCACCAGCTCGTCGATGCCTTCCGGGCGACGCTCGAGGAGGTCAACCGGGCCGACGTCCTGCTCGAGGTCGTCGATGCGTCAGACGCCCACTTCGCCGAGCATCGGGCGACCGTCCAGCTGGTCCTCGATGAGCTCGGCGCCGGCGAGAAGCCCCGTCTCGTCGTTTTCAACAAGGCCGACCTCGTCGATGCTGCCGCGCGCGACGGCTCGACGCCGGCCCCGGCCATCGCCGGCGCGGTCTTCGTGTCGGCCCTTACGGGCTACGGCCTGGACACGCTGCGGGCCGAGCTGGCCGCCCTCCTGGCCTCGATGTGGGTCGCCGTCGACGTCCACGTCCCGTACGCCGCGGGCGAGCTCCTGGCCCGGATCCGCGAACGGGGGGCCGTCGAGCTCGACTACCAGGCCCGCGACGTGCGCGTCAGCGGCCGGGTGGCGCCGGCCCTGGCAGGCGAGCTGGAGCGGGTCGCCGCCGGCTGGGCGGAATCGCTGGTCGGGGCGCCAGAGTGACGCTCCCGGTCCGGCAGGCCGGACGCCTGGCCGACGACGCCGGCCGGATGCTGACGTGGTCGATCGCCGACGGCCGGCGGGGCCGCCGCTGGCGCTGGACCGTCGTCGACCGGCGAGGGACGCTCCTCGTGACCCATGCCCTCGAGACCGACCCGAAGGGCCAGGTCCTGGGCCTCGAATCCGCCGCTGCCGGCGGGCTCCTGACCCTCCATCGCGAGGCCGACGGGAGCATCCACGGCAACCGGATCGCGGAGCGCGGGGTCGATCACCTGACGATCGAGGCGCCGGCCCCGGGCGCCTTCCTGATCGGCCGGACCGAGCTCGGCGTGGCCATCCTCCTGGCATCCGTCGAACCGCCCACCACCAAGCTCGCCCTCGATCTGGTCGAGGTCGGGGACGACCTTGCGCTGCGGCTCGTGAATGCCACCATCCGGCCCGACGAGGACGGCGCCTGGGAGGTCCGGACCAATCGCTTGACCCGGCGGGCGACGCTGGGGCCCGACGGCCTGCCCGAGTCGAGCGATCACGACGCGGTCCGCTGGCCCCTCGAGCGCCCCTGAGCGGCGGTACGGGGGACGCACGCGACGAGGCGATGTTGGCGCGCGCGGGCACCACGACGTGGAAGAGCTGTGGACGGCGTGCTTGGAATCGGCCTCGGAACCGCGAAAGTCGTGGATAAGTGGGTATCGCAGGCCTGGGGCCGTCGGCTACATTTGGTCTTGCCCAGAGGGGCCACGAACATCTAGCGATCCAGGTCAGTGCTTGCAGTGACCACTTCGCACAGGGTGCTTGCATCAGGTGCGATGGAACGTCTAGTGATTGCGGTTCCTCTGGGCGTTTGTTATGCCCGGCGCGGGCTCGCGTGGGGACTCCCCCCGGAAGCGCCCTCCGAGTGCCTGGTCCAGCGCCGTCGCTTCGTGGACGGACTGTGGACGAAGGACCGAAAAGGCTCCGCGATCTTCGAAACTCGTGGATAAGCCCCTTCCTGGGGCAGGGGCCACGCCCGTACTGTAGGTCTTGCCCGAAGGGGCCCCGAACGATCGGTGAACCGACCGGTGCTTGCATTGGTCACCGCGCCTGGAGCTTGCTCTGGGAGGCGGAAGGGACATCGGCCGGGAGGAAGTTCCTTCGGGCGTTTCGTTGTGCCCGGAAACGGGCGAGCCGCCGCCCGGGGTAGGGGAGGGCGGCGCCTAAGGAATCTCCCATGGTCGGCGGGCTCGACGCCCAGCACGATCGCGGCTCGATCGATCCCATCGTGCGGGGCAACCACAGCCGGTAGTCCCGCCTGCCGGGTCGACCCCGCTCGGAGATGGCCCGCCGACGCCCCGTGCGCCGGCGGGCCACCGGGTTGCTACGGCTTGACGGCCGACCAGCCCGTGTAGACGCCCTTCGCGTCGCCCGGGGCCTTGTCGCCGCTGAAGAAGTACAGCGGCAGGCCGTTGTAGGTGACCTGAAGGGTTCCGTCGTCAGCCCGGGTGATCGTCGCCAGGGTGCCCGTGACGCCCGCTCCCGCGGTCGGCGTGGCACCCGCGGCCACGGTCAGGGCCGGCCAGGTGGTGATGCAGCCGCCGGCGCTGGCGCAGGCGCTCGTGCCGCTGTCCTTGACATCGTTGTCGAAGGTGTAGACCGTCATGCCGTTGGAGCCGGCGACGAGGACGTTCCCGGCGCTGCCGC
>JBEPVB010000188.1:0-2454 GCA_041691215.1 Chloroflexota bacterium
CGCCTCCGCCTGGTTCTGGCGATAGAAGCCGGCCAGGGCCTCGTTGAACAAGCCCGGCCGGCGGACGGTCACCTCGTGACCACAGTCCGGGGCTACGAAGAGGTGGCCGTTCCGGATCTGGCGCGAGATCCCCCAGGCATGGTCGACGGGCGCGAACGGATCCCGGTCACCGACCACGACCATTGTCGGGGCGTCGATCCGATGGATGTCGGCCGGCCCGAGGAGCGGCTGGACGGCCACGTCGGCCACGATGGCCGGCAGGAGCCGGTGCCAGGCATCCGGCCCTTGCCCCTCATCGTGGCGGCGCGCCAGCGTCGCCGCCCATTTCGGATCCGCGGCCAGGATCTTCGGGGGGTCCATGAGCCGGCGACCGACGCTCGCGCGCGGCTCGCGCTGGGTGGTGATGCCGACGACGACCAGCGTCCGGACCCGCTCGGGATGCCGGGTCGCGAACTGGAGGGCCGTCATGGCCCCCATCGAGAATCCGAGGAGGTGGAACGTCCGGAGGCCGAGGGTCTCGGTGAACGCCGCCAGGTCATCGACCAGCCAGTCGTAGCGGAAACCTTTGGCCACATCCCAGCGCGTCCGGCCGTGGCCCCGGGCGTCGGGCAGGTGGAGGTGGAAGTCGCGGGAGAAGCGTGGCAGTTGGGCGGCGAAGTCCTCGCGCCCGAGCGACGTCGCGCCATGGAGCATGACGAGCGGCGGACCCGCGCCCTGGACGTCGTAGCCGATGTCCAGCCCGTTGGCTTGGAGGAAGGGCATTCAGGCTTCCGGCTTTCCCTCGACGGCCGTCGCGGCCGCCTGCTCGATCTGGAGGTAGCGGCGCCGGAAGTAGAGGAGGGGGCCGACGGCCTCGACCGCGGGATCGCCGTCGTCGAGGGCATCGACCCGACCAATGAAGAGATCGTGGTCGCCGGCCGAGAACGTCTCCACGACCGTGCATTCGAGGGTCGCGATCGCCCCCTCGAGGAGCGGCAGGCCGGTCGCCCCCAAATGCCAGGCGGCGCCGCAAAAGTCTTCCCGGCCGGGCCGGACGGCGGCGTGGGCGAAGCAGTCGGAGATCGCCTGCTGGCCCGCGCCGAGGACGTTGACCGCGTAGCGCCCGCTGGCGCGGACCATCGGGGTGATGAATCGGCGGCGGTCGAGGGCGACCATGACCAGGGGCGGCTCGAGGGAGACCGAAGACAGGGCGTTGACGGTGATCCCCTCGGGCAGCCCGTCGGCGAAGGTCGTGACCACGGTCACCCCGGTCGCGAAACGGCCCATGACCTGCCGAAACCTGCTGCCGTCGAACGCCTCCACGCCCGGAGTCTACGAGCACGGTCCGATGGCCGGTACAATCCGGCCCGATGACCACCCACCTCTGGGATCGGGCCGCCCTCGTCCCCGCCGGGGCGGAGCGGCGCCTGCCCGCCGTCGTCGCCCTCCCCGTCGAGCTTCCCTCGGTCGCCGAGCTCTTCGAGTTCATGCGCGACGCCGAGCTCCGTTTCGAGACCCTCCGCATGCGGATCGAGGAGCGAAGCTTCGCGGCCCGGGGCGAGCAGCTCGTGGCCATGGACGTGGCAATCCAGCATCGAGGTCACGCCCGGGTGACGACGAGCGAGCCGGATCGCGGCACGGCCGGCAACTTCGAGCTCTGGATCAGCGACGGGGCGACCATCCAGACCTACTCCGGGCCGCACAAGCTGGGCACCTCGCGACCGATCCGCAACCGCCCTCGCGGCCTGGACGGCGACTTCCCCGGCAGCGCCCGCGTGTATGAGCCGCTGACAGCGCTGCCCCTCGAGACGCTGCCCGAGCTCTTCGTCCACCCGGCCGGCTACTGCCAGAACGTGCTGGCCACCGGCCGCACGTGGATCTCGGGCACCGACATCGTGGCCGGCCGCGAATCGATCGTCCTCGAATGCGACCACCCGCGGGCCATCGAAAGCGTCGCGGACCGCCCCGATTTCCACATCCAGCTGGCCGTCGATCGGGGCGAGGGCGTCATCACCCGCCTCGTCGAGACGATCGGCGGCGACGTGACCCGCGAGGCGCTCGTGACGGTCCTCGAGCCGGACGCCCCGCTGCCGCCGGGCATCTTCGACTTCGAGTTCCCCGACGGCACGACGATGCTCTTCTGAGGCCGGCGAGCATCCCGCGGTCCCCCCGTCAACTTCTTGCGAAAACCCTTCCAATCGGCTCGGGGACGCGCGTATAGTCGCGCCACATCTACCCGGAATCGACGCAGACCGCGGCGGCGCGTCGAGGTGTCGTTCGACCCTTGAGGGAGGGTTGTGCCCGGCGGACGGCCGGTCGGCTCGAGCGAGGAGGTTCCATGCAAGGGCGATCATCCCGCGACGATGCGATCCAGCAGGACATCCAGGACCTGCACCAGCTGGGCTATGCGCAGGAGCTGTTCCGCACGATGGGCGGGTTCAGCAACTTCGCGATCAGCTTCTCGATCATCTCGAT
>JBEPVB010000189.1:0-2449 GCA_041691215.1 Chloroflexota bacterium
CGATCGCGCCGGCCTGGGCACGGCCCAGACGCCCCAGGGAATCCGGCGCGACCTGCTGGAGCAGGCATTCGAGGCGTTTCCGCCGGCCGGGCCGTCGACCTTCACCGATGAGGCGGCCCTGTTGGAGGCCTGTAGAATCCCCGTCCATGTCGTCCCCGGCGATCCGCTCAACCTCAAGGTGACCGTCCCCGAAGACCTGGGACGAGCCGCCCTGGCCCTCGGTTCGGACGCGGCCGGCAGCGCCGGGATGCGCGTCGGGTTTGGTACGGATGGCCATCCATTCGGGCCGGGCCAGCCGCTTGCCCTCGGGGGCATCGAGATCGCCGATGCGCCGCGCCTGTATGGGCACTCTGATGGCGACGTGGGCCTCCATGCCCTGGCCGATGCGCTCCTCGGAGCGTGCGGGCTGGGCGACCTGGGTCGCCACTTTCCCGCCGGCCCGGCGACGCCGGCCGGGATCTCGAGCATCGAGCTCCTCCGGGCGGTCCGGGACCTGGTCCGCGCCGCGGGCTACCGGCCGAGCTCAGTGGACGTCACGATCGTGGCGGCCCGGCCGCGGCTCGCCGGCCGCCTCGACGAGATGCGCAACGCGATCGCCGGCATGCTCGAGATCGATCCCGGCCGGGTCAATGTCAAGGCATCGACAGGCAACCTCCAGGGCTGGGAGGGCGCCGGCCGGGGGATCAGCGCCTCGGCCGTGGCCGTCGTGGAGCCGGCCAGCGATGACGCCGCGATGAGCAGGCGATGACCCTGCGCCTGCTCGATACCCTCACCGCCACGCAGCGCGAGCTCGTCCCGCTCGAACCCGGCCACGTTCGGATCTATTCGTGCGGTCCGACGGTTTACGGCCCGGCCCACATCGGCAACTTCCGCTCGTTCCTGTTCGCCGACCTGCTCGTCCGCTACCTCCGCTACCAGGGACTGCGGGTCACGTGGGTAATGAACATCACCGACATCGACGACAAGATCATCAAGGGCGCCGCCGCCCAGGGGATCTCGATCGGCGAGCTCACCCAGCGCTGGACCGATCGGTTCCTGCTCGACGCCGCCGCCCTGCGGATGTCGACGCCGGAGGTCCAGCCCCGGGCCACCGAGCACATCCCCGAGATGGTCGCCCTGATCTCGACGCTCCTCGAGCGCGGGCATGCGTATCGGACCGACGACGGCTCGATCTTCTTCCGGATCGCCTCGTGGCCGGCCTACGGCCGCCTGGCCCGCCTCGATCCCGACCAGCTCCGGGTGGGCGAACGGGTCGAGTCGGACGAGTACGCCAAGGACGACGTCCGCGACTTTGCCGTCTGGAAGGGCCAGAAGCCGGGTGAGCCGAGCTTCTCGACGGCGATCGGCGAGGGCCGCCCGGGCTGGCACATCGAGTGCTCGGCGATGAGCATGCGCGAGCTTGGGCCGTCATTCGACATCCACACCGGGGCGGTCGACCTGGTCTTCCCGCACCACGAGGACGAGCTCGCCCAGAGCGAGGCGGCCACGGGCCAGCCGTTCGTCCAGACCTGGCTGCACTGCGCGCATCTCAAGATGGCCGGCGCCAAGATGGCCAAGTCCACCGGCAACATCGAGCGGGTCGGCGACCTCCTTGCGCGGGGTGTCTCGGCCCGGGCCCTGCGCTACGTCCTGATCGCCGTCCACTACCGGGCCACCCTCAACTACACCGACGCCTCGCTGGCTGCGGCGGGCTCCGCCCTCGAGCGCCTCGACGCCCTGTTCACGGCCCTGGCGGCGTATCGCGAAGAGCGCCCCGCCGACTCGGGCCTCGACGCCCTGCTGGCCACCACCCGGGCCGGCTTCGAGGCAGCCCTCGACGACGACCTGAACATCGCTCCGGCCCTCGCGGTCCTCTTCGACTTCGTCCGGGAGATCAACCGGCGGATCGATGCCCGGGCCCTCTCGACCGCCGATGCCCGAATCGTGACATCCTTCCTGGGCGACCTCAACCGCGTCCTCGGGATCGGGCCGGACGTCCTCGAGCAGGACCTCTCGCCCCAGCTGGAGGCGCTCATCGAGGCACGCGCCGCTGCCCGCACCGCGCGGAACTGGGCGGAATCGGACCGTCTCCGCGACGAGCTTGCAACGCACGGGATCGTCGTCGAGGACTCGCGCGACGGCCAGCGGTGGCGTCGACTGGAGGACGCACATGGCTGACAGCGAGAGCCCCAAGGGCCGCCCGAAGCGAGTCAAGCCGGACCGGCCGCGGCCGACCACGAGCTCGTTCCGGCCGACGGGCGGCGGCTTTCGCTCCGCGGGCGGAGCCCCGCGCCCTGGCGGCCAGCGACCCGGCGGCCAGCGTACCGGCAACCCTCGGCCGGGGCCCGGCGACTCGCGCCGCGCCACGCCCGGTCCCGATGCGCGCATCCCGCGGGGGCCGGATGACTGGTCCAGGGGTGACCGGCCTGCCGGCGACCGGCCGGGCTTCGATCGGCCAGGCGCTGACCGG
>JBEPVB010000190.1:0-2431 GCA_041691215.1 Chloroflexota bacterium
CGGTGGGCCGGTCTCGTCCGCCGGGCCGGGCTACACGAGGACTGCGATGGTCGCCTCGGATGGCGACCGCCGTCCTCGCGGATGGTCTTCGGCCCCAGGGAGACGCGACATGACACTCGCAACCGCTCAACGCCGAGGTGCTTTCCCATTCCTGTCAACCTGGCGGCCAGCGTCGCGCTCAGCGCCTGCTCAGCGGCGGCCCGTCAAGCTCGGGCTTCTCGGCCACGGCATCGGCGGGGGCGGTCAGGGTGACCGCCTCGCCCGGACCATCGACGGTGGCCTCGGCTTCAGCGGTACCCCGGCCGACGGTCGCCATCGTCAAGGTGACGCCAATCCCGAACGCACCGGACAGCAAGACGATCGTCAAGGTTGTCGCCGCCCACGTGCGGTGGGTGCCGACCACGCTCACGGCCCCTGCCGCCAAGGTCTGGCACATCCAGATCGACAACCAGGACGGCCCACCCGAGCACCACAACTTCGTCGTGGCAAGCGGGAAGTCCGTTCCCGAACGCATCTACCAGAGCACGAACTTCAACATGGGACCTTCACCTTCGACGTCCCCGCGCTGCCAGCCGGCAGCTATCTCGTCATCTGCACGATCCACCCCGTCGCGGCGATCGAGGAGCCGAAGCTCCTCCTTGCCGGAGATCAGGACGGGGGAACTGCGGCCGAGGCACGAACCATGCTGCGCTGGGCGACGGAGCCGAAGTACCTGACCGTGCTGTCTACGGCGGCCCACGGCCCTGACCTCGTGACGGTGCCCGGCGCGAGCAAGGCCGTCCTCGACTTCTTGGCCCGGTACCGCTGATCACGGTCGTCCGACGCGTTGGTTCAGCCGCGCTTCGCCAGCGAGGCGAGCCAGGCCTCGCGCTCGAGCGGGCTCGGGGCGGAGCGCGAGCGAGAGGGCGGGTTCTCCCCGATGGGCCGGTAGCCGCCGGGGCGGCTCTCCAGGATCCCCTCGCCCATCGCAAGGCCGGGCAGCTGGTGCTGCAGCGTCCGAACCCTGGTCACGGGCAGGATCGCCGAAGCGCGCGTCAGGCCATTCGCCGAGAACTGCCCGGTGACCCGCCCGCCGAGCCGTCCGAGCGCCGCGAGGACGCCCTGGGCGGTCGAGGCCGGGACCTCGAGGGAGAGCTCGGCGAGCGGCTCGCAGACCCACGTTCCGGCCTGATCGAGCGCCTCGGCAATGACGAGCTGGGTCAGCCGGCGATAGTCGGCCGCCGACGTCGCCGGTGACGCATACCCGCAGTCGGTCATCGTGACCCGGCAGTCCGTCACCCGCCAGCCATGGGGCCCCTCCTCGAGCGCCTCATGGACGAAGGCCTCCATCTGGCCGACGAACGTCTCGACGTTCCTGAACAGGTACAGGGGCACGAGCCGGACATCGACGTCGGTCCCGAACTCGATCCCCGACCCCGGTGGTGCCGGCTTGACCTCGAGGGTCAGCGTGGCCGTGAACGGGTTGGTGCTGCGGGCCGAGCTGCGCCCGGTGATGTTCGAATGCGTTCCCGCCCGGATGACCTCGTCGCCCTCGCCGGCTTGGGCCGGCCGCTCGATGCACACTGTCGTCGTCTCGCGGAAGTCGGCGAGGATGCCGTAGTCGCGCTCGAGGGTGGCCTGGATGACCTCCTTCTGGACCTCGCCGTAGAGCGAGACGGCGATCTCGTGACGATGGTCGTCCTGGCGGACGTCGATGAGCGGGTCCTGCTCGGCGAGCTGGGCCAGGGCCGCCCTCAGCGAGCCCTGTTGCCCGGGCGAGCGGGCGTCGACGACGGCCTCGAGGGCGGGTCGTGGAAAGCGTGCCGCCACTTCCTCGCCGGGCTGCGGCTCGCCGATCGCGTCACCCACCCGGACCATGCCGAGGCCCCGGATCGTTGCCATCTCGCCGGCGTTCAGGACGTCCCGCCGCGGCGCGCCCGCAGGGGCGAAGACCCGGATGGACGTCGCCTTCGCCTCGTCGCGGCCGCCGATGCGGACCCGCTGGCGCGGTCGGAGCGTCCCCGCGAACAGGCGGGCGTAGGCGACACGTTCGCCCGCCGGCGTGCGCTCGATCTTGAACACGCGGCCCGAGACGGGCCCTTCGGTATCCCCGCGCCCGTCCGCCAGGAGCTCCGCGACCCCCGCGAGGAGGGACTCGATCCCGACGCCCATCGCCGCCGAGCCGAAGTAGACGGGATGGATGTGTCCAGCGCGCGTTTGGGCCGCTAGCTGCATGCGCAGGCGCGGGTACGAGAGCCCGGCCTCCTCGCGGACGTAGGCGCTCAGAATCGCATCGTCGTGCTCGGCGAGCGTCTCCGTCAGGGACGCGCGGTGGGCGGCATCGCTTGACTCGAACGGCGCGAACGTCGCATCGCGGCGGCCGGCCTCGCCGACCAGGCCCATCGGCACGACAGACGGTGAAAGCCGCCGGGCCATTGCGGCGAGGACGCCG
>JBEPVB010000191.1:0-2430 GCA_041691215.1 Chloroflexota bacterium
CGCTGCCTGGTCCTCGACGATCCGCGCTCGGTCGCCCTCGGCAACGAGCCCGTCCAGGTCGGCGGACAGATCGTCGGGCGGGTCACGTCGGGCGGCTACGGCTTTGCCGTCCAGCGCTCGATCGCCTATGCCTACCTGCCGCCGGACCAGGCCGCGATCGGTACCCGTGGGGACATCGACATCTTCGGGGAGTGGGTCGGCTTCGAGGTCATGCGCGAGCCCCTCTGGGACCCGGACGGGGCGAGGATTCGGGCTTGACGAATTCGTCCGGCGGCCACCCTTCCGCCCCGAGCTTCGGGCCGGCCTGGAGCGCCTCGCTCCGGCGCGGCACCGATGCCGAGCTCCGGTCCTGGGTCGACGCGGCCCTGACCTGGTGCGACGCGGCCGACGAGGTCGCCCTGGGCCACTTCCGGCAGGACCCGGTCACGAGCCGAAAGCCGGATCGGACATTCGTGACCGAGGCCGACACGGCCGTCGAGCGCCTCATCCGCGAGCGGATCGCCGACGCGTATCCGGACCACGGCGTCGTCGGCGAAGAGCTCGGCGCGGACGCCGCCGGCGCGTCGGTCCGATGGTTCGTCGATCCTATCGACGGGACCCACAACTACCTCAGGGGTGTGCCCATCTTCGCCACCCTCCTCGGCGTCGAGCGGGACGGCGAGCTCCAGGCCGGGATCGTCTCGGCGCCGGCGCTCGGCGCCCGCTGGTTCGCCTGGCGGGGCGGGGGAGCGTGGGCGGCGGGCCGCCTCGGGGGGTTCGATCCTGCGGGGACCGCCCGGCGGGTCCACGTGACCTCGATCGCAGAGCTGGCCGAGGCACAGGTCCTCCATGCCGGGACGCAGGATGTCGTCGCGAGCGCCGAGGCACCGGGTTTCATGCAGCTCCTGGGAGCGGCCTGGCGGGAGCGTGGCATCGGCGACTTCTGGGGCTACGCCCTGGTGTCGGAAGGCGCGGCCGAGGTGATGGTCGAGGTCGGCCTCTCGATCTGGGATATCGCGGGGCCGGCGGTCCTGGTCGAGGAGGCCGGTGGTCGGGTCACCGACTTCGCCGGCCGTCGGGTGTTCGACGCCGGGTCGACGCTCGCCACGAACGGGGTCGTCCATGAGAAAGTGCGGGCGATGCTCCAGACAGGGGTGGAGGGCTCTGACCGATGACCAGCGAGATGCCGGGCGCCAGCGGGATCGACATTCCATCCACGCATACGCTCCGACCTGACCAGACGCTCGACAGCGCCCGGGCTGCCCAGTTCCTGGCAACGGAGCACTGGAGCCTTCTCGCGACCCGCTCGATGAGCTGGAACGAGTCCTTCAGCCGGAGCTCGATGTTCCTGACCTCGCTGTCGACCGCGACGGTCTCCCTGGCCCTGGTCGGCTCGGCAACCCAGTTCGGACCCGAGTTCATCACCTTCGGTCTCGTCGTTCTCTCGATCACGCTCTTCCTGGGTGTCGCGACCTTCGTCCGCCTCTGCCAGGTCAACAACGAGGACCTCTACTGGGTGGCCGGCATGAATCGCCTCCGGGGGATCTATGCCCGCCTCGAGCCGGGGATCGAGGAGGAGTTCGTGTCCGGGACGACCCTCGACAAGCGGGGCTTCGCGCTGACGTACGGCGCCCTCGACGTCACCGGTCCGTCGTCGTCCCTCCATGTCTTCGTCACCACGCCGGGCGTGATCGGCATCGTCTGTTCGGCGATCGCCGGGGTGATCGCCGGCCTATTGACCCTCCAGCTCGCGCCGTCGATGACGCCGGCGGTGGGGATCGGCTTTCTCGTCGCCATCATCTCGACGGCCCTCTTCATCGCCTATGTGCGTCGTGATTCCGCGGCCTACCTCGCCCGGATGATCCGCTTCCACGAGGCCCCCGCGTCGGATCGGGTGGTCCCGGCGGGCCGAGACATCGCGGGCGGTGAGGGCAGCCGATGACCGAGGAGTTCGCGCCGGATTCCTCTGCTCTCGGGCCTCTCGCCAAGGCGTCGACGCCGAGCGACGACCTCGAGCGTCCGCTCGACGATCCGCGGGCGCTTCAAATCCTGACGGCCGGAATCGTGGGCTAGGCGGTCGTCTTCGTGGCCCTCGTGCGCTACGGCATGCAGACCGTCCTGGGCTCCGAGGCCGAGCTCCCTGGCTCACCCAGGCGCCACCCGGTGGGGTAGGGACAGGACGATCGAGCCGCTCGCCAGGCGCCAGGTGCCGGCATAGGCTGGAGGCATGGAACAACGCGGGACGCGGCTCATCCGACGCGGGTGGCCGCTCGGAGCGGCCCTCCTCATCCTGGTGGTCGTCGCCTGGCCGCGTCCGGTCAACGAAGGCAGCGGGCCGAGCGGCAGTGGCTCGCCGACGTCCGGCCCGCTCGGAACGGCGCTTGCTGTGGCGAGGGGCACGGGCGTTCCGGCGTCTGGCCAGCCGACCGCCCCCGCCTCGCTGGGACCCGG
>JBEPVB010000192.1:0-2384 GCA_041691215.1 Chloroflexota bacterium
GGGATGGCCCGCCACGGCGGCGGCGCCTTCTCGGGCAAGGACCCGACGAAGGTCGATCGGTCCGGCGCCTACGCGGCCCGCTGGGTGGCCAAGAACGTCGTCGCGGCCGGGCTCGCCGATCGATTCGAGATCGAGGTCGCCTACGGCATCGGCATCGCCCGGCCGGTGTCCGTGTCGATGGAGACGTTCGGCACCAACCACGTGCCCGATGAGCTGATTGCCGCCCTGGTGGATCGACACTTCGACCTTCGGCCGGCGGCGATCATCAGCGCCCTCGACCTGCGCCGCCCGATCTACCGCCAGACCGCCGCCTACGGCCACTTCGGCCGGACCGACGTCGACCTGCCCTGGGAGCACACAGACAAGGCCGCCCTCCTCGCCTCCGAGGCCGGCCTGCCGGAACCCCACCTGACACCGGTGTCGGTCGCCTGACGCCCCCGCATCCGGCCGCGGCCGGCCCGCGGCGGCCCGGACAGGCCCCGCCGCGCCGTCTACGATCACGCTGATGTACGTCGTGATCCTCGCCGGGGGAGGAGGCACGCGGCTCTGGCCGTTGAGCCGTCCCGAATCGCCCAAGCCGTTCCTGCCGCTCCTCGGCGAGCGATCGCTGCTCCAGCGAACTATCGACCGGATCACCGGCCATCCCGAGCTCGCCCTCGAACGGCCCGACGTCACCGTCGTCACGGATCGCCGCTACTGGAACCTCGTGCGGGCACAGAGCCCCGGTGTCCGGGTCATCGCCGAACCGGCCGGTCGGAACACGGCCGCGGCCATCGCCCTCGCGGCGATCCTCATCGACCGTCCCGACGACGAGGTCATGCTGGTCCTGCCGGCCGACCACACCATCGAGCGCGAGGACATCTTTCGCGGCGTCCTCGCCGGCGCCGCGCGGCTGGCCGAGGGCTCCTTCGACATCGAGGCACCGCTGGTGACGCTCGGCATCCACGTCGATCGGGCGGCGACCGAATACGGCTACCTCGTCCCCCGCCTCGACGCCGGCCAGGAGCTCGAGGGACTCGACGCCTTTCCCCTCCGCGCCTTCGAGGAAAAGCCGACCCACGATCGGGCCGAGGCGCTGCTCCACGAGCCGGGCGTGGCCTGGAACGCCGGCATCTTCCTGTGGCGGCGGCGGACGATCCGCGAGGCGCTCGAGCGCTACACCGGCCTCATCACGCTCCTGGGCCCCGTGGTCCACAGCGATCCTGGCCTGACCGCGGCCTATGACCAGCTCCGCCCGACGTCGATCGACTACGCCGTGATGGAGGGCGCGGCGACGGATCAGCGCGTGGTCATGGCCGCGATGGACGTCGGATGGAGCGACCTCGGGAGCTGGACCGTGCTGCTGGGGGCCATCGGCGGCGTCGGAAGCGGCGTCGTCATCCCTGCCAACGAGGCCGCCGACGCGGGCCCGGACGACCTCCTCGTGGAACGCGTCGACGGCCGGCTCGTCGTGACCCAGGGACCGCGGGGTATCCTCGCCCCCACGCCGACCGCGATCCTGCGGGCTTCCGCCCCGGGCCGCGAGGCCGTCGATGCCCTTGTTGATCGCGTTCGCCGCTGGGAGGAGTCAACGTGACCGACGCACCTGCCGTCACCCGGATCGTCTTCGGCACCGACGGCTGGCGGGCTCGGATCGCCGAGGACTACACGTTCGAGAACGTCCGTCGCTGCGCGGACGGCGTCGCTCGCTACGTGGTCGCCAAGGGCGAGCAGGCCAAAGGCGTGGTCATCGCCTACGACCGGCGTTTCGCGTCCGAGCACTTCGCCATGGCCGCCGCCGAGATCCTCCTGGCCCACGACATTCCCGTCGCCTTCGGCGCCCATGCCGTGCCGACCCAGATGAGCTCGTACGAGGTCGTCGAGCGGGGCGCCTCGGCGGGCATCGTCATTACCGCCAGCCACAACCCCTGGACCGACAACGGCTTCAAGGTCAAGTCGCCGGCCGGCTCCGCGGGCGGGCCGGACATGCTCGCGGTCATCGAAGCGGCGATCGCCGAAAATGGCGGCCACGACCTGCCGCGCCGGCCGTTCGCCGAGGCCGAGGCGGCCGGCCTCGTGGAGCGCTTCGATCCCTACGAAGGCTACGAGCGCTACGTCCGGCGGACCCTGGACCTGGATGCCCTGAAGGCCGCCGACACCCACATCCTCGTCGAGCCGATGTGGGGAGCGGGCGCGGGCTGGATCAGCCGCCTCCTGGCGGGCGGCAAGATCCGGGTCACCGAGATCCACCAGGAGCGGAACCCCTACTTCGGGGGCGTCAATCCGGAGCCGATCCGGCCCAACGTCGACGAGACGCTCGGCCTCCTCGCCGGCGGCGGCTACGACATGGGCCTCATGCTCGACGGGGATGCCGACCGGGCCGGCGCGGCCGACGAGCGGGGCAC
>JBEPVB010000193.1:0-2272 GCA_041691215.1 Chloroflexota bacterium
GCCCACCGCGTCTCGGACCAGGCCTCGGCCTTCTTCGTCCTCCTGACCGTCGGCGCCTTCGTCCTGATCATGCTCAACGGCCTGCTCCTAGGCCACGGCGGGCTCCTGACCCCCATCCCGACGCCTTCGCCGGTGCCCAGCGTGACCGCCGCCCCGTCCGGATCCCCGGCCGCCAGCCCGACCGTCGTGCCATCCTCGACGGCTGCTCCCACGCCCACGATCACGCCCGCTCCAAGCTCGACGCCCGGCGCCAGCTGATCGACGCCGGGCAGTGGCCGGCGCGCGGCCCTGTGCGACCCGAGGCGCGCCCGGCGACAGGGGCGACGGGCGTATCGTCCGAGCGTGCCCAGGCTGAGAGACACTCGCTCCGAGACCGCGCGGCGGGCGATGGTGGCGGACCAGCTGCGAGCCCGTGGCATCGGCGATGAGCGCGTCCTGGCGGCGATGGCGGCCGTGCCCCGCGAGGCGTTCCTCGAACTCGAGGCCCAGGGCGCGGCCTACCGCGACGCGGCCATTGCGATCCCCGAGGGCCAGACCATGAGCCAGCCCTGGGTCGTGGCCCGGATGACCGAGCTCCTGCGGATCGTGCCGGGCGATCGGGTCCTGGAGATCGGTACCGGGTCCGGCTACCAGGCGGCGATTCTGGGGACGCTCGGGGCGCGGGTACGAACCATCGAGCGCCACCCCCGCCTCGCCGACGCGGCGCGCCAGCGCCTGTTGGAGCTGGGCATCGGCGACGTCGAGGTGGAGGTCGGCGACGGCAGCGGCGGCGCGCCGGACGGCGCGCCGTGGGACGGGATCATCGTGACCGCCGCGGCGCCGATCGTGCCGCCCTCCCTGCCGGGCCAGCTCGCGATCGGCGGCCGGCTCGTGATCCCGGTAGGTCCCAGGGGCTCCCAGGAGCTGCTAGCGATGGAGCGACGCGGACCCCAGGACTGGTTCACCGAATCGGACGGCGCGGTGGTTTTCGTGCCCCTCATCGGGGCCGAGGGGTTCGGCGTCGAGGCCTAGGCGCTCGGTATACTCGGCCGGCCATGACCCACATCTTCGTCGCCCCCCATCCCGACGACGTCGCCCTCTCATGTGGCGGGCTCATCGCCAGCCTTCGCGAGCTCGGCCAGAACGTGGCGATCCTGACGGTCTTCTCGGGCAGCGGCAACCGCACCGGCCTGACCGGCTACCAGCGCGAGGCGCTCGGGTTCGGCGGCAAGGTCCTCTGGCCGAACACCGAGGCCTTCAACCGGGCCTCGATCCGGAACGACTTCCCCGTCGACGATCCGACGCTGGCACCGCCCTGGGCGGCCACGTCGGACCGCCTCGATGCCACCCAGGAAGACGCCGATGCCGCCGCGAAGCGTTTCTGGCAGCGCTCCTCGTGGTATCGCCGGGCGAGCATTCGGAACAAGTCGATCGCCGGCCAGGCCGTCATCGACGACCTGCCGACACAGGGCGCGGTGATGACCGAGGAGCTCATCGAATCCGCCGCCGCGGGCGAGCTGATGGCCCGGCGTCGCCTCGAGGACGAGCAGTTCGCCTACTTCGCCGAGGCCGGGGTGGTGTTCCTGGATATGCCCGATGCGGTCTTCCGCGGCTACGAGGGCGATGACGAGCTCCTCGGCGCGGCTCGCCCGGATGACGAGGCCCCGATCGAGCGGGTCCGCCGCGAGATCATCCGGCTCGAGCCCCAGGCGGTCTACGTGCCGTTGGCGGTCGGCAACCACGTCGACCACCAGCTCTGCCGCGACATCGGCATCGATCTCCTGGGCGAGTCGCGCCGCTGGGTCATGCCGGGACCGGACTGGGCCGGCAAGGTCGTCTTCTACGAGGACTTCCCGTATGCCTGGTGGGGCGCCTTCGATCGTCTCGAGCAGCTGCCCGAGGGCGCTTTGGCCGGCCTCGACCAGGACCTGATCCTCGAGCCCGAGTACGCCGACATCAGCGACCAGCTCGAGCACAAGATCCGGGGCATCTCGCTCTACGAGAGCCAGCTCGACCGGCTCTTCGGCGGCGAGCGCGAGATGGCCGCCGCGGTTCGATCCTATGGGGCCAAGATGGCCGGCCTCGGGAACCTGGGCGGGGCCGCCGAGCGGTACTGGCGGAGCCTCAGGGCCTGAGGCCGCTGGCCGGCCCTTAGCTCCCTCGGCGCGAGCGCTATTCCCCGTGATACACCTCGTTGAATGGCGTGCCGCGGCCGCAAGGCGTGCTTTCGCCGTGATACACCTCGCTGAATGAAGGGCAGTTCGGCGGGGGCGCGACGGTGACGGACGGCCGG
>JBEPVB010000194.1:0-2252 GCA_041691215.1 Chloroflexota bacterium
GGTGATGAACGATGGCGAGGAGCCAGGTCTTCACGCTACCCCGACCCTCGACGTAGCCGCCGGCATGGCGCCATACGCCGAGGAAGGCGTCCTGAACGACATCCTCGGCGAGTCTCGGATCCGCGGTTATTCGAAGAGCTATTGCGTAGGCCATTGCTCGATATCGGTCGTAGAGGGCTTCCAGGGCGCCAAGTCGTCCCTCGCCCAGCTCGACGAGGACCTTCCGGTCGGCATCATCCGCCGGCGAGGAGACCCGAAGGGTTCCGGACCTTGACTCGTCGGCCATCAGTGCATGCGCGCTGTGGCCGCCGACGGTTCACTCGCGGACCTTTCGCCTCCTGAAGGCCCGCCGAGCACGTCGAGGGCGGCCGCGAGAATGTCGTCGAAGACTGCGTCCGAAGCTCGAGCGGCGTCGACCACGACCCAGCGCTGCGGCTCCGCGGCCGCCATGGCAAGGAAACCCGCGCGCACCCGGAGGTGGTAGGGCAGGTCGAACGAGGTCTCGAAACGGGTGATGCTGTCGGGCGTCTTTCGCAGCAGCCCGGCCTCGGCCGGCAGATCGAGGAGGATCGTCCGGTCGGGCTCGAGGCCGCCCGTCGCGATCTCGATGATCCGGCGAAGGACGACGAGATCAACGCCCTCGCCATAGCCCTGATAGGCCATCGTCGAGTCGGCGAACCGGGCGCTGACCACGACGCGGCCAGTCGCCAGGGCCGGCCGGATGACCTGGGCCACGTGCTGCGCCCGCGCCGCATTGAACAGGAGCGCATCAGCAATGGGATCGATGGGCTCGCCGCCGCTGGCCATGAGCAGCTCATAGAGCTGGTCGCCGAGGCGCGTCCCGCCCGGCTCGCGTGTCAGGAGGACGTCGATGCCGCGCTCGATGAGGGCCGCCGCCAGCAGGTTGGCCTGTAGTGTCTTGCCGGCACCATCGGGCCCCTCGATCGTGATCAAGCGGCCGCTCGGCCGATCCGGGATCGTCACGGTCCGAGTGTAGCCGACACCTCCTCGCAAACCCGGCACGACCGGTCTGCGTCCGGCCTGATGCCGGCAGCGGGCGATGATCCGTGGCCCTTACCCTCGCGTACCCTCGCTGCCATGCGATCCCCCACCGCCGGGCGCCTCTTCCTCGCTGCCGTGCTCGGTGTGCTCGTTCTCGCGCTGCCCGCCGGCGTCCTCGCACATCCCCTTGGCAACTTCACCATCAACCACTACGCGGCGCTCCGCGTCTCGACCAACGCGGTCGCCGTCGACGTCGTCATCGATTACGCCGAGATCCCGGCCTTCCAGGAACGGATCCGGATCGACACGAATGGTGACGGGGACGTCAGCACCGACGAGGCGGATGCCGCCCGGGCCGGTGCGTGCGAGACCCTGGCGCCGAACCTTCACCTCACGGCCGGGCAGGCGTCGCTCAGCCTGATCCTCGATCAGGCCGGCCTGGAGTTCCCTGCCGGCGCCGGCGGCGTCCCGACCATGCGGCTGGTCTGCGAGTTCTCTGCTCCGTCCAGTACGCCGTTGACCGGCGGGCAAACGATCGCCTACGCCGACAGCTCGTTCGCCGAGCGGATCGGCTGGCGCGAGGTCGTCATCCTCGGCGACGGCGTCACCATCGGACAGGCTGGGACGGCGCCCGTGCCCGCCGACGCGGACATATCCAGCCGCCTGACCGCCTATCCGAAGGACCTCCTGACCCAGCCCCTTGATGTCCGATCAGCGTCGTTCACGGCCGCGACGGGCGGTGCGCTTCTTGGCCCATTCGTGGCCCCGGATGCCGCCCCGCTTCCCGGCGCGAGTCCGGCAGCCACGCCCGCTGCGAGCGGTGTCGCAGGATCCACGGCGACCCTGGCGCCGACCTCCAGCGGCCTCGCCGCGGTCCCCGGCGGAGTCGGCGCGGACATCCCGGACCTCTTTCGGGTCGCGGATCTGACCCCGTTCCTGGCCCTCGTTTCGATCCTCCTGGCCGCAGCCCTCGGAGCGGGCCACGCCCTGACGCCGGGGCACGGCAAGACGCTGATGGCGGCCTACCTCGTCGGTACTCGGGGCACGATCCGGCATGCCGCTGGCCTGGGCCTCGCGGTGACGATCTCGCACACGCTTGGCATCCTGGTCCTGGCCCTCCTCGTCACCGGCGCCGAGTCTCTCCTGCCGCCCGATGTCGTCGTCCGAACGATCCCAGTCGTGGCAGCCCTCGCGTTCGTGGCCATCGGCAGCTCGATGCTGTTCTCGGAGATCCGGCGGCGATACCGGGG
>JBEPVB010000195.1:0-2223 GCA_041691215.1 Chloroflexota bacterium
GGCCTTCCATCGGTCCGAGCTCGGTTGACGCCGATCCCGCGCCCGGGCTAGCTGTGCTCCCCGGGCGCCTCGTTTACGCCTGGGAGTCCGGGTTGGCGGCAGCGAATCAGCACGCGGGTCCGTCGCCCAGGATCGTTTTGCCGGATACCGATGGACGTGCTGGTCGTCGAGAATCAGAGCCCGTCCGGACTGCCTGGGCCGCACCGACCGGGCATCTCCCGCACGAACCGGCGTCGGCTATCTCGTCTCGACCCCCAACCGCCGGGCCATTCGTTGGCTACCAGCACGCCCATCGGTAATCCGGCAGAGGCGCGGCGGCCGCCGCTCAGTGACGCCGGCAACCCCCGGGGCGGCCGCATGGCTCACGCGATGGATGCTCGGCGATGACCGTCTTGGTCCACAACGTGTCCGGGAATCACAGCTAGCGCGAGAGCCGGTCGTATCTGTTCAGCTCGCGCAGGAGTCGGTCCAGGGCGTCGAGAAGCGGCTCCGTCACCTCCGCGGGCAGGACGTCCCGGATCGAATCCTTTGGGCCGAACGCGGCCCGGCCGCGCATCGCCGCGGAGCGCAGGTCGCGCAGGTCGCCATCGCGGAACCGTTCCGGCAGTGGACGGAGGAAGGTCACCCAGCGGTCCTGCTCACGCTCGATGGCCAGGCCGATCGCGACGTCGGCCGCCCGGGCGGCGATGAGGCCCCGCTCGTCGATCAACGGCAGCTCGTGGCGGGCCGGCCCAAACCACCTGGTCCCCAGAGGTTCGGTTCGATCGAGCGGGCTCACGCCGGGGACTCCAGCCGGGTCACGAACGACTGCTGACTGCCCGCTTCCTGGGCGGTTCGGCCGGCAGGGCTATCGCCTCGCGGATCCCGATGCCGTCGTCGACCCCGCGCCGGCCGCCATCCCCCCGGCCGGCATCGTCGGCAAAGGTGATGCCGCTCAACGGGATCAACGGCTCGCCCCGCAGGACGCGTCCGAGGTACTCGCCGGTCGCCGATCCCTCGACCCGGGCGACCTGCTCGGGGGTTCCCTCGGCAACGATCCGGCCGCCGCGGAACCCGCCCGCGGGTCCGAGCTCGATGAGCCAGTCGGCCGTCTTGATCACGTCGAGATTGTGCTCGATCACGAGGACCGTGTTGCCGGTGTCGACGAGCCGGTGGAGGACCTGGAGGAGCTTCTCGACGTCGGCGAAATGGAGCCCCGTCGTGGGCTCGTCGAGGACATACAGGGTCCGCCCGGTCGCTCGGCGCGACAGCTCGGTCGCCAGCTTGACTCGCTGGGCCTCGCCGCCCGACAGGGTCGTGGCCGGCTGGCCCAGGTGGACGTAACCAAGGCCCACGTCGAACAGCGTCTGGAGCTTCGTCCGGACGGACGGCACGGGGCTGAAGAACTCGAGGGCCTCCTCGATAGTCATCTCGAGGACGTCCGAGATCGAGCGGCCCTTGTACAGGATCTCGAGCGCCTCACGGTTGTAGCGCTTGCCGTGACAGACCTCGCACTCGACGTACACGTCGGGCAGGAACTGCATCTCGATCTTGAGGATCCCGTCGCCCTTGCAGTTCTCGCACCGGCCGCCCTTGACGTTGAAGCTGAACCGCCCCGGCTTGTAGCCCCGGACCCGGGCTTCCGGCACGCCGGCGAAGAGCTCGCGGATTGGCCCGAACAGGCCGACGTAGGTGGCCGGGTTCGAGCGCGGCGTCCGGCCGATGGCGCTCTGGTCGATCTCGATGATCTTGTCGATCTCGTCGACCCCGGTCAGCGCGTCGTGCGGCCCGGGCTCATCGCGGGCGCCGTTGAGCCGCCGGGCCACCTCGCGATAGAGGATCTCGGTGACCAGGGTGCTCTTGCCCGAACCCGAGACGCCGCACACGGCGATAAAGGTGCCCAGCGGGAAGGCGACGTTGACGTTCTTGAGGTTGTGCGCCCGGGCGCCCTTGACCACGAGCTTCTTGCCGCTGCCCCGCCGGCGCTTCGCCGGGATGGGCACCGAGCGCTCGCCGCGCAGGAATGCCCCGGTGATCGAGCGCGGTGCCGCCAGGAGCACGTCGAGCGGCCCGTTGGCGATCACCTCGCCGCCGTGCTCCCCCGCCCCGGGCCCGATGTCGAGCACCCAGTCGGCCGTCCGGATCGTCTCCTCGTCGTGCTCGACGACGAGGACGGTGTTGCCGAGGTCGCGGAGCCGCGTCAGGGTCGCGATCAGCTTCGCGTTGTCCTTCTGGTGGAGCCCG
>JBEPVB010000196.1:0-2220 GCA_041691215.1 Chloroflexota bacterium
GAGGCCAACAAGGCCTTCAGCCATTTCAAGTGGTAATCCCGGGAAGGTACGAACAGTGACACGGCAGGTTCCGCTCGCACGCACGCGGAACATCGGAATCATCGCCCACATCGACGCCGGGAAGACCACCGTCACCGAGCGGATCCTTTTCTATACCAAGAAGATCTACAAGCTCGGCGAGGTCCATGAGGGCGCGGCCACCATGGACTGGATGCCCCAGGAGCAGGAGCGCGGGATCACCATCACCGCCGCGGCAACGACCTGCTACTGGAACGACCACCGTATCAACATCATCGATACGCCCGGGCACGTGGACTTTACCGTCGAGGTCGAGCGGAGCCTCCGCGTCCTCGACGGCGCGGTCGTGGTCTTCGATGCCGTGGCCGGCGTCGAGCCCCAGTCGGAGACCGTCTGGCGCCAGGCCGACCGCTACTCCGTGCCCCGCATCTGCTTCATCAACAAGCTCGATCGCACCGGGGCCGACTTCTGGCGCTGCGTCGACATGATCGTCGACCGCCTCGGCGCCCGGCCCGTGCCGATCCAGATCCCGATCGGGATGGAGGACACCTTTGCGGGCGTCATCGACCTCGTCGAGATGAAGGCGATCATCTATCGCGACGACCTCGGCAGCCAGATCGACGTCGTCGAGATCCCCGAGAACCTCAAGGCCGAGGCCGCCCGGCATCGCGAGAAGCTCGTCGAGGCCGTGGCCGACGCCGACGACGCCCTGACCCACAAGTACCTCGAGGGCGAGGCGCTGACGATCGACGAGATCAATCACGGCCTCCGCCTCGGGACGCTGCAGTCGAAGTTCGTGCCCGTCCTGGCCGGCTCGGCCCTCAAGAACAAGGGCATCCAGCCGATGCTCGACGCGGTGACCGCCTACCTGCCCTCGCCCCTCGACGTGCCGCCCACGATCGGGCTCCGGCCGGGCACCGACGAGGAGCTCGTCCGGACCGTCGACGACAAGGAGCCCTTCTCGGCCCTGGCCTTCAAGATCGCGGCCGACCCGTTCGTCGGCAAGCTCGCCTTCTTCCGCGTCTACTCGGGGACCCTCAAGTCCGGCTCCTACGTCCTCAACACGGCCAAGGACAAGAAGGAGCGGGTGGGCCGCATCCTCCAGATGCACGCCAATCACCGCGAGGAGATCGACGAGGCCTACGCCGGCGACATCGCCGCGATCGTCGGCCTCAAGGACACCTTCACCGGCGACACCCTGTCGGACCCCGAGCACCCGATCCTGCTCGAGACCATCTCCTTCCCGGAGCCGGTCATCGAGGTCAAGATCGAGCCCAAGACCAAGGCCGACCAGGACAAGATGGGCATCGCCCTGCAGCGCCTGGCCGAGGAGGATCCGACCTTCCGGGTCAAGACCGACCCCGAGAGCGGCGAGACCCTCATCGCCGGCATGGGCGAGCTCCATCTCGACGTCCTGGTCGACCGGATGGTCCGCGAGTTCAAGGTGGCCGCCAACGTCGGCCGGCCGCAGGTCTCCTACCGCGAGACGATCCGGCGCAAGGCGGAGGGCAATGGCCGCTTCATCCGCCAGACCGGCGGCAAGGGCCAGTACGGTCACGTGATCCTGACCCTCGAGCCCGGCGAGAAGGGCTCGGGCTACGAGTTCGTCGACAAGATCGTCGGCGGGACCATCCCCCGCGAATACATGCGGGCGATCAACATGGGCATCCGCGAAGCGGTCGAGACCGGCATCTACGCGGGTTTCCCGATGGTCGACGTCAAGGCCACCGTCCACGATGGCTCGTACCATGAGGTCGACTCCTCGGAGATGGCCTTCAAGATCGCCGCCTCGATGGCCGTCAAGGACGCCGTCGAGAAGGCCGATCCGACCATCCTCGAGCCGATGATGCGGGTCGAGGTGACCCTGCCCGAATCATTCATGGGCGATGTCATCGGCGACCTCAACAGTCGCCGGGGCCTGGTCGAGGGAACGGAGATGCGGGGCACGACCACGGTCGTCCGCGCCGCGGTTCCGCTCGCCGAGATGTTTGGCTATGCCACGGACCTGCGGTCGATGACCCAGGGCCGGGCGAGCTATTCCATGGAGTTGTCGCATTACGCCGAGGTCCCGGGCAATCTCGCCCAGGAGCTCGTCGCCAAATCACGAGTTTCCTGAGCGGTCGGGACGAGGCAGGAGCAGCCCACGATGGCCAAGAAGAAGTTCGAGCGAACCAAGCCGCACGTGAACATCGGCACGATCGG
>JBEPVB010000197.1:0-2193 GCA_041691215.1 Chloroflexota bacterium
CGCCGCGCCGTAACCGCCGCGCTCGGATCGCCGCGCTCGGCCCGTTCACGGCGCGGGCCGGCACGCAGCGCCGGCCGCTTCGAGCCTCCGGCGCTCCGGTATCCTGCCGCGGATGCTGGCGCGGCGGCTCCTTCCGCGGTTGCCCCGGGACGCGTGGGTTGTCCTGGGTGGTGACACCCTCTCCGCGGTCGGGAGCGGCCTCACCCTTCCGTTCTTCCTCGTCTACCTGAGCAGGATCCGCGGCATCGACATCGGCATCGCCGGGCTCGCCCTCTCGATGGTCGCGATCGCCGGGTTTGCCGGCAATCCGATCGGCGGCTGGCTCACGGACCGCGTCGGCGCGAACCGGGCCCTCAGCGTCGGACTCCTCGCCGCCGCCGCCGGGGCTTTCCTGGTCGTGCTCGTCCGGGAGCCGTGGCAGGCGTTCGGAGTCGCCGCGGTCGTCGGCTTCGGCGCGTCGGTGGTCTCGCCGGCGCAGGATGCACTACTCGCCGTGGTCGTCAACGAGGACGAGCGGTCGAGGGTCTTCGCGGTCCGGAACCTGACCCTCAACGGCGGTTACGGGTTGGGCGCGCTCCTCGCGTCGCTGATCGCCGACCTGGCGTCACCACGCAGCTTCGAGCTGCTCTACATGGTCGACGGCCTCACCTTCCTGGCCTTCATCCCGCTCCTTCGAGTCCTGCTCCCGCACGTTGGCAAGGCCCATGTCACGGCGATCGATGCTGCCGGACGCAAGCAGGCCGCCAGCTACCGCGCCGTGCTCCGCGACGGGACGTTCCTTCGGTTCTGCGCCCTCATCGCGCTCCTGGTGACCGTCGGCTTTGCCCAGACGCTCGCCGCGTTTCCCGCCTGGGCCACCAGCGCGGGTGGAATCGGGGCCGGCGGCCTGAGCGTTGCATTCGCGGCCAACACGATTACCGTGGTCATCGTCCAGCTGCCGATCCTCAGGCTCCTCGAAGGCACGCGCCGCACGACTGCGATCATCCTCGCCTGCCTGTGCTGGGCGACGGCCTGGGGCTTGACGTTGGTCGGAGGCACGGTCGGCGGCAGTGGCACCTCCCACGTCCTGTGGTTCAGCGTCGCCATGATCGTGTTCGCGGTCGGCGAGAGCCTCCTGGCTCCCAGCCAGGCCGCACTCGCCAATGACCTGGCTCCCGACCACCTGCGCGGTCGCTACAACGGCATGTACGCGCTCGCCTGGACCACCGGCCTTGCGCTGGGCCCGGCCCTCGCCGGCGTGGCGCTCGCCCGCGGGAGCGGCACCTTCCTGTTCGGCGCGCTGATCGCCGGCTCTGGGCTCGCCGCCGTCGGAGCGGCGCGCCTTGCGCGCTATCTCCCGTCGCGGGTCAACCTCGTCACGCTCCAGGCGCGGGTCGTCGAGGCCCCAGATTCGCGCGAGTGAGAGATGGATTGCCGGATGATCGCGCCCGGGTAGGGTTGGCGGGTGATGATCCCCGAGTTGCTCGGCGCTCGCGACCTCGGCGACGCCTTCGAGCGCCTCGCGCTGGCCGTCGAACCTCGCACGATCGTCGTTGGATGGGCGACTGTCGAGCTCGACCGGGCCGAGCTGGAGGTCCCGACGGCGTTTCCGGCGATGCGCAGTGCCACCCCGGAAGCGGCACCCGAGGAGCGCCTCCTCGGGGCGCGCTGCCGGCGACTGGGCTTTGACAGCGGCCGTGGCGTCGTCCTCCTCGAGCCGTCAACTGAGGGCCGGCTCGCCGCCGCGCTCGCTCGCCATGGCGAGGGCCCTCTCGTGGCCTACCTGATCGGGGATGCGAGCTCAACCGAACGCGCCCGCCGGGCCGGATTCACCGTCACGGGGGAGCATCCGGGTCCGCTCGGGCGCGAGCGTCTCGTGATCGTCGGTCGGCGCGACGGGCCGTTCGCGGTCGTCGTCGTCGAGAGTGACGTAGCATCGGCGGCGGGGGACTGAGGGAGGGTCTGATGCGCGTCGGGTTCGTAGGGCTCGGGACGATGGGTGGGGCGATGGCGGCCAACGTCGCCCGGGCCGGCTTCACGGTCACCGCCTGGAATCGGACGCCCGGTCGCGCGACGGACCTCGGCGAGCTCGGCGTCGAGCTGGTCGATAGTCCCCGCGCCGTCGCGGCGGCAGCGGACGTCATCGTCTCGATCGTCTCCGACACGCCCGACGTCGAGGCCGTCCTGTTCGGGCCGGACGGCGTTGCGGAGGGC
>JBEPVB010000198.1:0-2167 GCA_041691215.1 Chloroflexota bacterium
CCAGCCTGATCGTGCGCTTTGTGCTCCAGGCGGCCGGGATCTAGGACCGCGCCCCGGTCTTCAGGCTTCCTGGGGACCGCCCAACCCCGCGCCGAAACCTCGGTCTCGGCAGGCCGAAGGACCAGGGTCGGAGCCTCGACCGACGCCTCAGGCGCGTTGCGCCAGGAGCCAGTCCATGGCCACCGGGACACCTTCGAGGACCGCGAGGTGTCCGTCACGCGGACGCAGCCAGAGCTCTGAGGTCGGAACGGCCCGCAACAGCCAGTCGGCATGGCTCGCAGGCACGACCCGGTCCTCGCCGCCCTGGACAAGCAGGACCGGCGCGGTGATCGCCGTCATGTCGAAGCCCCACGGAGCGGCGAAGGCCAGGTCGTCATCGATGAGCCCCTCTGGCCCCGCGGCGGCCGCCTCCTCGGAGTCCCGACCAAGCGACGCCCACGCGCCGCCGAGGGTCTTCCAGTCGGCGGCGGTGAAGCTGTTCATGTCGAACTCGTCGATCTCCGCGAAGGCTGCTCGAGCCGCGGTCCCTTCCAGGGCCGCCCGGAGGCCAGCGGGGGCGACCATGCCCCCGAACCAGTCGAAGGCCTCTGTGTACGGGGCGAGGCAGGCCAGGGTCGCGGCGCCGATCAGGCGATCCGGGATGAGCGCGGCGCAGGCGAGGGCGTGGGGACCTCCGCCCGAGTGGCCCATGACCGCAAACCTGCCCAGCCCGAGCGCGTCAGCGAGCTGGGCAACGTCAGCCGAGGCCACGGCCACGGTCCGGCCTCGTTGGGGGCTCGATCCGCCGTAGCTCGGCCGGGCATACGACAGGACGCGGATGCCCCGCCCGGCCGCGGCCGCCAGGAGCGGCTCGAGGAGGGCACCGGTCTGAGGCGAGCCGTGGTGCCAGAGGAGGGCCAACGACTCGGAGCCGTCCGTTGGCCCGGCGTCGTGGACGCGGAGGACGCGTCCGTCAGTAAGGTGCAGATCCTGGCTCGAGACCGTCATCGGTCGATTATCGCCGAGGGCCGGTGGGCCGCGTGGTCCCCGGGGGCTGAGCGCGGTGAAGAGTCGAGATCGCCAGCGCCGTGGTTGCGCGGACGTCGAAGTCGCCGCCGACGGCGGGCGCACTGTCGGGCGCGACCTCGAGCGCGCAGGACGCGGCCGGATGGGCACGTTACACCCCGGCCGCTCCACCCCAGGCGGGACGAGCCACGATCGGTCGGTCGACGCTCTCGGCAAGCAAGCGCGCGACAATGGCGGCCCGCAGGAGTGCCCCATGAACCAGGAACACGAGCACGATGATAACCATGAGCATGAGCATGACAAGGCCGATGACCATGAGCACGAGCACCACCATCACGAGCACGTCGACTACGGCGACGCCGTGCTCGGATTTCGCGAGGACAAGGACGAGTATTTCCGGACGAGCGCCCACAGCCCTCTCCCGGCCGCGGAGCGCGAAGCCTTCGACGGCCTGGCCTACTTCCCCGTCGACGAGACGCTTCGCTTCGAGGGCTTGTCGCTCGAGCCGTACACGGGCAGCGAGCCGACGAGCTTTGCGATCCCGACATCGGACGGCAAGCTCCGGCCCGCCGAGCGAGCCGGGACATTCCAATTCGAGGTGGGCGGGGTGGTCTGCCACCTGACCGGCTACACCTTCGCGGGCGGCACGGATGAATCGGTCTTCGTGCCGTTCCTGGACGGCACCACGGGCAAGGAGTCGTACGGCGCCGGCCGCTACCTCGACCTGGAGCGGGAGGAGGACGGGACCTACGAGCTCGACTTCAACCTTGCCTATCACCCGTCGTGCGTCTACGACATGAAGTTCTCGTGCCCCCTCACGCCCGCCGAGAATCGGCTGCCGGTGCGGATCGAGGCCGGCGAGCGCCTGGCCGCCGGGCACGACGGCTAGGCCGGGCACGATGAGCATGGCCACGAGGACGGACATCCAGTCGCCCCCAGCGCACGATGCCGACCGGCACGACCTGATCCGCGTGCACGGTGCCCGCGTGAACAACCTCAAGGACGTCAGCGTCGAGATCCCCAAGCGCCGACTGACGGTGTTCACGGGCGTCTCCGGCTCGGGCAAGAGCTCGCTGGTCTTCGACACCATCGCCGCGGAGTCGCAGCGAATGATCAACGAGACCTACAGCGCCTTCGTCCAGGGCTTCATGCCGACGCTGGC
>JBEPVB010000199.1:0-2091 GCA_041691215.1 Chloroflexota bacterium
GGACGGGCTCGTTGCCGAGGGCGACCGAGCGCGGATCGTCGAGGACCAGGCAGCGCAGGCGCTTCTTCGGCCCGGCCGCCCTGGCGGCCACGAGCGCCTCGCGGCCGAGGAAGTCGGCACCCTTGTCGAGGCGCACGGCGAAGCCGAGGCCCGCCTCGTATGGGGTCTCCTCGGGAGTGATGTCGCTCGACCAGACGCGGTAGCCCTTCTCGATCCGAAGGGCGTCGATGGCCCGATAGCCGGCGGCCGTGATGCCGTGCCCGGCGCCCGCCGTCCAGAGAACGTTCCAGAGCGCCCGGCCGTATTCGGCCGGCGGGTAGAGCTCCCAGCCGAGCTCGCCGACGTAGGTAACCCGGAGGGCGAGCACCGGAATTTCGGCGACCGTGATCTCGCGGGCGGTCATGTATGGGAAGCCGGCGTCGGAGAGGTCGTCCTTCGTGATCGGTGCCAGGATGTCCCGGGCTCGAGGGCCCCACAGCCCGAAACAGGCTCGCGCCGAGGTGGTGTCTCGGACCCGAACGGAGCCCTCGTCGGGAAGGTGCCTCCGGATCCAGCCGAGGTCGTGGTTGCCGAAGGCCGTGCCGGTGACGATGAGGAAGCGATCCTCGGCCAAGCGGGTAACGGTGAAGTCGCACTCGATGCCGCCGCGGGAGTTGAGCATCTGGGTGTAGACAATGCTCCCGACGGGACGGTCGATATCGTTGTCGCAGAGGTACTGCAGATAGTCGAGCGCCCCCGGCCCATCGACCTCGATCTTGGCGAAGCTCGATTCGTCGAACAGCCCGGCCGCCCGGCGGGTCGCGAGCGCCTCCGCCCCGATCGCGGGGCTCCAGTGCTCGCCAGCCCAGCCCCGGGGTCGGAGAGCTTCGAGGGCCGCTCTCGTGGCGACCCCGGCGCCGGCCTCGTTGGGCGTGTACCAGTTGGGCCGCTCCCACATCGACTTCTCGCCGAAGACGGCGCCGAGGGCGGCCACCTCGTCGTAGGCCGGCGAGAGGCGGAGGGGTCGGGCGGCCTGGCTCTCCTCGTTCGGGTAATGGATGTCGTAGTAGGTCGCGTAGTTCTCGTAGGTCCGGGCGAGCGTCAGCTTCTGGCTCCGGTACTGACCGCCGAAGCGCCGAATGTCCATCTTCCAGAGGTCCAGGTCGGGCTCGCCGTCGACGATCCAGCGGGCCACCTGCTGGCCGATCCCGCCCGTCCCGGCGATGCCGTGGGCGCAGAAGCCGGCGGCCACGAAGAAGCCCCGGACCTCGCTCTCGCCGAGGATGAACTCGTTGTCCGGGGTGAAGGCCTCGGGGCCGTTGATCATCCGGGTGACGCCGGCGTCGGCAATCGCCGGCACCCGCCGGATGGCGCCCTCCATGATCGACTGGAAGCGGGGCCAGTCCGGGTCGAGCAGGCGATGGTTGAAGTCGGGTGGCACGCCGTCAAGGGACCAGGGGGCGGGATCGCGCTCGTAGCCGCCCATGCACAGCCCGCCGACCTCCTCGCGGAAGTAGCACAGGTTGTCCGGGTCGCGCATGGTGGGCAGGCCGGGCTGGACACCCTCGATGGTGTGGGTGAAGAGATATTGGTGCGCCATCGGGATGATCGGGACCGTGACGCCCGCCAGCCGCCCGATCTCGGGGGCGAACATCCCGCCGGCATTGACGACGACATCGGCCGCAATTCTCGAGCGCTGGCCGTCGCGACCCTCCACCTCGACGCCGGTCACCCGTCCGCGCTCGACGCCAACACCCACGACCCGGGTGTGCTGCCGGATGGTCGCCCCTCGTGCGCGGGCACCGGCCGCCAGGGCCTGGGCGAGGCCCGACGGATCGAGCCAGCCGTCGGTCGGAAGCCAGACCGCCCCGAGGACGTCGTCGACGGCCATCAGCGGAAAGCGGTCCCGGGCTTCCTGGGCGCCGATGAGCTCGAGTGGCAGCCCGAAGGTCCTGGCCCAGCCGGCCTGGCGCTGCAGCTCCTCGTAGCGGGCCCTGGTGGATGCCAGGCGCAGCGAGCCGACCTCGTGCCAGGACACGTCCACGCCCGTTTCGGTCGAGAGGCGCCGGTAGAGGGCCGCCCCGTACATCATCATCCGGGTCAGGGTCACGC
>JBEPVB010000200.1:0-2073 GCA_041691215.1 Chloroflexota bacterium
AGGCCGAAGTCGATGAGCGGGCCGAGGTCCGCCTCGGGCCGGCCCATGACGCGCAGGTAGTGGGGCTGGTCCTCGCGCGCCACGCCGAGCTGGATGAAGCCCGCGAGGGCAACGCCGTCGGCGGCCTCCTGGACGTAGCCCTCGATGTCGGCGAAGCGGAGGAGCGGCGCGAGGCTGCTCCGCGGCACCCGCCAGTTCGATCCCTGGCGCTCCCAGTCGGGGATCCGGAAGCCCTCCAGGCGCCGGACCGGGGCCGGGGTGATCTGGGTGTAGAGCTGCATGAGGCCGATCGCATCGCGTGGTGTGGCCTCCCGGATGCGGGCCTCGGCCGCCCGTTCCTCCGACCACGGCTCGGGCAGGGCCGCGGCCGCTGCCCGGTAGAGGACCCGCTCCTCGCCGTAGCGGGCGAAGCCGGCCTGCATGAAGAGCTCGACGTTGCCGCCGGCATCAGCGCAGGCGACGTGGAAGCGCGCCGCGCCACGCTTCTGGCCCTCGCGCAGGACCTGCTGGACGAGGCGGAAGCGGATGTCGCCGGCCCCCGCTTCGGCAAGCCCGGCAAGGCCGTCGAGCTCCACGATGGTCCATTCGTCGCGATGGTTCTCGCGCTCGACACGGACGAGGCCCGCGACCCGCCGGTCCTCCTCGTAGACGAACAGGAGATCGTTGGGGCGGAAGGCGCCGAGCGGCAGGCGGAAGAGGCTGAAGACGCCGATCCGCGGGCCTGTCACGGGCAATCCCAGGGAGCGGCCGCCCTCGGCGTCGTTCTCGCAGAGGCGGGACAGCTCGCCGAGGGCGGCGAGATCCGTGATCCTCGCAACGCGGACCTTGCCGGACGGGCGGCTCGATCGCGTTTGGGTCATCGGGCCTGGCCCGTCCGGCGCGTCGGATGGTGGCGGCGGCCCGATCCTTCGCCCGGATCGTCGTGCTCGGCGGCCATCGTGGCCATCAGGCGATGGAAACGGGTCTCGCCGGCGAGCTCCGGATGGAAGGCCGTGGCGATGACGTTCCTTTCGCGAACCGCCACCACCCGGTCGTCGTCGAGGCGGGCCATGACCTCCACGCCCGGCCCGGTCCGCTCGACGATGGGCGCCCGGATGAAGACAGCGTGGACCGGCCGGTCGCCGAGCATCGGCACGGTCAAGTCCGCCTCGAAGGAATCGAGCTGACGCCCGAAGGCGTTCCGCCGGACGTCGACGTCGAGGAGGGCCAGGACGGGCTCGTCGCCGTCGACGATCCGATCGGACAGCAGGATCATGCCCGCGCATGTTCCGAAGATCGGGGCGCCCGACCGGGCCAGGTCGAGGATCGGGTCGCGGAGGCTCCAGCGATCGATCAGCCGGCGCTGTGCGGTCGACTCACCGCCAGGCAGGATGAGACCGCTCAGCGCGTCCAGGTCGGCCGGGAGGCGGACCTCGACGCCCTCGACACCGATGGCATCGAGCGTGGCGACATGTTCGGCAAACGCCCCCTGGACGGCAAGGACCCCGATGCGCATGGGTCGCACCCCGCCGTCGCCGGCGCGGTGGGCTACCAACCCCGCGTTGCCAGCCGATCCGACTCGGCGAGCTGTTCCATGGCGATGCCCCGCATCGGCGCGCCGAGGCCCTTGCTGACCTCAGCCAGGATCTTGGGATCGTCGAAGTGGGTGGTCGCCTGGACGATGGCGTTGGCCATGCGGGCCGGATCCTCGCTCTTGAAGATGCCGGATCCCACGAACACCCCCTCGGCCCCGAGCTGCATGACGAGGGCCGCGTCGGCCGGGGTCGAGATCCCACCGGCAACGAAGTTGACCACGGGCAGCTTGCCGTCCTTCGCGATCTGCTTTACCAGCTCGTAGGGCGCCTGGAGCTCCTTGGCCGCCACGAACAGCTCGTCGTCCCGCATCCCCTGGAGGCGGCGCAACTCGGCCAGGACGTCGCGCAGCTGGCGAACCGCCTCGACGACGTTGCCCGTGCCGGCCTCGCCCTTCGTCCGCATCATCGCGGCGCCCTCGTTGATCCGACGGAGGGCCTCGCCGAGGTTCCGGCAGCCGCACACGAAGGGCACCTTGAAGGCGTGCTTGTCGATGTGGTT
>JBEPVB010000201.1:0-2021 GCA_041691215.1 Chloroflexota bacterium
CTCGATCGGGACGTAGATCTCCCAGCCGAGCTCGCCGACGTAGCTGATCCGCGAGGCCAGCGACCGGACCCCGTTGATGTCGATCGGCTTGGAGGTCAGGAACGGGAAGCCGGCGTGGCTCACGTCGGCATCGGTGACCGAGGCCAGGATGTCGCGGGCCCGGGGACCCCACAGCCCGATCGTCGTCCAGCTGTCGGTGGCATCGAAGAGCTGGGCCGAGCCGTCGGCCGGCAGGGCATCGGTGAAGATCTTCTTGTCGCGCATGCCCATCCCGCCACCGGTCACGACCCGGAAGCGGTCGTGGGCGAGCCGCATGATCGTCAGGTCAGCGAGGATCCCGCCTGCCTCGTTGAGGAGCGGCGTGTAGACCGTCCGGCCCGGCTTGACGTCGACCTTGTTGACGCACAGCCGCTCGAGGTAGGCGCACGCGCCCGGCCCCGTCACGTCGAAGATCACGAACGCCGACAGGTCCACCATCCCGGCCCGGTCGCGCATCGCCAGGTGCTCGGCGTTGATGATGGGGCTCCACCACCGGGACTCCCACTCGGCTGCCCTGGGCATGACGCGGTCGCCGTACTCGTCGAGGAGCGGCTTGTTGGACTCGTACCAGAACGGCCGCTCCCAGCCGGCGGCCTCGAAGAAGACCGCCCCGAGCGCCTTCTGGCGCTCGTACGCCGGCGACAGCTTGATGGGCCGGTTGCTCTCCCACTGCTCCATGGGGTGGACGATGCCGTAGGTCTTGTTATAGCCCTCGATCGTCCGGGCGGCGATGTGCTGCTTCGTGCGGTGGTGGTCGTAGAAGCGGGCGATGTCCGAACCGTGGGGGTCGATCTCCGGCTTGCCGTGGGTCATCCACTCGGCGACGGTCTTCGCAATCCCCGGCGCTTCCTTGATCCAGATCGCCGACGTCGCCCAGAGGCCCTTGACCTCGGGCGTCTCGCCGATGATGGGGTTGCCGTCCGGGGTCAGCGACAAGAGCCCGTTGATGGCCAGCTTCACCCCGACCTTCTCGTCGCCGACGATGCCGGGGAAGAGCTCGAGCGAATCCTCGAGCTGGGGATCGAAGTCCTCCTGGGTGAAGGGCAGCATCGTGGGCGAGAGCGCCGATGCGGCGATCGACGGGATGTCGTCGGCGTCCATGAGGATCGCCCGATGGGCATATGAGCCGATCTCGAAGCCCGTCCCATGCTGGCGCTCGTACATGTTGGTGTCCATGTCCCGGATGATCGGGAAGCCGACGTCGCCGGTCGTGTGCTCGAAGATCGGCACCGGCCCGATGTCGATCATCTGGTGGACCGCCGGGGTGAGCGGGATCGACGCCCCGGCCATGGTCGCGATCCGGGGGCTCCAGACGCCGCAGGCGATGACCACGACGTCGGCCTCGATGTCGCCCTGGTCCGTCCTTATGCGGCGGACGCGACCGTCCTCCACGTCAATGCCGGTGACCTCGACGCCGGCGGCGATGGTCAGGGCGCCCATCTCCTGGGCGGCCTGCCGCATCAGCGTCCCGGCCTGGAGCGAATCCACGACCCCTACGCCGGGCGAGTAGAAGCCGCCGCGGATCACCGATTCCTCGATGAAGGGAACCATCGCCTTGACCTCGGCCGGGGTCATCAGCCGGGTGCCTTCGATGCCCCAGGCCAGCGACGAGGACATTCGCCGCTTCAGCTCCTCCATCCGCTCCGCCGTTCGGGCGACCTCGATGCCGCCCGTCTGGGTGTAGACGCCGAGCTCCCGGTACTGCCGGGCGCTGTCGAGGGTGAAGGCCGTCATCTCCTTGGAGTGATCGGTCAGGAAGATGAAGTTCGAGGCATGGCCGGTCGAGCCGCCGGGATTGGGGAGGGTGCCCTTCTCGAGCAGGACGATGTCCTTCCAGCCCAGCTTTGCCAGGTGGTAGGCCATGCTGTTGCCGACGATCCCGGCCCCGATCACGACGACCCCTGCGCGCTCCGGCAGCGACCCCATGTAGTTCCTCCAGGTTGCGGTGCTGGCCGGTTGGTCGGCTGTAGGTCGGCGCCGTC
>JBEPVB010000202.1:0-2013 GCA_041691215.1 Chloroflexota bacterium
GCACGGCCTTCAACGCCGACTTCGACGGCGACCAGATGGCGGTCCACGTGCCGCTCTCGACGGCCGCCCAGGAAGAGGCCCGGACGATGATGCTGTCCACGGCCAACCTGCTCTCGCCGGCCAACGGCGAGCCGATCGTCTCGCCCACCCAGGACATGGTCCTTGGCTGCTTCTACCTGACCATGGACGATCCGCTCGCATCGAAGGGCAAGCCGCGGCTGTTCGCCGGTGAGGACGAGGCGATCCTGGCCTACCAGCTTCGCGAAGAGACGAAGCTCACCCTCCACGAGCCGATCATCGCGCCGGTCAAGGTCTGGGACATCGAGGCCGATGCGCTCGTCACCCGGACCATGACCACCACCACCGGCCGGATCATCTTCAACCAGGTGCTGCCCGACCGGCTGCGCTTCAAGAACGATCCGATGGTCCGGGCCACCCTGCGCGAGCTGGTCGACGAGTGCTATCGACTGCTCGGCTCCGATGACACCGCCCACCTCGTGGACGGGGTCAAGGCGGTCGGCTTCGAGTTCGCCACCCGCGGTGGGATGACGATCGGCCTGTTCGATATCGAGATCCCCAAGGACAAGGCCGCCCGGCTAACGGCGGCCGACAACTCGGTGAACGAGATCGACCGCCAGTTCCAGCGCGGCCTGATCACCGACGACGAGCGCTACGAGCAGGTCGTCTCGGTCTGGCAGCAGACCACCCAGAAGATGTCCGACGCGATGATGGCCAGCCTCGATCCGACCGGCGCGGTCACGATGATGACGGCCTCGGGCGCCCGGGGAAACAAGGGCAACATCGGCCAGCTCGGCGCGATGCGCGGCCTGATGGCCGACCCATCGGGCCGGATCATCGACGTCCCCGTCCGGAGCAACTTCCGGGAGGGGATGTCGGTCCTCGAATACTTCATCTCCACCCACGGCGCACGCAAGGGCCTCGCGGACACCGCCCTGCGCACCGCCGACTCGGGCTACCTCACCCGGCGCCTGGTGGACGTGGCCCAGGACGTGATCACCCGTGAGGAGGATTGCGGCACCGAGGAGGGCAGCTGGATCACCCGGCTGGAGTCGGCCGAGATCGCCAGCAACGAGAAGGGCGCATTTGCCCGCCGGCTCGTCGGCCGCCTCGCGGCCGCCGATGTCATCGCCCCGGCCGCGGCGGCGGTCGCCGAGGAGGCCGGCGAAGCCAAATCCGAGGCCAAGGCCGAGACCAAGACGAAGTCGAAGTCCCGTAAGGTGATCGCCCCGACGGAGACGGTCCTCGTGGCCCGCAACGAGCAGATCACCGAAGCGCTCGCCCATCTCATCGATGCGGCCGGCGTCGACGAGGTCGTCGTCCGGTCACCGCTCACCTGCGAAGCCCGCTACGGCGTCTGCCGGGCGTGCTACGGCCGCAACCTGGCCACCGGCGACCTCGTCGGCGTGGGCGAGGCGGTCGGGATCATCGCGGCCCAGTCGATCGGCGAGCCGGGCACCCAGCTGACGATGCGGACGTTCCATACCGGCGGTGTCGCCGGCCTGGACATCACCGCCGGCCTGCCCCGGGTCGAGGAGCTGTTCGAGGCCCGGGTGCCCAAGGGCAAGGCCGAGATCAGCCACATCGACGGGATCGTCGAGATCATCCGCGATGCCCAGACCAAGGTGAAGGTCACCAGCCGTGAGGCCTACGACACGTCGATCGCCATCCCGGCCGGGGCCGAGCTGCTGGCCGCCGCGGGCGACTCGGTCGAAGCCAACCAGGCGATCGCTCGCCTGGAGGGCCAGCCCGACGTCCTCTCGCCGGTCAAGGGCTTCCTGGCCAACGAGGGCGGCGAGCTCGTCGTGCGCGCCGAGGACGTGGTCGAGCGGGAGTACATCATTCCCCACCACGCCAAGCTCAAGGTCGACAACGGCCAGGAGATCCGGGCCGGCGACGCGATCACCGACGGGCCGATCAACCCGCAGGAGTACCTTGACACCCGGGGCAAGGACGCCGTCCAGCGCTACCTGGTCAAGGAAGTCCAGAAGGTCT
>JBEPVB010000203.1:0-1995 GCA_041691215.1 Chloroflexota bacterium
GGTTGGCCTCGTCGTTCCGGCCGCCACCGAGCGTGAACGAGACGAGCGCCGCATGACCGTCAGCCGAGAAGTTCTCGGTCGGCGGCCCGCTGACGCCGGGGATCGCCAGTGTCCGCGCCTTGAGCGCCTCGATCGCCGTCGCAACGTCTGCCCGATCGGCGTTGGTGACCACCACGTCGAGCCGGAGGTCCGTGCCCCGTGGGAACTTCTCGTTGAGGAGCTTGATCCCCGCCACGCCGTCGACCGAGTCCGGGAAGCCGGTGATGTCCGTGAGCCCGATCCGAAGGTGGAAGATGGGGAACGCCAGGGCCAGGAGGAGGACGCCCGAGCCCAGCATCATCGGGACCGGTCGGCGCATGACGCCGGTCACGAGGTTGGCCCAGAAGCCGCTGCCCTCCGGTCGCCCTGCGCGGCGCTCGAGCCAGGCGAGCCCGCCCCGCCCGCGGCCCCTGAGGCCCGCGACCGGGAGCCAGATGAGGATCCTCGGGATCCAGGTTGCCGGCCGACCGAGGCTCACCCGGTCCCCGACGATGGCCAGGGTGGCGGGCATGAACGTCAGACTGCCGATGACCGACACGGCCACCACGCCAATGGTCCCGACCGCCATCGAGGTGAAGAGGTTGATGCCCAGGGTCAGGAGGCCGGCCAGCGAGATCATCACCGCCAGGCCGGAGAAGAAGACCGCCCGCCCGGCGGTGCTGCTGGCGATCTCGATGGCCAGTGGGACCGCTCGGCCGTGGCGCCGTTCGGTCCGGAAGCGGGTGACCATGAAGAGCGAGTAGTCGACCGCCACGGCCAGCCCGATCAGCACGATGAGCTGGGTCGCATTGGGGCTGACGGCGCCGACGACCTGGCTGTAGATGCCGATGATCCCGAACGCCGCGAGGAGCGACGTCACGGCCAGGATCAGGGGGATCAGCGAGGCCACGATCGCCCCGAAGGCGATGAGCAGGATCGCGAAGGTCAGGGGCAGGGTGATCCTGAGCGAGCTGTCGAGGTCGTGCGAGATCAGGTCGTTGATCTCCTGGTTGATGAACGTGTTGCCGACGATGTGGATCGTGATGCCGGGCAAGGCCGTCCGGGCTTCGTCGACCAATTTCAGGACCGGCGTCAGGCGCTGCTCGACCTCCGCGCGCTCGCCGGGAACGGTCCCGATCACCTCGACGGTCGAGCGGTCAGCGGACACGAGGTTCGCGGCCGGTGGCGCCTGGAACGGATCGATGACCTCGCTGAAGGTCGGGCTGTCCGCTCCCTTGACGGTGGCACGGGCACCAGTCAGGGCTCCAACGAGATTCGCGACGCCGGTCCGGAAGCGCTCGCCGTCAGTCGCGCCGGGCTCGCCGCTGACCACGAACACCAGTCGTTCCGAGGCTGGTGTCGTCGTGCCGGCCCCGTAGACCGTGTAGGCCTCCTCCGCCTCCAGCTTCGGGCCGCTGCTGCTGGGATCGCCGTTGGCATCGAGGGCGTTGATGCCGCCGAGCTTGAGGCTCGCCCCGAAGAGCCCGAGCGTGGCCACGAACCACATCCCGAAGACGATCCAGCGCCGGCGGGCGCTCCACATCGCCACGCGAACCGTCCACGGCTCGCGGGACGGGGCGGCAGGCAGGGTTGGATCCACCACCGGCGTCAGCGCGACCGGATCATCAGGCTCCGAGCTCGGCGCCGAGGCGCTCGATGTTCCCGACCTCGGCATCCATGGACGCCTGGACCGGGCCGCCCATCACCAGCTTCTTCCAGCCCGAGAGCTCGGCCGTCAGTGACAGCGTCAACCGGGTGCTGTCGCCGAGATCCTCGAAGACGTACTCGCCCTCTGGGCGGACCGGACCGGCGATCGCGCGGAAGGCGATGCGTCGATTGGGCTCAAAGGCGGTGATCGTGTAGTCGGCGGCGATCCGCCGCCCGCCTGGGCCCTTGACGCCCTGCGTGTAGGTCGCCCCGAGGCCGCTGCCCGAAGCGAGGGCGACGTCCAGGACGGCCGGCCGCCAGCGTCGCGCG
>JBEPVB010000204.1:0-1949 GCA_041691215.1 Chloroflexota bacterium
TGTGGTTCTTGACCGTCTGCTCGCTGATCGACAGCGTGTAGGCGACCTGCTTGTTCGTCATGCCCTGGGCGATGTTGTCGAGGATCTCGACCTCGCGGGGAGAGAGCGGGGCGAAGATCGGAGCCGCTTCCTGGCCGTAGACGGCCAGCTCGCGGAACTCCTTGAGGACCCGGGACGCGACGGCGGGCTGGGAGAAGACCTTGTCGTTGATGAGGTACTCGCCGTTCGAGACTCGCCGGATGATCTGGACGAGGTCGTCGGGGCTGACGTCCTTGAGGATGAACGCCGCGGCCCCGGCCTTGATGGCGTCGAAGAGGGCGTCCTCGTCCTCCTGGACGGCCAGGACGATGATCGACACGGACGGCAGCTCGCGCTTGATCCGCTGGGTCGTCTCGATGCCGCCCGGCGAGGGCAGGGAGAGGTCCATCAGGATGATGTTCGGCGAGGTGTCGAGCGCGGCATCCATGGCGCTGCGGGCGTCCTCGGCCTCGCCCACGACCTCCATGTCCGATTCCTTGGAGAGGATCTGGGCGATGCCCACCCGGAACAGGACGTGGTCGTCGACGATCAGGATTCGGACCTGCTCTTCGCCGAGCCGCCGCCGCCGCTCCGGGCCGCTGTACTCCATCGCACTCATGTGGTCTCCTCTGCTCCCCGCGGAACCGCGATCCGGACCACCGTCCCGCCGTCCGGTCGCGATCGTACTTCGAATCTTGCGCCTATCAACTCGGCACGTTCTCTCATGAACTGCAGGCCGAAGTTGCGCCGGCCCCGCGCGGCCACGGCGCCGACGTCGAAACCACGGCCGTCGTCGCGGACCTCGATGCTCCAGCCGTCCGGCTCCCGATCGGCCTTGATCGTGACGTGCCGGGCCTGGGCATGGCGCCGGACGTTCTGGAGGGCCTCTTGGATGATCCGCAGGATGACCGTCTCGGCGGTCTCGGGCAGGTCGTCGATGGCCCCGTCGATCTCCACCCTGATCGGCACGCCGCTGATCCCGGCCACCTGGTCGGCGGCATCCTTGATGGCTCCCGAGAGCCCGACGTCGGCCAGGATCGGCGGCCGAAGCTGGCTGATGAAGGCGCGAACGTCGCTCAGCTCGCGCCGGAGGAGGTCGCGCAGGAGGCGGAGCTCGGCTGCGGCGAGGACCGGGTCGCGGGCCAGGTTCCGCTCCACGATCTCGACCTGGAAGGTGGCATTCGAGAGGGCCTGGGCCGGCCCGTCGTGGACCTCCCGGGCCAGGCGGGTGCGCTCGGCCTCCTGGGCCTCCACGATCCGCATCTGGATGTCGGTCGCCGAGACCGGGTTGCCGGGGTCCGAGACCAGTGACGCGTCGTCGCGGCTGAGGAAGAGCCAGACACTCTCGAGGCTCTTGACGGCGAGGTCGAGGCGGGCCAGCTCGGCCGCCTCGGCGCCGGCGGTTCGGGCGGCGATGGCCTCGTCCCGGCGGAGGACCCGGAGCCTGGCATCGGCCGCGCCAGCCTCAGCTGCAACCTCCGCGCCGTCGGATGTCGCGCCGTCGGACGAGGCGGCGTCCTCGTGCGTGCCGGCAACCGTGGCGCTTGCGGCCGGGGCCTCGCCCGCGTAGTGGTCGACGGGTGTCGCGACGGCCCTGCGATCCGCGTCGTCCAGCTCGTCGCGGAGCTCGTCCCAGTGGCCAACCTGGCCCTGGTGTCCCTCTCGGTAGCGTTCCCGGACGGATTTCAGCGAGTTCGCGCTGTAGGCCACGGCGGCTTGCGCTTCGGCCATGAGCTCCTGCCGGCGACCGTCGCGGGCCTCGATCTCGGATTCGCCTGTCATGCGCCGCGAGTATACGGGCGGGTCTCCCCGGGAACGGCCATGCGCTCCCGCCTCAACCGCACCGGACCGTCCCACACGGGCCGATTCCGTTGCCGGGGAGCGCCATGCCGCCGTGGCGCGGCCGGGGGAACTCAAGGGCAGATGATCCG
>JBEPVB010000205.1:0-1934 GCA_041691215.1 Chloroflexota bacterium
GTCGTCGATCGGGGTCCACGAGGGCCAGGTCGGATAGGGGCACGAGCGCGGCCGGCAGCCCGGAGGTCAAGGTCATGCGAGGAGCGCGGCCGCCCGGCGGCAAATGGCGGCCACGATCCCCGACTCGATGGCGCCCGCGAGGTTGCCCTCGGTGAAGCGGTCGCCGCGGACGATGGCCGTGACGAGGCGGGCGAGATCGGCCGAGCTCGCGCGTTCGATCGCGGCCGGACCGGACGACAGCGCCGCGCCCTTCGGAGTTTGCATCCAGGCCATCCAGTCGAAGCCCATGACGATTGGGCTCTCGCCCTGGCACATGCCCGGCCAGCCGGCGATCCGCTGGTCGTACTCGAACCAGGGCATGTGGATGACGCCCTGGTCGTCGGCTTGGCCGCCCTGCCAGCGGCCCGCGCTGAAGTCGGGCGCCTCGAGGATCGGCAGCCAGGCGGCGAGGCAGCGCAGCTGGGCGTGCCTCAACGGTGTGGCATCGGTCATCGAGGGCCAACGGTACGCGGCGAGACTGCCGGTGGCACGATCAGCCGATGAAGACGACCGAGATCACCATCCACAGCGGCAACAGGCCCGGGCTGTTCGACATCACCGCCGAGTGCGTCCGGTTCGTGGCCCTCGAGGGCGATGGCCTGCTCAACATCTTCGTGCCCCACGCGACCTGCGGCCTCGTGATCATGGAGCTCGGCGCGGGCTCGGACGACGATCTCCTCGCGGCGCTCGAGCGGCTCCTACCGCGCGACGAGCGCTGGCGCCACCGCCACGGTTCACCCGGCCATGGCGCCGATCACGTCCTGCCGCTCGTCGTGCCACCGTCGATCTCGGTCCCGGTGGTCGGCGGCCGGCTGGGCCTCGGGACCTGGCAGTCGATCGCGCTCCTCGACACCAACGTCGACAATGCGTCGCGAACGGTGCAGCTGAGCCTCGTCGCTAGCTGAACAGGCCCGCGTTGGCGTTGAGCGCCGGCTGGCCGCCGAGGTGGCACGGAGGACCGTGGAGGTCCCCAGGATGTGGCGACGGCCGACGACGTCGATGCGGCCGACCATCGACTTCCCCTCGGGCCCCGGGTCGGTGATCGTGCCCGCAAGGCCGGCGGCGAAGCGCATGGCGTCGAGCGTCGCGGCGTCGGGGATCCGCGCGGCAGGGCGCCCGCGGCGCGGCAATCGGCGGCGTGGCGCGCGGCCCGCGCCGGAGGGCCGGCCGCGCGAGCTTCACACGATGCTGTGATCGGCCGCCCAGCGCGAGAGCTCGTAGCGGCTCGACAGCTGCAACTTCCTGAGGACGGCCGATACGTGGGTCTCGACGGTCTTGACCGAGATGCCGAGCTCGCCGCCAACCTCCTTGTACGTGTAGCCGCGGGCGATATGGCGGAGGACCTCGCGCTCGCGCGGCGAGAGCTGGTCGAGCTCCGGGTCGAGCGGCGCCGCAGGCCCTGAGGCGAAGGCATCGAGGACGAACCCCGCCAGCCGTGGCGAGAACACGGCATCGCCATCGTGGATGCGTCTGACCGCGGCCTGGAGCTCCTCGGGCGAGATCGACTTGGTCACATAGCCTCGGGCGCCGGCGCGAATCACGCCGATGACGTCCTCGGCGGCGTCCGAGACCGACAGGGCCAGGAAGCGCGCGTCGGCTTGTTCGGCGCGGATGGCATCGATCACCGCGAGCCCGCCGCCGGACGGCATGTGGACATCGAGGAGCACGACGTCGGGTCGGGTCTCCCGGATCCCGGCGATCGCCTCGGCCACGGTCCCTGCGTCGCCCACGATCTCGACGTCGCCCTGGAGCTCCGAGCGAACTCCGGATCGGAAGAGCTCGTGGTCGTCGACGATGAAGACGCGGACGGTCATGGCTGGGCCGATTCGGAGGCGCTCGGCGCCCCGGTCTCCGCGGGCAACGGCGATCCCGCCCGGGCGGCGCCCCGACGCGGC
>JBEPVB010000206.1:0-1904 GCA_041691215.1 Chloroflexota bacterium
TTCTTCGAGATCATCGAGCGGCACGGGTCACGCGGCTTCGGGGTCGGCAACTTCAAGGCCCTCTTCGAGGCCATCGAGATCGAACAGGCCCGACGCGGGAACCTCTAGCCGAGGCCTGCGCCGGGCCCGAGCGCCGGGGTCAGCCGGTCCCGAAACGGAGCGAATCGAGCAGGGACTGCAGGTCCGCCATTATCGAATGCAACCTTGATGTGCTTGTCGGCACGTAGACCTGAACGACGATTGTCCGGCCGCCAGCATCGAGCACGAGCAGGTGGACGTTGGCCCTCCCTGACACGCCATAGAGCGGCGTCCCGGCGACGGGATCCGTGTCAAGGATGAACTCGACAACCGGTCCCAGATCCAGCCCGGAGCAAGTCTCCTTCCAACTCGGCTTCATCGAGAGGTCGATGACCTGGCCGCTCACGGACCCGAGCGTAACCGCCGTTGGCACCGACGACGTCAGCCCTGGGTGTGCCCGGAGATAGCTCATCCAGTCGCCAACGCCGTTTCCGACTGCGCCCAGGGCAATCGAGTCGCATGCCGGTGTCTGTTTGCCGAGGACGGCGTTCGTCCAGACGAAGATCTGGGTCTCGGGGGGGAAGGGATATGCCGGGACCAGCTCGTAGATCGTTGGAGTGTCGAGGGTGTTGATCCACGCCGAGGCCAGGTTGAAGGACAACGCCGGTTCGAGCTTGTTGGAGTGATGGAGTCCCGCAGACAGGAGCCCGGCGCAGCCAGGCAGGTTGCTCTCGCAGGCGATCGCGGTGGGGCTGGGACCGACCGGCGATGGCGAGAAGGTCGGTGAAGGGCTCGGGGTTGGGCCTGGGCCTCCGATCGCGGACCGATTTCCGGGCAGTAGATTCCAACCGACCACGGCGATGATGAGCACGGCAGCCAGCGCAGCCGCCAACCTGGCGAGTGAGTTCATGGGCAGGGGCCTCCGATAGGGAAGCCAGGCGCGCCGCTGGGGCTGCTGCGCGATGCGATCGGCGACGACATCCACGACCCGATCCGGCATGACGCTTGGTTCGGCGTCGAGCCAGTCGCGAAGGATGCGATTCATGTCGGAGCGTTCGTTCATGCAAGCGACCCTCCGACTGCCGATGCCCGCGCGTCCGCCTCGAGAGCAGCGCGCATGGCGCGATGGGCGTGATGAAGGCGCGAGCGCACGGTCCCAGCCGGCACGCCGAGCAGCTCGGCGATCTCGGATGGGGCGTAGCCCACGTAGTGATGCAGGACCAGGACCGCGCGCTCCTCCGGCACGAGCCGGCGGAACCCACGATCGAGCTGATCGCGATCCGCCACTCCTTGGACGTCGTCATGCGTCGCGACGTCCCCACAGGGGATCACGGTCAGGTTCGAGGCTCGGCGACGCTCGCGCGACGCGTGAGCAACGCACACGTTCGTCAGCACGCGATGAACCCAGGCATCGAACCGGTCCGGATCGCGGAGGCTCGGCAGGTCCCGCCAGGCGATCACCAGCGCGTCCTGTAGAGCGTCCTCGGCCCGGTCGATGTCCCGGAGGATCCGCAGCGCAATCCCGAAGAAGCGATCGCCACGTGAACGAACCAGGTCGACGAAGGCCGCCTGATCACCACGTTGCGCCGCTTCGATGAGGTCGCGGTCCACCATCACCACCGACGTTTGACGCTCAAGGGGAGCGTTGTCCGAAGATGATGGTGGTCAGGACGGGCCCAGCGTTCAACTATTGCGCCGTTGCGCGGGGATGGCACCCTTCGTCAAAGGGCCTTTCGGGGTCGGCAACTTCAAGGCCCTCTTCGAGGCCATCGAGATCGAACAGGCGAAGCGGGGGAACCTGTAGGTCCTCCGGCGTGATGGCCTCAGCGGGCCACGCGGTAGCGGAGGTAGACGACGCTCGAGCTGAAGGTGCGGGTCTCGACGAG
>JBEPVB010000207.1:0-1860 GCA_041691215.1 Chloroflexota bacterium
TGCTCGACGGGCTGACGACCGCGATCATCGTCGACCAGGAGCGGATGGGCGCCAACGTCCGCTCCACGGTCGGCACCGCCACCGACGCCAACGCCATGCTCCGCATCCTCTTCAGCCGGCTCGGCCAGCCCCACATCGGCTCGCCCCAGGCGTTCTCGTTCAACGTCCCCTCGGTCCAGGGAACCGGGGCGGCAACCGTTGCCCGGGGGGCCGGGAAGGCAGTGCGGCGGAGCTTCTCGATCACCGGGGGCATGTGCCCCCGCTGCGAGGGTACGGGCAAGGTGAACGACATCGACCTCGCCGAGCTGTATGACGACACGAAGTCGATCGCCGAGGGTGCGATCACCATCCCCGGCTACAAGGTCGACAGCTGGTGGACGGTGGGGATCTACACGGCGTCCGGCTTCATCGACCCGGACAAGCCGATCCGCGACTACACGAAGAAGGAGCTGAACGACTTCCTGTACAAGGAACCGACCAAGGTGAAGGTCAACGGCGTGAACCTCACCTACGAGGGGCTGATACCCAAGATCCAGAAGTCGATGATGTCCAAGGACCTCGACTCGCTCCAGCCTCACATCCGGGCGTTCGTCGAGCGCGCGGCGACCTTCACCGCCTGCCCCGAATGCGGCGGCACCCGGCTCAGCGAGCCGGCCCGGTCCTCGCGGATCGGGGGGACGAACATCGCCGATGCCTGCGCGATGCAGATCAGCGACCTCGCCGGCTGGGTGGGTGGCCTCGACCAGCCCTCGGTGGCGCCGCTGCTGACGGCCCTCCAGCTGACCCTCGACTCGTTCGTCGAGATCGGGCTGGGCTATCTCAGCCTCGACCGGCCGTCGGGCACCCTGTCCGGCGGCGAGTCGCAGCGCGTCAAGATGATCCGCCACCTTGGGTCGTCGCTGACCGACATCACCTATGTCTTCGACGAGCCGACGATCGGGTTGCACCCGCACGACATCGAGCGGATGAACGGCCTGCTTCTCCGGCTACGCGACAAGGGCAACACCGTCCTGGTTGTCGAGCACAAGCCGGAGACGATCGCAATCGCCGATCACGCCGTCGACCTGGGCCCTGGTGCCGGCACCGCCGGTGGCGAAGTGGTGTTCGAGGGCAGCGTCGAAGGGCTGCGGGCCAGCGGCACGCTGACGGGCCGCCACCTGGGTGACCGGGCCCGCCTGAAGTCGGCGGTGCGGAAACCGTCGGGCGTCCTGGAGGTGCGTGGCGCGAGCGCCAACAACCTCCAGGACGTCGATGTCGACATCCCGCTCGGGGTGCTGGTGGTCGTGACCGGCGTGGCTGGATCGGGCAAGAGCTCGCTGATGCACGGTTCAGTGTCGGTCCGGGACGGCGTGGTGGTGGTCGACCAGACCCCGATCCGGGGCTCCCGACGGAGCAACCCGGCGACGTACACCGGGCTGCTCGACCCGATCCGCACGGCGTTCGCCAAGGCCAACGGCGTGAAGCCGGCGCTCTTCAGCGCCAATTCCGAGGGGGCCTGTCCGACCTGCAATGGCGCCGGTGTCATCTACACCGAGCTTGGATTCATGGATACCGTCACCTCGACCTGCGAGGAGTGCGAAGGAAAGCGCTTCCAGGCTGAGGTCCTGGAGTACAAGCTCGGCGGCAGGGACATCGCCGAGGTGCTGGCGATGTCCGTGACCGAGGCGGAAGCGTTCTTCGGTGCCGGCGAGCCCCGGACGCCGGCCGCGCACGCGATCCTCGACCGCCTCGCCGACGTCGGGCTCGGCTATCTCACCCTCGGCCAACCCCTCACGACGCTCTCGGGCGGCGAGCGGCAGCGGCTCAAGCTGGCGATCCAGATGGCCGAGAAGGGCGGCGTCTACGTCCTCGACGAGCCGA
>JBEPVB010000208.1:0-1843 GCA_041691215.1 Chloroflexota bacterium
CGCCGAAGCCCATGATCCGGGTGACCTTGCCGAGGTACAGCGAGCCGACCTCGACTTCCTTGGTCAGGCTCTCGATCCACTGGATGGCCTTGCGGGCGTTCTCGCCGCTCACGGCGGCGATCTCGACCGAGCCGTCGTCCTCGACGTTGATCTCGGTCTGGGTCTCCTCCTGGATCTTGCGGATCATGGAGCCGCCCTTGCCGATGATCTCGCGGATCTTCTCGGGGTTGATCTTGATGGTGGTGATGCGCGGCGCGAAGTCGCTCATCGCGCCACGGGCCTCGGGCATGACCTCGGTCATCTTGTCGAGGATGGCGAGGCGGGCCTCCAGGGCCTGCTTGAGGCCGCCCCGGATGATGGCCTCGTTGATGCCCTGGACCTTGATGTCCATCTGGAGGGCGGTGATCCCGTCCCGGGTTCCGGTGACCTTGAAGTCCATGTCACCGACCGAGTCCTCCTTGCCGAGGATGTCGGTCAGGACCACGAACCGGCCATCGGGCTCGCTGATGAGGCCCATCGCCGCACCGGCGACGGGCGCCGAGATGGGCACGCCCGCGTCCATCAGGGCGAGGGTCGAGCCGCAGGTCGAGGCCATCGAGGTCGAGCCGTTCGAGGACAGGCACTCGGACACGAGCCGAATGACGTAGGGAAAGTCCTCGGTCTTCGGGAGCACCGGGATGAGCGCCCGCTCGGCCAGGTTGCCGTGGCCGATGTCGCGCCGGCTGGGCCCGCGCATGGGCTTGTTCTCGCCGGTCGAGTAGGGCGGGAAGTTGTAGTGGTGGATGTAGCGCTTCTCGGTCTTGGGGCTGATCGTGTCGATGCGCTGGACGTCCGAGGACGAGCCGAGCGTGGCGATCGTCAGGACCTGCGTCTCGCCGCGGGTGAAGAGGCCCGAGCCGTGGGCTCGCGGCAGGATCCCGACGTCGACCGAGATCTGGCGAAGCTCGGTCAGGCCGCGGCCGTCCATGCGGATGCCCTCCTCGAGGGCCAGCTTGCGGGCGGTCTTCTTGTTGATCAGGCTGAAGAGGCTCTTGCTTACGCGCGCCTCGCGGCGAGCGGCCTCGGCGAGGGCCTTGCTGTCGCCGCCGGTTCGAGTGGCCCGGATGGAGCCGGCGATGCCCTCTCGGAGGGCGGCGATCCGGCCCGACAGGTCGCTGCTGAACCAGATGAGGAGGTTGGCGGTCGCCTCGGCGTCGGGGCCGGCCCGGTGGGCCTGGGCGAGCTCGATGCCGAAGAAGCGGGACAGCGTCTCGAGCTTGTAGTTCTCGAGGTCAGGGTAGCCCTCCCGGGCGATCGTCAGGGTGTCGAGGTACTTCCCCTGCTCGAACTGGGCCCCGTCGTTGAGGGCCGCTTCGATGAAGCCGAGGTCGAAGCCGACCGAGTGGCCAACGACCCGCGACGAGCCGATGAACTTGAGGGCCTGCTTGGCGGCCTCGGCCGGACTCGGGGCCTTCTTGACGTCGGCGTCCTTGATGCCGTGCATCTGGTTGCCGACGATCGGGCGGCCCGGGTTGACGAGCGTCGACCAGCGGTCGGTGATCTTGCCGCCCTTGACCTTGACAGCCGCGATCTCGACGAGATCGGCCATCTTGGGGTCGGTGCCGGTGGTCTCGACGTCGACGACGACGAGCTCATCGCCAGCGCCGACCGCATCGGCGAAATCGAGGACCGAGCCGGTACCCGCCTCGAGGAACGGCGTGCTCTTGGCCTTGCCGGCGAGCTTTCGGAGCTCCTCCTGGATCTCGACGAGGGGCTGGAGGGCGCGGTGACCGAAGAGGATGGCCTCGGCCATGACGTCCTCGGGCAGGAGCTTGGCCCCGGCCTCGACCATCATGATCGCGTC
>JBEPVB010000209.1:0-1834 GCA_041691215.1 Chloroflexota bacterium
GGCACCGCCGGCTCCGTCGGCTCCTCGGCAGCGGAACTGTCGGCCTCGTTCGCCCCGGCATGCTCGTGGCCAACGGCATCGCCCGGCTTGATGGCCTTCGTCTCCGCGACGGCGGGACTGTCGGCTTCCAGGACGAGGCCGAGAGCCGCCTTGGGCCCCTTGGGAACCTCGAGGATCGAGACCGTTCCGCCGGCTCCTTCGATCTTCGTCCGGGCCGGCCCGCTGACGGCATCGGCGACGACGAAGAGGGCCGTCGAGAGCTCGCCGTTGCCAAGGACCTTCATCGGCTTGTTGAGCGTCCGGACGAGGCCGGCAGCGCGGAGGATCTCCTGGTTGACCGTGATCGGCGCAGTCTCCTTGGCCTTCTTCGCCCCGGGCATGTCGCCGGGCTCGAGGATGCCGAGCTCGACGAGGCGGCTGATGTCGCCGACGTTGACGATCTCGTAGTCGACCTTGAAAGGATTCTTGAAGCCGCGGAGCTTCGGGATGCGCTGATGGAGCGGCGTCTGGCCGCCCTCGAACCAGGCCGGGATGTTGCCGCCGGCGCGAGCCTTCTGGCCCTTGGTTCCGCGACCCGCGGTCTTGCCCTGGCCGGCCGCGATGCCGCGCCCGACCCGTGTCTTCTTCTTGTGGGCTCCGGGGGCCGGCCGGAGATCGTGGAGCTTCATTCGGGATCCGCCTTCTTGGCCTTCGGCGTCTCGCCTTTGGCATGCCCGCCGGTCTTGCTCGCGTGGGCCTTTCCGTCGCCGGCCAGCTCATCGACCGTCACCAGGAAGCGGACCTGGCGGACCATGCCCCTGGTCGCATCGTTGTCGGCGACCTCGACGCTGCTGCCGATGCCGTGGAGCCCGAGCGCCTTGATCGTCGCCCGGTTCCGGGCGATGTGGCTGATCGTGCTCTTGACCTGGGTGACCCTGAGCTTACCGGCCACGGCTCACCTCTGTCGCCGGCTGACCCTGGATCCGGCTGTGGAGGACGATCCCGCGGCGAGCGCCGAGCTCCTCGGCCGAATGGAGGCTGCGAAGGCCCTCGAGGGTCGCCCGGGTGACGTTCACCGGATTGGTCGAACCGTGGACCTTGGACAGGATGTCGCGGATCCCGGCCGACTCGACGACAGCCCGGACCGATCCGCCGGCGATGACGCCGGTGCCCTGGGAGGCGGGCTTCAGGAGGACGCTGCTGGCCGCGTACTCCATCTTGACCTCGTGGGGGATCGTCGTCCCGACCATCGGGATCTTGATCAGGTGCTTCTTGGCGTCCTCGACGCCCTTGCGGATCGCCTCGGGGACCTCGCCGGCCTTGCCCAGGCCGACGCCCACGTGGCCGGCCCCGTCGCCGACGACGATGACCGCGCTGAAGCTGAAGCGGCGGCCGCCCTTGACGACCTTCGCCACGCGATTGATCTGGACGACGCGCTCCTCGAGCGCGAGCTTGTTGGGGTCGATGCGTGCCACGTCAGCTCCTTAGAAGTCGAGTCCGGCCTCGCGGGCCGCTTCAGCGAGCGACTTGACGCGCCCGTGATACCGGTACCCGGCTCGATCGAAGACAACGCGCTCGACGCCTGCGGTCTTGGCCCGCGAGGCGAGGAGCCTGCCGACGGCCGCGGCCTCCTCCGACTTTGTGCCCGAGGCGGAGCGGAGCTCCTTCTCGAGCGTGGAGGCGGAAGCCAGGGTCGTCCCCGACGTGTCGTCGATGACCTGGGCATAGATGTGGTTGAGGCTCCGGAAGACCGCGAGACGCGGCCGCGCCGAACCCCCCTCCAGGCGGAGGCGGATCCGTTCGTGGCGCTTGCGTCGGGCGGCGCCGCGGCTGGCGACCTGCGTCATTTCGCTAC
>JBEPVB010000210.1:0-1807 GCA_041691215.1 Chloroflexota bacterium
GCCGCTGCCCGAAGCGAGGGCGACGTCCAGGACGGCCGGCCGCCAGCGTCGCGCGTTGGTCCCGTCGGCGACGAAGGCGAAGACCTCGTCGACCGGCTTGGTGATGGTCACCGTGTTGCGGGCCGTTGGCATAACTGGGGTTCCTTCCGGTCGGCGATCCCGCACCGGCACAAGCGCGCGGGCGCGGCGGGATAGCGGCAAGGATAGCCGTCAGGCGCTCGACCGCCGGTGATCCCTGGGACTGCCTCACGGCCACGGCCGATCGGACGAGGGGGCCTCTGCCAACGCCAGCCACGTGCGCCTGCGCCGCGCGCGGTCTTGCGGCTGACCCGACAATGATCTGACCAAGGTCGTGACATTCGGAGGGGGAAATGGACACGCCACCGGCTTCGGATTTCGATCGGTTCGCGGGCTGGCTGTCGATCCTGGCCGGAATCGCCGGGATCGGCTACGCGATCGCCTTCGTCCTCCTCAAGGACGCTGAGCTGAGCGCGATCTTCCTGCTCCTCGCCCCGTTGCTCGCCACCGGCGGGCTCGTCGCCGTCTTCAACCGTGTTCGCCGCTTTGACGAAGGCTTTGCCGTCCTGGCCCTCGGCCTCGGCATCGTCGGATCCCTGGCGGCTTCGAGCCACGGGGCGTTCGACCTCGCCAACGTCCTTCACCCGCCATCGCTCGTCAGCGACCTGCCGAGCTCCACGGACCCGCGAGGCTTCGCGACGTTCGGGTTGACCGGCGTCGCCGTCGCGACGCTGGCCTGGCTCGCCGGCCGCGGCAGCGACCTTCCGACGTGGGTCCGGCCGCTCGGGATCCTGCTCGGCGTCCTCCTCGTGATCACCTGGCTGTCCAGGTTGATCGTGCTCGACGCCACGAGCCTCCTCGTCCTCGGGCCGGCCCTCGTCGCCGGCGTCCTGAGCCCGGTGTTCTTCCTGGCCCTTGGGGCCTGGCTCCTCGGTCGACGGGGCTGATTTGTCGACCGACACAATCCAAGGAGGGATCGAATGTCGCGCGTCGTTCGTGGTTCCCGCACCATGCTCTCGATCGTGGCGGTGATGGCCGTCCTGCTCGCGGCGCCGGCCGCGGCGACCGGCAAGAAGTCTGGGGTCGACCTGGCCTCGCCGGTCTTCGGCCTGGCCACGGCCCCCGATGGCAGCCTGCTCGTGGCCGACGCTGGCCAGGGCGTGGTCTCCATCAAGCACGGAGTCCAGACCCTCGCCGTCCCGCTGCCGGGCGTCGACGACGTCGGGCCCATCGGTAGTGGCAGCTTCTTCGCCCTGACGGGTGGCGGCGGCGATGCCTCGAGCGCCAAGCTGTGGCGGGCGTCCAACGGCCGCGTCGCGGAGTTCGCCGACCTCGGAGCGTTCGAGGCGAACGTGAATCCCGACGGCGCCCAGATCGATTCCAATCCCTACAAGGTCGCCGTCCTCAACGGCGGCGGGGCGCTCGTGGCCGACGCCGGCGCGAACGACGTCCTCTTCGTCGGGCCGCGCGGCGCGATCGACTGGGTCGCGACGCTGCCGACCGAGTTGGGTTCGACCGCCAACGCGAAGCAGCTCGTCGGCTGCCCCGATGTCAACGATCCTTCGCTCGCCTTCGTCTGCGACCTCCCGGCCGAGATCCCCACCGAGGCGGTGGCAACGTCGGTCGTCATCGGGCCGGATGGCGCGGCGTACGTCGGCGAGCTCCGCGGCTTCCCGGGCCCGCTCGGGCAGTCGAAGGTCTGGCGGATCCAGCCCGGCACGCTCCATGCCCATTGCGGCACGGATCCGGGCTGCTCGGTGGTGGCCGATGGCTTCACCTCGATCGTCGA
>JBEPVB010000211.1:0-1771 GCA_041691215.1 Chloroflexota bacterium
GACGGGGGCGCTGGGTGGGCCCTCAGCGCCCGTCAGGCCGCGGGCGGTACGGCGACCGGCCGCGCCGCGCACTAGGGCATTCGCCCCATGGACCGCTCCGTGGACATCCGCCTACGGTCCGCGACTCGGGTGCGAGGGGGCACCCATAAGCCGCACTCGACGAGGCACCTGCCGTGGGCGAGAGTCAGGCAGCTCAACTGATCGTGTTCATCGTATTGTGAGTGAGCACCAAAGGTGCAGAGAGATCGCCACGAAAAGTACAGAGACGAGCGAGGTCAGCCGAGCATAGCAGCGCCCTCCCGAGCTGAGCCCGCTGGTGGGACGTGGGCCCGCATCCGATAGGACTGGCCCTTGATGTTGACGACGGTGGCGTGGTGCAGGAGGCGGTCGAGGATCGCGCTCGCGACGACCTGATCGGCGAAGACCTGGCCCCAGTCGCCGAAGCCGCGGTTGCTGGTCAGGACGATCGAGCCGCGCTCATAGCGGCGCGACACGACCTGGAAGATCCAGTGGGCCGAGGTGGCGTCCATCGGCAGGTAGCCGAGCTCGTCGATGACCAGGACCGACGGCCCGGTGTAGGTCCGCATCTTGCTGGTCCAGCTGCCCTCGAGATGAGCCGCCTGGAGGTGGGCGACGAGATCGACCGCGGTCGTGAAGTAGGTCCGGTAGCCGGCCTCGGTGGCGGCGATCCCCAAGGCGATGGCGAGATGACTCTTGCCCACTCCCGGTGGCCCCAGGAACAGGGCGTTGCGGCGCTCCTCGACGAAGCGGAGGGTCGACAGTTCGGCAATGACCGCGCGGTCGATCGAGGGCTGGAAGTCGAACTCGAACCCGGCGAGGCGCTTGTCGAGCGGGTAGTGGGCGAAGCGCAACCGGCCCGACAGGCGACGGGCCGCGGTCGCTTCGACCTCGGCCGCCAGGAGCCGCTCGAGGACCTCGACCGGGGCCGTCATCTCGGTGCTCGCCCGCTCGAGCTCGGCGGCCAGCCGCTCGGACGCGGTGGCCAGGCCGAGATACGCGAGGTGTTCGCGCAGGCGGGCATAGGCGGTCGCCGTCCGGGACTCCGTGCCCCGGCTCATCGGACCAGCTCGGCATAGACCGCGAGGGGCCGGGCCTCGACGGCCTCGCCGAGCGCAGCGGGCATCCTGGAGGCGCTGACGGGGTCCGGCAGGGGGACGAGGGTGTCGTGACCCTCGATCCGGGCCAGGAGCCGGCGGCTGACGGGCGTCAGCAGCCCGCGTTCCTCGATCCACGCCTCGCCGACGACCCGCCCGGTCGTCCGATGGCGGCGCGTCGCGACGACCTCGGTCGTCCAGCGCCGAGCCATGGCGTCGTACCAGGCGAGAGTCGGGCGCTCCGGGAAGACCTGCCCGGTCAGCCACGCCAGGAAGTCCTCCTTGACCTCGCGGATGACCCGTTCCACCTTTCCCTTCGTCTTGGCCCGGTACGGCCGACAGGCTCGCGGCCTGGTCCCGAGCAGGGCGGCGATGTCGACCCAGTCCGAGGCGAAGATCGGGCTGCCGTCGGCCCGCGAGCCCGACATCAGCGCGGTGTCCCGGTCGGTCAGGAACTCGGCGCTCGCCCCGCCCAGGTCGTCGACGCAGCGGACGATCGCCGCGAGCGTCGTGACCCGCGTCTTGTCGGTCGCGAAGCGGACCGCGAGCATCCGGCTCGAGCCGAGGATCGCGACGAAGGCGTACAGCGACGCGCTGCCCTCGCCGAGCGGCCAGCTCCCGCAGTCGGTCCAGTCGCCCTGGGTCTGGATCCCGGG
>JBEPVB010000212.1:0-1721 GCA_041691215.1 Chloroflexota bacterium
GAGATCCAGCCGCCCCGCGTCCCCGAATCCTTCAAGGTCCTCATCAAGGAGCTGCGGAGCCTCGGGCTCAACGCGGAGATCCTCGATCCCAATGACGAGGAGATCCCGCTGGCCGAGGACGATGCCGCGGGCTACCTTCTCCCCGATCTCGGCGGGATCAACCTCGCCGGGTTCGAGGACTGACAGCAGCAACTTTCAACACGCGTTCGCGGGTCCCGGCCGGCCCGCGCACGCTCGCCACAGGTCCGGATCGCGCTGCTGAAGCCAGGCGGCGGCGCGGAGGAGAACGATGCTCGAGGTCAACAACTTCAACGCCATCCGTATTTCACTTGCCAGCCCGGACCAGATCCGGGAGTGGTCCAAGGGTGAGGTAACGAAGCCGGAGACGATCAACTACCGGACGCTCAAGCCGGAAAAGGATGGTCTCTTCGACGAGCGCATCTTCGGTCCCACGAAGGACTGGGAGTGCTACTGCGGCAAGTACAAGCGCATCCGCTACAAGGGCATCATCTGCGACAAGTGTGGCGTCGAGGTCACTCGGTCGAAGGTTCGCCGCGAGCGGATGGGCCACATCCAGCTGGCCAGCCCGGTCAGCCATATCTGGTACTTCAAGGGCACGCCCTCCCGCCTGGGCATCCTCCTGGACATCAGCCCCCGCAACCTCGAGCGGATCCTGTACTTCGCCCTGTACATCGTCACCAGCGTCGACGAGGACGTCCGGCGACGCCTCCTGGCCAACCTCGAGGAGGAGGCCGCCGGTCGCGGTGGCAAGTCCGGCCTCGCCCTCGGTGAGCTCGAGGACGAGCTCCGGGCCAACATCAACCGCCAGAAGGACGAGCTGAACTCCGAGCTGGCCGCCACCAAGTCGGACCTCGAGGCCCAGCGGGCCGCCCGGACGGAGGAGATCGCCGCCGCCGCCCAGGCCGTCGAGGCCCAGCTCGCGACGGTCAAGACCACGGCCGCCGAGGAGACCGTAGTCTTCGCCCCGACCGGCGAGGTCATCGTGCCCGCCGGCGAGAAGAGCGGCAAGGAGGCGGTCGCCCGTCTCCGGACCGTCGTCTCGGCCGAGATGGAGCGCGTCAACGACGAGCTCCAGGCGCGTGAGCGCGACGAGGCCACCGCGGTCGAGCAGAAGATCGCCGACCTCCGGGCGGCCATGGACGACACCGTCCGCTCGGAGCGCGAGAAGCTCGCCGAGCAGGCCCAGGGGACCAAGGAGGAGCTGCGCCGCGTGCGCGACGAGCTCGAGGGGGTCAAGGGCCTCCAGACCCTCGGTGAATCCGAGGTCCGGCAGCTCGAGGAACGCTTCAACCAGGCCGGCAAGGGCCGCCTCTTCTCGGCCGGCATGGGCGCCGAGGCGATCCGCGAAATCATCAGCCGGATGGATCTCGAGGAGCTGGCCCGCACCCTCCACGTCGAGGTCCGAACGAGCTCTGGTCAGCGCCGCAAGAAGGCCATCAAGCGCCTGCGCCTGATCGAGGCCTTCCGCCGCTCCGGGACCCGCCCGGAGTGGATGATCCTGTCCGTCCTGCCGGTGATCCCGCCCGATCTCCGGCCGATGGTCCAGCTCGACGGCGGCCGCTTCGCGACCTCCGACCTGAACGACCTCTATCGGCGCGTCATCAACCGCAACAACCGCCTCAAGCGGCTCCTCGAGCTCGGCGCCCCCGAGATCATCATCCGCAACGAGAAGCGGATGCTCCAGGAGGCGTGCGACGCCC
>JBEPVB010000213.1:0-1721 GCA_041691215.1 Chloroflexota bacterium
GCCGCGTGGCGACGAGTGGCGTCGGCGGTCGCGTCGGCAGCGAGCCTCGACAGGGCGAGGGCCAGGCCGATGCCCGGCAGGGCCAGGAAGATGAAGAGGAGCTGGCCCCATGCGAGATCGGCGGCCAGGGGCTCAAGGGAGGCGCTGGCGTCGTCGACGACGGTGAACGCCCCGGCGGCTTGGCGCTCGATCCGGCGACGCACCTGATCGAGCCATTTCTGCGCAGCGACGGGATCGCCGGGTAGTTGCGCATGGTCGAGCTGGAGGTGGAGCTCGCGCCGGACGGCGGGCTCGGTTGCGGCGACGGGCGATCCGCCGACGCCGGCGCCGCTCGGCAGTGGCGACCCGGCGGCGCTGCCCACGGCCCCGGACTCCGCGACGACGGTGGTCGGTGGGATGATCGACAGGATCCGGGCATCGAGATCGGCCCGATTCATGACGGCCACGTTGGTCGGCGGATTCGCGCCGGCCGCCCTGTGTGCCGCATCGATCGGTCCGAGGAGGACATCAGCGCCCAGGATCGAGACGATGCCCGACACCTGGAAAGACGCGGAACCGCCGCCCGGCAGCGAGAAGACGATGGTCTCGCCGGGGGCGACGCCGAGGTTCGAGGCCAGGTCGCGGCTCACAGCGACCATGCCCGGCGCGAGCGAGCCCGACGACAGCGCGAAGAGGCCAGTCGCCTTCGAGTAGGACGGATCGATACCCACGAGGACGCCCGAGCTGGTCTGGGTCGCAGTGCCGGCCTTGTTCGTGGCCGCGCCGTTGAAATGAGCGAGGTCGTAGGGTTCCACCTTTACGACCGCCGCGTCCGTGCGGACTATTGCCTCGGCGGCCCCAGCATCCGCCGACGGGCCGAGCAGGACCTGGGCATCCACGGGCACTTGGGCAAGGGCGCGCCGCGTGACCGTGGTGCCCGACCCGGCACCGAAGAGGAGGACGCTCGTCACAAGGGCGGAGGCGATGGCGACGCCGACAAGCGCTGCAAGCGTCCGGCGTGGCTCACGGACGACGAGCTGCAGGGAATGGCGGAGAAGGATCATGCCGCGCCGACCTCGGCCAGATGGCCATCCCGGATCCGGTAGCGACGGTCCGCCCGAGCAGCGCTCAGCGGATCGTGGGTCACGAGGACCAGGCTGATGCGTTGCCGCCGGACGGCGTCGGTGAGCAGGTCCAGGACCACCCCGCCGCTCTCGGCGTCAAGGCTGCCCGTCGGCTCATCGGCGAGGATCACGGCAGGCCCGGCGGCGAGGGCACGGGCGACGCCGATGCGCTGCCGCTGCCCGCCCGACAGCTCGTCGATCCGGGCATCGTAGGAGATCTCGAGACCAACGTCGCGCAGGGCCACGCTGGCGCGTTCTCGGCGCTCCGACGCCGGGATGCGCGCGAGAGCCATCGGCAGGGCAACGTTTTCGCCGGCTCCGAGCGAGGCGACGAGCCCGAACGACTGGAAGACGAGCCCCACCCGACGCTGGCGAAGGCGGGCGCGTTCAGTCTGGGAGAGGCGGCGGAGATCGTGGCCGAGCACCTCGATCTCGCCCTCATCGGGAAGCTCGAGGCCGGCCAGCAGGCCCAGGAGGGTCGTCTTGCCCGACCCGGACGGACCTTCGATCGCGATGAACTCGGCCTCGCCGAGCTCGAGGTCCACGCGGTCGACGGCGACGAGCTGGTCGAGGTCCGGGCGGGCGTATCGGCGGGTCACCCCCCGGCCGCGGAGGCTC
>JBEPVB010000214.1:0-1626 GCA_041691215.1 Chloroflexota bacterium
CGCGGCTCCGCGGCGAGACATGGCTGCGGGCCGGGATCCTCAACACCCAGGCGATCGACAGCGACGTCGAGGACCTGCTGGACATCCTGCGGGAGCTCAGCGCCGGGCTCGCCTAGCCGAGCGCCGAGGGTCAGTGGGGTCTACGAGCCACCGGTCGAGACGTCGTCGCGGCCAGCCTCTCCACCTGAGGGGGTCCGAGCCGCCAGTCGGTCCTGGAGGCGGAACCACTCGCCGATGGCCGGCAGGAACCAGGGCCGGCCTTCGTACGGCGCCGGGATGAGCGGGAAGCGGAGCTTCGCGAGCGCCGGCGCGGCACCCCCGCCCAGCCACTCCGCGGCCTGGGTCCCGAGATACGTCGAGAGCAGAACGCCGGTGCCCGAGTAGCCGACCGCGTGCATGATCCCGCCCAGCCGCCCGATGTGCGGCATCCGGTCGAGGGTCATCGCGACCTTGCCGCCCCAGCTGTACTCGACCCGGTGGCCGGCAACCTGGGGATGGACCTCGAGCATCCGTCGGAAGAGCAGGCGGGCCGTCCGATCGACCGATGTGGGCAGGAAGCTGACCCGTCCGCCGAAGATCAACCGCCGATCCGCCGAGACGTGCCAATAGGACAGGAAGTTCTTGGTGTCGAAGTAGGCCCGGCCGGTCGGCGAGACATCGCGGGCAAGGTCTTCGGGCAGGGGCTCCGTTGCGATGATGTAGCTGCCGATCGGCACGATCCGACGGCGGACACTGGGCGCCGCGCCATCGGTGTAGCCGTTGGTGGCCACGAGCACGTCCCGGGCAAGGATCGCGCCCCGCGACGTCTCGACGACGAACCGCCCATCGGCCTGTTTCCGGATCGAGCGGACCGGTGTCTCCTCGTGAAGGTCGGCCCCGGCTCGTTCGGCGAGGCCAACCAGGCCGGCGAACCACTTGCCCGGATGGAGCACACCGCCAGGGTCGATGGCCAGGCCGCCGTGGTAGGCGTCGGTCCCGATCTCGGTCCTGAGCTGGTCCTTCTCGACGACCCGGGCCCGGGCACCGAAGTCGTTGAGGGCCGCCGCGTCCCCGGGAAACTCGGCGGCGTGGCCGGGCCCCCAGGCAAGCTCCAGCCAGCCGCTCGGGCGGAGCTCGGCGTCGATCTCGTTGTCCCGGATGAGCCCCAAGACGAGCTCGGTCGCCTCGAGGGATTCGGCGTAGATCGCCCGGGCATTGGTGGCGCCCCAGCGCTTCGCCAGCGTCTGGGGACCCCACTTGTAGCCGGGGTGGACGATGCCACCGTTGCGGGTCGAGGCGCCCCAGCCGAGGGTGCGAGCCTCGAGGAGGACGGCCTTCGCACCCTGGAGCGCGAGCTTGCGGGCGGCGGCGACGCCCGTATAGCCGCCCCCGACGATCGCGACATCGACGCTGTCCGGCAGCTGCCGGCCGGCACGACCATGGAGGAGCGGCATCGTGGAGTGCCAGTACGGGTGGCGCTCGTAATCCGTGTTGAGCTTCGGCTGGGCGGGCATCCAGCGCATCGTAGCCGCGGCGGGCGTAGCTCGGCGGCGGACGTAACTCGGCGGCGGACGTAGCTCGGCGGCGGACGCAGCTCGGCGTTGCCTTCCGTCGCCGCCCGATGGATGCTGGACCAATGGACGAGCA
>JBEPVB010000215.1:0-1608 GCA_041691215.1 Chloroflexota bacterium
GAGGTCGGCCGGGTCACGATCTCGACGGCCGGCCACGCCTACTTCACCCTCAAGGACGAGAAGTCCCAGCTCCAGTGCGTCTGGTTCCGCGACGAGCGCATTCGCTCGGCGTTCCAGCCCCAGACCGGGCTGCGGGTCGTCGCCCACGGCCGGATCGACCTCTACGAGCCCCAGGGCGCGCTCCAGCTGTACGTCGATGCCCTCCAGCCGTCCGGGGTGGGGGACCTGGCGGTCAGGTTCGAGCAGCTCAAGGCCCGCCTCCAGGCGGAGGGCCTGTTCGAGGCGGCGCGGAAGCGGCCCCTGCCGACCCGGCCGATGAGCATCGGCGTCATCACGTCGCCGACCGGTGCAGTCTGGAAGGACGTCTGCCAGGTCCTCGCCCGCCGCTGGCCCCTCGCAACCGTCGTCCTCGTCGCCTGCAAGGTTCAGGGGGAGGGGAGCGTCCAGAGCATCGTCGGCGCCTTCCGCCGCCTGGAGCGCCATGTCGAGGAGCTCCGCCACGAAGGGCGGGGCGACGAGGCGCCGGCGGTCACGATCCTGGCCCGCGGCGGTGGCTCGATGGAGGACCTCTGGTCGTTCAACGACGAGCGGGTCGTGCGGGCCATCGTGGCCCATCCGCTGCCCGTGGTCTGCGGCATCGGCCACGAGGTCGACGTCACCCTCGCCGACTTCGCGGCGGACGTCCGGGCGCCGACCCCGTCGGCTGCAGCCGAGCTCGTGGTGCCGGATCGGGCCGAGTTCGCCGCGGCGCTGGCGCGCGGGGCCGAACGGATGCACGGCGCGGCGGCGCGCGGGTTGCGCGCGGCTGCGCTCGATGTCGCTGCCGAGCGGCGCCTCTTGGACCAGCTCCATCCCGCCGCGCGACTTGCGGCCTCGCGGGAGCGGGCCGGCGATCTCCTCGAACGGACGACGCGGGCGATGCGGATCCGGATCTCGGATCACAGCCGGGCCGAGGAACGGCTGGCCGGGCGGCTGCCCGAGCTGGTCGCCCGGCGGCTCGGACGCGCCGGCGGGGAGCTCTCGACCGCGGCCGCCTCGCTCGTGGCGCTAGGCCCTGGCGCGACGCTCGAGCGCGGCTACGCGATCGTCAGGCGGACGGCCGATGGCGTCGTGGTTCGTGGTCCGGACGAGGCTCCCGCCGGGAGTCCGTTGCTGGTTCGGGTTGCCCGGGGCGAGTTCCCGGCTCGGGCGGGCGACTCGTGATCGGCGAGCTCGTCGCGTTCGTGGTCATCGCAGCCATCGCCGGCGGAATTGGCATCGGCTTCGGTATCTTCTTCCTGGCGCCGCGCCTCTCGCGGCTCTCGGATCGCAGGGACGAGGAGCCGCGTGACGGAGACGACTGATCCGCCCATCGAGCACCTCACCTTCGACGAGGCCCTGGCCGAGCTCCAGCGAACCGTGGCCGAACTGGAAGCCGGCGGCCAGCCCCTCGAGCGCTCGATCGCTCTCTACGAACGCGGCGTTGCTCTCCACGAACGCTGCGCGAGCCTCCTCGCCGAAGCCGAGCTCAAGGTCCAGCAGCTCGTGACCCGCGCCGGCGGCGCTCTCTCCACCATCGACGTCCGCCCCGAGGACGCCCGCGAAGCCGAGTGACGGCACGCCAAGCGA
>JBEPVB010000216.1:0-1606 GCA_041691215.1 Chloroflexota bacterium
GACCTCGGGTCGCGGCCGGACCTCGCTGAGCTGATCCGGGCCATCGATGCCATCCGCACCGCCGACGGGGCGCCGGCCATCCCGCGGCTGCGTTTCATCACGTCGCACCCCTGGGACCTGTCGGACCGGCTCATCGAGGCAATGGCGGCCTGCCCGTCGCTGTGCGAATCGCTCCACCTTCCGGTCCAGTCGGGCGACGATGACGTCCTCCGGCGCATGGGCCGCCAATACACGACGGAGCACTACCTCGAGCGGCTCCAGAAGATCCGGGCCGCGGTCCCCGACATCACGATCAGCACCGACGTCATCGTCGGTTTCTGCGGCGAGACCGAGGCCCAGTTCCAGCGGACGCTTCGCTTCCTCGAGACCGTCCTCTACGACCAGGTTTTCGCGGCCGCCTATTCGGAGCGACCCGGAACCCCCGCCACGCACCTCCCAGATGACGTCCCGGCCGCGATCAAGCGCCGCCGCCTGAATGAGCTCCTGGCGCTCCAGGAGCCGATCGGCCTCGAGCGCAACCGCGCGTGGCTCGGCCGGGAGGTCGAGGTCCTCGTCGACACTGTGGCCCGCGAGCGGTCCCATGATCACGACGAGCCCGACCCAACAGGGGAGGGGAGCGAGCCCCGCGGCGTCCAGCCGGGACCCGGCCAGGTGGCCGTCTCGGGTCGGACGCGTGGCAACAAGCTGGTCCATCTGGCCGGCGGCGCCGACTGGATCGGGCGCATCGTGACGGTACGGATCGAACACGCCGGGCCCTACGCCCTGCGCGGGACGAGCACAGGGGCCACGCCCGCGGCGTGACGGCGCTGCCGCCGCTCCTGGTCATCGCCGGTCCGACGGCCACGGGCAAGACCGGCCTGGCGATCGATGTGGCGCGGTCGCTCCGCTCGGAGGGCATCCCGGTCGAGGTCATCTCCGCCGATTCCCGCCAGGTCTTCCAGGGCCTCGATATCGGCACGGCCAAGGCCACCATCGAGGAGCGGCAGGGCGTGCCCCATCACGGCCTCGACCTCGTCGACGCTGATGAGCCGTTCTCGGTCGCAGATTTCGCGGCGCACGTGGCCACGGTGCTCCCGCCCATCGCGGCGGCGGGCGGCCTGGCGATCCTCGTCGGGGGGACGGGCTTCTACCTCCGGGCAATTGCCCGCGGCCTCGATACGGCCGCCCTGCCCTTCGATCCCGCCGTCCGACGGGGCATCGAGAACGAGATCAAGGTCGGTGGGATCGGGCGGGCGGCCGGCCGTCTCGTGGCCATCGCGCCGGACCTTGCGGCGAGCGTCGATCTCCGCAACCCCCGCCGGGTCGCTCGGGCCCTCGAAATCGCCGAGATCGCCGGGGATCGTCCCCGGCCGACGACTTTGGGCTACGGCGCTCCGCTCGCCTGGCTGGGTCTCGATGTCCCGACCGACGCCCATCGCGCCTGGATCGCCACCCGGGCGCGGGCCCAGTTCGATGCCGGCCTGATCGAGGAGGCCCGCGCCCTGCGCGGGCGCTTCGATCCCGCACTGCCGGCCTTCAGTGCCATCGGCTACCGCGAGGCATGGGCGGTGTTCGACGGCGAGCTGGACCGCGACGCGGCCATCGAGCTCGACGCGCGGCGGAACAT
>JBEPVB010000217.1:0-1595 GCA_041691215.1 Chloroflexota bacterium
GGTCAGGACGATCTCGCGGGCCTCGGCGCCGAGCGACGCGGCCAGTGACTCGTGGGCCTGGTCCAGGCCGGCCCGGGCCGCCCGCCCGTAGGCGTGGCCCGAGCTGGGATTGCCCCAGCTCTCGAGGAGATAGGGCAGCATCGCGTCGATCACTTCCCGGCGGACCGGGGTCGTCGCGGCATGATCGAGATAGATCGCCATTGGGCCGATTGTACGTCCGGCCTATTCGGCGGAGCGGCTGAGATCCTCTTCACGACCGCGCTCGCGGCGCCGGTCATGGTTGGTCAGCAGCCGCTTGCGCAGCCGGATCGAGAGAGGCGTCACTTCCACCAGCTCGTCGACCGAGATGAACTCGATGGCCGATTCGAGGGTCAGCGGCCGGGGCGGGGTCAGCCGGAGTGCCTCGTCGTGGGCGTGGGTCCGGATGTTGGTCAGCTTCTTTTCCTTGGTCGCGTTGACGTCCATGTCGCCGGGTCGCGAGTTCTCGCCGACGATCATCCCCTCGTAGACCTGCTCGCCGGCGCCGATGAACAGCTCGGCCCGCTCCTGGAGGTTGAAGAGGCCGTAGGCGTTGCTCACGCCCTGCCGGTCGGCCACGATCACGCCGCTCGTCCGATGGGTCACCTCGCCGGCCCACGGGCCGTAGCCTTCGCCGATCTGGTGCATGAGGGCGGTCCCGCGCGACTCGGTCAGGAGCTGGCCGCGGTAGCCGATCAGGCCGCGCACGGGGACGATGAACTCCATCCGAACCCGGCCGTCCTGGTCGGTGGACATCTGCTCGAGGCGGCCCTTGCGCCCGGCCATGGCGGCCTGGACCTCGCCGATGTAGTCGGGCGGGATGTCGATCGTGATCCGCTCGTAGGGCTCCTGGGTCTCGCCGCCCATCGTGCGCAGGATCACCTCGGGGCGGCTGGCCTGGAGCTCGAAGCCCTCGCGGCGCATCTGTTCGATCAGGACCGCCAGCTGCAGCTCGCCCCGCCCGCGGACCTCGAACGTATCGCCCGAGTCCGTGGCGTGGACCTCGATCGAGACGTTGCCCAGGACCTCGCGGTCGAGGCGGGCACGGATCTGGCGGCTCGTGACGAACTTGCCTTCCCGGCCGGCCAGCGGCGAGGTGTTCACCCCGAAGGTCATCCGCAGGGTCGGCGCGTCGACGTCGAGGCGGGGCAGCGGCCGGGGATCGGCAGGATCGGTCAACGTGTCGCCGATGGTCACGTCGGGCAGCCCGGCCACCGACACGATGTCGCCGGCCTTCGCCTCGGCGATCTCGATTCGCTCGATTCCATGGGCGGTCTGGAGGCTGGTGACCGTCCCGCTCAGGACCGTGGTCCGGCCGGGCTCGACCGAGCCATCGGGCGAGTCCTCGTCGGCGCGCAGGACCGTCAGCCGCTGGCCGATCCGGATGGAGCCGTTCCAGATCCGGCCGACCGCCATCCGCCCGACGTACTCGTTGGCCGACAGGTTGGTCACGAGGAGCTGGAGCGGGTGGCCGGGGGTGAACGTGGGCGGCGGCGTGACCCTGATCAGCAGGTCGAACAGCGGTCGGAGGTCGGTCCCTGGGTTGGCGAGGTCGGGCGTCGCGGTCCCCAGCCGGG
>JBEPVB010000218.1:0-1586 GCA_041691215.1 Chloroflexota bacterium
CGACGCCGCCGAGGCGATGACCTACAACGAGTACGCCCAGGTCCTGGAGTCGAAGGACCCGGCCACCGGCAAGCTCTACACCGCCGATGACCTGAACGTCATCACCATGGAGTCGGCCGGGACCTCGATGCTCCAGGACGCGATCTTCTCGTCCGAGGCCTGGCTCAAGAAGACCGGCAACGAGGATCTCGCGGTCAAGTTCCTGCGAGCCTCGTACAAGGGCTGGCAGTTCTGCCGGGACAACGCTGCCAAGTGCGTCGACATCGTGGTCGCCGCCGGTACGAAGCTCGGCAAGGGTCACCAGGCGTGGCAGATGAACGAGATCAATGCCCTCGTCTGGCCGTCGCCCAACGGCATCGGCGAGGTTGACCAGGCGGCCTGGGACCGAACGGTCCAGGTTGCGACGGACGCAAAGATCCTGACAAAGGCGCCGACGAACGGCTTCCGCAACGACCTGACCGACAAGGCCCTCAAGGACCTCGGCGGCGATACCAAGGGCGCGGCCTTTACGAAGGTGCCGGTCCAGGTCACCGAGGGCGGCAACTAGCCGCTCCCCCGCGACTCGCGAACGGCCGGCTCCCGGGTGGGGCCGGCCGTTTCTTCTTGCTCGCCGTAACCGGATCCGGCGGGGACGGCGGCCCGTTGCCGGGTGCAGCGGTGGGTCAGGCGTCGATCGTCGCGGCGAGGCCGAAGGCCGGGAAGAGCTTGAGGAGCGTCTCCTGGACCGCGTCGTCGGCCTCGTCGAACGGGACCAGCATCCGGTAGTAGTGAACATGCAGCTCGCGACGATGCCGTTCGGTCAGGGTCGCGAAGGCCATTTCGTCGCCGCCGACGCCCGTGCCGACCTCGGCGGAACGGGCCCGGGCGGTGGTCGCCCCGGCCATCGTCACGCCGCCCCCGCCGCCCGGTGGACCTCCTGCACCAGCCAGGTGTTGCCGTCGGGGTCGTGGAAGGTCAAGAACGTTGCATAGCTCCGGCGCTCCGGGTCGAGCCCGGCTGCCTGGCCCGTGTCACCGAAGTAGAACGGCTCGCTGGCTGCCACGCCACGGCGGACCAGCTCGGCCCGCGCGGCCTCGATGTCTTCGACGCAGAGGTGCAGGCCGTGGAGGGAGCCCGGGGCCATCTGCTGGTTGTTCTTGAGGAGCGCGATCGAACAGGCGGAACCCGGCGGCGTCAGCTGCACGACCCGGAAATCGTCGCCGGCGCTGTGGTCGACGTTGAGGTCGAAGCCGGCGTTATCCATGTAGAAGGCCTTGGCCCGGTCGATGTCGGCGACGGGAACGACGATGAGCTCGAGTGTCCAGTCCACGGTGGGACCTCCGCTTGGTGCCCGGTCTTGGCGACCGATGCTGTACGTGAGGTGAAACGCCGGCCGAGCCCAGAGCTCAACGGTCCGGCGAGGAGGCCATGGTGGCGGATCACGACCAACTTGACGTCCGGTACCAGTGTAGATATAACGTGAGACGATATAGCGTCCTGACCGCTCGGCCGGACCTCGATACCGGACGCCAGTCTCCTCAGCCGGGATTGCCCGTCCCGAACTGGCGATCGCCGGCGTCGCCCAGGCCGGGCATGATGTAGCCCTT
>JBEPVB010000219.1:0-1555 GCA_041691215.1 Chloroflexota bacterium
CCCTCTCTGCCAAGATCGTGTGAGACACCCGTCCCCCTGGATTAGCTGATGTTGCAAGGGCGGGGAGAGGATCACCCACACCATGCTCGAACCCTTGGCACCGCGCGCCCTGGTGGGCCATGCTGCGCCGATGCCCGACCCCGAGGTCAGGGAGCGCCCGCTGCGCCGGACGTTCACCGCCAGCTACAAGCTTAGAATCGTCGAGGAGGCGAACGCTGCGACCGAACCCGGCGCGGTCGGCGCCCTGCTGCGCCGCGAGGGGCTGTACAGCTCCCACCTCGTCGAGTGGCGGCGGCTGTACCGGGCCGGTGCCCTCTCGGGCCTGACCAGGCCCCGGGGCCGTCCGGCGCCCAACCCGCTCGCAGCCGAGAACGACCGCCTGCGGGACACCATCGACCGCCTCGAAGCGCGCCTCGTCCGGGCCGAGAAGGTGATCGCCGTCCAGGGAAACGTCTCGGCGCTCTTGCGGGAACTCTCCCTCGAGGGCGCCGATCCGAAGGACGAGCGTTGATCGCGGCCGGGGTCGAGGAGCTCGTCCCGGTTGTCGGCACGAGGGATGCCTGCGCCGCCCTCGGGGTGCCCCGGGCCTCCCACTACCGGCGCCACCGGGGACGACGGCACGGACCCCCCAAGCCGCGCCCGGCGCCGCCTCGGGCGCTGTCCGACGGGGAGCGGGCCGCCGTGCTCGCCGAGCTCCACGCCGATCGTTTCGCCGACGCGGCACCGGCTGCCGTGTACGCCACCCTGCTCGATGAGGGGACCTACCTCGCGTCGCAGCGCACGATGTACCGGCTCCTCGCCGCCAACGCCGAGGTCCGCGAGCGGCGCGACCAGCTCCGCCATCCCATCTATGCCCGACCCGAGCTGCTGGCCACCGGACCCCGGGAGCTCTTCACCTGGGACATCACCAAGCTGCGTGGTCCGGTCCGGGGGACCCACTTCCACCTGTACGTGATCCTCGACGTGTTCAGCCGCTATGTACCGGGCTGGATGGTCGCAACGCGCGAGAGTGCCGTGCTCGCCGAGCGCCTCATCGCCGGGACGGCGGACAAGGAGGGCATCGTTCCCGGGCAGCTCACGATCCATGCCGACCGGGGCACCTCGATGCGCAGCAAGGACGTCGCCCTCCTGCTCGCCGACCTCGGCATCGAGCGCAGCCATTCCCGGCCCCACGTCTCCAACGACAACCCGTATTCCGAATCCCAGTTCCGGACCCTCAAGTACCGCCCGACCTTCCCCGACCGCTTCGGCTCGCTCGAGGATGCCCGGGCCTTCTGCGCTGAGTTCTTCACCTGGTACAACACCGTCCACCGCCACAGCGGGATCGGCCTGCTCAGCCCGGCCGATGTCCACGCCGGGCGAGCGCCCGAGATCACCGCGGCCCGGGCCGTCACCCTCGACGCCGCCTACGCAGCCCACCCCGAGCGGTTCATCCGCCGGCCACCCACCCCACCGGTCATCCCGACCGCAGTCTGGATCAACCCGCCCGCGACGAAGGAGGTGCCGACTCAGTAATGCGCACGCCGGGGTGTCTCATCGGGCTTGACAGGCGCCG
>JBEPVB010000220.1:0-1537 GCA_041691215.1 Chloroflexota bacterium
TGGTCGGCCTTGGTCTTGGGCTCGATCTTGACCTCGATGACCGGCTCGGGGAAGGACATCGACTCGAGGATCACCTGGTGGTCGGGGTCGGCCAGGGTGTCGCCGGTAAAGGTGTCCTTGAGGCCGACCGCGGCAGCGATGTCGCCGGCGTAGACCTCCTCGATCTCCTCGCGGTGGTTCGCATGCATCTGGAGCAGGCGGCCGATCCGCTCGCGTCGAACGCCCTTCTTGGCGTTGATCGTGGTGACATACGAGCCGGCCTTGAGGGTGCCCGAGTAGACCCGGATGAACGCCAGCTTGCCCACGAACGGGTCAACGGCGATCTTGAAGGCCAGGGCGCTGAACGGCTCGCTGTCGTCGGGCCGGCGGACCAGCTCGGCGCCCGTCTTCGGGTCGAGGGCGATCATCGGCGGCACGTCGAGCGGCGAAGGCAGGTAGTCGATGACCGCGTCGAGCATCGGCTGAATGCCCTTGTTGCGCAGGGCCGAGCCGCCCAGCACCGGGATGAGCCGGGTGCTGAGGGTACCCAGGCGCAGGCCGCGCTTGATCTCGTCGACGGTGAAGTCGACGCCCTCGAGGTATTTCTGGGTCAGCTCGTCGTCCATGTCGGCGACGGCCTCGATCATGATGTGGTGGTGCTTGTCGGCCTCGGCCCGCAGCTCGGCCGGGATCTCCTCGACGTCGATGTCGTTGCCCAGCTCGTCGCGGTAGTAGACGGCCTTCATCTCGACCAGGTCGATCATCCCGGCGAACGAGTCCTCGCGGCCGATCGGGATCTGGATCGGCACGGCGTTGGCGCCCAGCCGGTCGCGAATGGACTGCACGCCGAACCAGAAGTCGGCGCCCGTCCGGTCGAGCTTGTTGATGAAGCAGAAGCGGGGCACGCCGTAGCGATCCGCCTGCCGCCAGACCGTCTCGGACTGGGGCTCGACGCCGGCCACGCCGTCGAAGACGACCACGGCCCCATCGAGGACGCGCAGGCTGCGCTCGACCTCAACGGTAAAGTCCACGTGCCCGGGCGTATCGATGATGTTGATGCGATGGTCGCCCCAGAACGCGGTCGTGGCCGCCGCGGTGATCGTGATCCCGCGCTCCTGCTCCTGGGGCATCCAGTCCAGGGTGGCCGCGCCCTCATGGACCTCGCCGAGCTTGTGGATCTTCTTGGTATAGAAAAGAATCCGCTCAGAAACGGTCGTCTTGCCGGCGTCGATATGGGCGATGATTCCGATGTTCCGCGTCTTGGCAAGCGGAACCTGGCGTGGCACGGTGGTCTTGTTCTCCCGGGTGCTGGTGCTGACTACCACTTGAAGTGGCTGAAGGCCTTGTTGGCCTCGGCCATCTTGTGGGTGTCCTCGCGTCGCTTGACGGCGGCGCCGAGGCCGTTCATGGCGTCGACGAATTCGGCGGCGAGCTTCTCGCCCATGCTCTTGCCGGTCCGCTTGCGGGCGGCCTGGACCAGCCAGCGCACGCCCAGCGACAGGCGCCGATCGCCCCGGATCTCGACCGGGACCTGGTAGGTGGCGCCGCCGACCCGGCG
>JBEPVB010000221.1:0-1518 GCA_041691215.1 Chloroflexota bacterium
GAGGCGCGGGCCGACTGCGGGCACGTCTGGTCACGGAGCGAGGTCCGGCGCTCGATCCCTTCGCCGAATGGCACCCCCGGAACCTCGATTCAGTATTCGAACCCCACATACAAGCTCCTTGGTCTGGCGGTCGAACGCCTTACTCGAATGCCGCTGGAGTCCGCGTACGAGGAGCTTGAGTTCGCTCCCATGGGCGTGAGCGGGATCCTGGAGCAGGCTCCGTCTCGGGCAACCCCCAAGCCGTGGGCCCTCCCCATCGCCGGTCATCAAGGCAGCCTGGAACTTGCGGCGTACGGAACGGGGAAGACGCTGCCATGCGTCAGTCTGACGACGTTCTCGTTCCAGAATGGCGTCGCCGCAACCGCCCCGAGCCTGGCCCGCTGGGGCTGGGGGCTGTTCTCGGGCTCGTTGCTCGATCTCAACAGCCTGAACGCCATGACAACGGTCCAGGCCGGCGATAGCTCAGACGACCCAGACCTCTACGGCCTCGGGATCGAGCGAATTCCCGACTCCTACTTTCGCGCGCTGGCCTACGCCGCCGCGGGTAGTCAGGCCGGCTACAAGTCGTTCATGGCGATCCTGCCCGAACGGCAGGTCGTGGCCGTCTGCTTCATCAACGACGACGCGGCCGATGCACAGGCCGGGGTGAAGGAGCTACTCGCCACACTCGGAACCTAGGCGAGTTCGGCGGGAGCCTACTACCAGCGCTCCCAGTGGGCGAAGTCGTCGAACGGGGCCCAACCACGCTTGAGCGACGGTGACCTGACATCGGGCAGGGGTCTGCCAACCGGGATGACCCCAATCGGGTGGAACTCGTCAGGAATCGCCAGGAGTCGCTTGAGCGCCGGCACGTCCTGGGGACCCGCAAACCCGGCCGCCAGCCCGGCGTCGTGCGCGGCGAGCATGACGACCATCGACGTCTTGCCGATGTCGATCCACCAGTACGGCGTCGGCCACTCGCCCTCCTCGCCGCTGTCGTCCAGCTTGTCCGGCTCCTGGTAGCGGCGGTGATAGATCGCCTCGCTGACGCAGGGGATGAACTGGGCGGCGCATTCGCTGATCCAGTTGCCCATGCCGGCCTCGGCGTAGTAGGTCTCGCCGCAGGTCTCGGCGATCCGCCTGCGCAGCTCCGGGTCGGTGACGATGACCAGGCGCTGGCCCTGGCTGAAGCCCGCCGACGGCACGTGCTGGGCCAGCCGGGCGATCTTCTCGAGGACCTCGCGAGGGACCGGCGTTTCCTCGAATCGGCGGACGGTCCGGCGCTTCATAACGAGCTCGGCGAACTCCATTGAGGCTCCTTCCTCTTGCCTCCGGGACCCCTCTTCCAGTAGCATGAGAAAAACCCCGGAGGATCAGGCCCGTGGCGAAGTATGTCTTTGTGACCGGAGGCGTCACCTCCTCGCTGGGCAAGGGCATCACCGCCGCCAGCATCGGTCGCCTGCTCAAGGCCCGAGGGCTCAAGGTCTCCATCCTCAAGCTGGATCCGTACATCAACGTGGATCCGGGCACGATGTCGCC